>WBXI01000108.1 GCA_008933025.1 Verrucomicrobiota bacterium
CCCAACCCCTGCGGGGTCGGTTGCGCTCGGCTCGCTACGCTCGCCATCGCTCCACCTCCCCCGCAGGGGTTGGGTGGGAGCAGCCGGAAAGCAAATTACAGAAAGCTTCTTACACCGGCTGGCGGATGGCGGCGTCGATCTGTTCGGGAGTCTTCCGATGGTTCGTGCTGTGTTTGCCCAGCGCGGCTTGCAGGGCTTGGAAGCAGCTCACGTCGTCCCGGATCTCCGTGGCTTCGTCACTGGCGGCGCAGAGGGCGAACGCGCGGGAAAGTCCCGTCACCACCTGCAC
This sequence comes from Verrucomicrobiota bacterium, assembly GCA_008933025.1. Classification (GTDB taxonomy): domain Bacteria; phylum Verrucomicrobiota; class Verrucomicrobiia; order Limisphaerales; family UBA9464; genus UBA6176. Next base: position 290 of record WBXI01000108.1, read on the forward strand.
CCAGCGCTTCTTGCCGTCTTCCTGTTCCAGGATGTGTTCCTGTCCGGCGGGGATGAGCGCGAGGCGTTCGGTGGGTTTGCCGGTCGTCCACTTGTCCCAGTGGAAGCCGTGCATCAGGTCGCAGGCGACGCCGTGTTTCTCCAGCATCACGGAATCGGTTCCGTTGCCTTCTCCTCAACGCTGGTGATGTCATGCCAGGCACAGGCATGAGTTGCGGAAAACGCTCAGGCGAGGATTTGCTTCACCACGTTCCCCTGCACGTCGGTCAACCGAAAGTCGCGGCCCTGGGTGCGGAAGGTGAGTTGTTCGTGATTGATGCCCATCTGGTGGAGGATGGTGGCGTGGAGGTCGTGGACGTGGACGGGGTTTTCGACGGCATGATAGCCGAACTCGTCGGACGCCCCGTAGGTCAGGCCGGATTTCATGCCGCCGCCGGCGAGCCACATGGTGAAGGCGTGCGGGTGATGGTCGCGGCCCCAAGTGTTTCCAGAGACTTGGGCGACAGGGGTGCGTCCGAATTCTCCTCCCCAAATGACCAGTGTGTCTTCCAAAAGGCCGCGTTGTTTGAGGTCGGTGAGGAGCGCGGCGGCTGGTTGGTCCGAGGCGGCGCACTGGCGCCTATGCTCCACGTCGATGTTCGTGTGGGAATCCCAGCCGCGGTCGTAGAGCTGGACGAAGCGGACGCCGCGTTCGACGAGGCGGCGGGCAAGAAGGCAGTTGCGCGCGAAGGAAGGCCTCGCGCGGTCCGCACCGTAAAGCCTGAGGATGTGGTCGGGTTCCTCCTTGAGATCGGCGAGCGCGGGCACGCTGGCTTGCATGCGAAAGGCGAGTTCGTACGAGACGATGCGGGAAGCGATCTCGGGATCACCCAGCGTGTCGCTCTGACGACGGTTCATCCACTGGACCATGTCGAGTTCGCGGCGGCGGTCCGCGGTGGTGACGCCCGGCGGATTTCCCAGGTGCAGCACGGCCGCGCCGCTATTGCGGAAAGGCACTCCGGCATGGCGCGAATCGAGAAAGCCATTGCCCCAGAAACTCTGGAGCAGCGGCTGGCCGTCACTGGAGCCAGAGGTGAGGACGACGTAGTTGGGCAGGTCGCTGTTTTCCGAGCCGAGTCCGTAGGAAAGCCACGCACCGAGCGTGGGACGGTCGCCGAGCAGCGTGCCGCAGTTCATGAAATTGACGGCGGGGTCATGGATGTTAGTGTCCGTTTGCAGCGAGCGGATGACGGTGAGTTCGTCGGCGACCTTGGAAAGATGCGGCAGCAGTTCGGAGACGACCGTTCCCGACTGGCCGTGTTTTTGGAACTTATAGGGCGAGCCTTTCAAACTCGGCGTGCCGCGAATCAGAGCGAATTGCTGGTGGGTCTTCAACAGCTCCGGCGGGATGGGTTTCCCGTCGAGTTCGTTGAGCTTCGGCTTTGGGTCGAACAAATCCACGTGCGACGGCCCTCCCGCCATGAAGAGGAAGATGATGCGCCTGGCTTTCGGCGCGAAATTGGGAAAGCCCGGCAGTCCGCCGGCCGCGAGCAAATCGGGCTTCAGCAGCGACGCGAGCGCGAGCGCGCCCAACCCGCCGGCGGAGCGTCCAAGGAAGGCCCTGCGCGTGAGTGAGTCGCCGAAAGCAGGGGGCAGTGTCATGGCCTGTTCAGGGTTTCGTCGAGATTCAGGAGCACCGTGGCGAGGCTTGTCCATGCGGCGGGAATGTCGTTCGCATGGCGTTTGGTTTGCTCATCAATGAACGCGAGAAAGCGGTCTCGCTCTTCGCTGTCGGGCTTGCGGCAGAGGCAGAGGCGAAAGGCGAATTCCAGTCGGGCGGCGTTGCCTTGCGGCGTTTCGTAAAGGATGCGCTTCGCCAGGGCGATGGCGGCTTCGACGAAAATGGGATCGTTGAGTGTCACGAGCGCCTGCGTGGGCAGATTCGCGGTGTTGCGGCGTGCGGTGCAGACAGCGCGCGACGGTGCATCGAGCAATTCCATCGTCGGGTGCAATGCCATGCGTCGCCAGTAAGTGTAGAGGCTCTTGCGATGGAGGTCATCGCCGCTGCTGGCGGCCCATTTTCCCGGCAGGTCGCGGTCCTCCCAGTAGTTGTCCGGCTGCGGAGGGAAGACGCTGCGACCGTTGCCGCCGGATTTCAGCAGACCACCCAGCGCAAGCGCCTGATCGCGGATTTGCTCTGCGGGCAGACGCACCCGCGTCATGCACGCGAGCAGGCGATTCCGTGGATCGCACACGGCGATTTGCGGCGGGATGCGGGCTGATTGGCGATACGTCGCCGATGTCACCATGAGACGGTGCATCGCTTTCATGTCCCAGCCGGACGCGACGAACTCACTCGCCAGCCAGTCGAGCAATTCGGGATGCGTGGGAGGCTCGCCTTGCAGGCCGAAATCCGCCGGCGTGCGCACGAGGCCGTAGCCAAAACAAGCTTGCCAGAAACGGTTCACCACGACCCGCGCGACGAGTGGATTTTTCCCGCTCACCAACCAGCGTGCAAACTCCAGCCGATTGCTTGGCTGCGAAGTCCGTGCGTCGATCAGAAAGGCCGGAACTCCCGGCGAGACTTTGTCTCCGCGGGTCAGGAAATTCCCCCGCAAATGGATGAATGTCTCGCGCGGTTGGTCGCGCTCCTTCATCACCGGCACGGACACCTTATGTTTGTCCGCCAGTTCGATTTCCAAATGCGGCCCGCCTTGCGCGAATCCTTCGCCGGAGTGCTGGATGTTGTTGAACAGGGCGAAGAGTTGATAGTAATTCGCCTGTGAGATAGGATCGAACTTGTGATCGTGGCACTCTGCGCAGCCCACCGTGAGACCCATCCAGACGGTGCCGGTGGTGTTGATCCTATCCGTCACGCCTTTGAGCCGATATTCTTCGACCGGATAAGTCTGGCCCTTCGCCTGCGGCGCGTTGCGGTGAAAGGCGGAGGCGATGTGCTGTTCCGTGGTCGCGTCCGGCAGCATGTCGCCGGCTAGTTGCTCGATGGTGAATTGATCAAATCGCTGATTGCGCCGAATCGCCGCAATCACCCACTCGCGGAACGGCCAGATGTCGCGTTGCTTGTCGTCGGCAAAACCCCGCGTGTCGGCATAACGCGCCAGATCGAGCCAGTCCTGCGCGCGCCGCTCGGCGTAGTCCCGAGTGGCCATCAACCTGTCCACCACACGCTCGTAGGCCTGAGGAGAGGAGTCCGCCAGGAAAGCATCCACCTCAACGACCGTCGGCGGCAGGCCTGTGAGGTCGAGCGTCAATCGGCGGATGAGCGTCGTGCGTTCCGCCTCCGGCGAAGGAGAAAGTCCCTCCTGCTCCAGTCGCGCGAGGATGAAATGATCGATTGGATTTCCGACTGCGGAGTGCCGATGGCCGATTGCCGGTAGCGCCCGCTTTTGCGGGGGAACGAAAGCCCAGTGCTGCTCGTAGCGAGCACCGGCTGCGATCCAGCGCCCGAGCAAATCCCGCTGCGCGGGCTGAAGCACTTTGTGACTCTTCGGCGGCGGCATCAGCTCGTCCATGTCGGCCGTATTGAGCCGCGCCCACGCCTCGCTCTTTTTCAAATCTCCCGGCACGACCGCCACCGCCCCGCTCTCGGTCTTTCCGTATGCACCCTCCGGCGTATCCAGACGCAACCCCGCCTTGCGCTGCTTCACATCCGGTCCATGGCAGGAGAAGCACTTGTCCGAAAGAATCGGCCGGATGTCTTTGTTGAAGGATACCGGGGCAGGTTCAGCGAAGGCCGCCGACCATGGGAACAGCAGCGGCACACATAGGAAGACAGGAAATAACGTTCTCTTGTGCATCGTGTGTCTATCTTGTGCTTTCAGTTGGTTCAGAGCTGGTTTGAAAACCCACGGATTCCGCGGGATCAGGCCAGTCTGCGCGGCATGATTCGCATCATCACGATATGAATCCAGGCGACGACGCTCTCGGCGCGCCGCTCGTAGTCCCGGACCAATCGCCGGTGTTGCATCAACCAGCCGAAGGTCCGCTCCACGACCCAGCGCCTGGGCACGACCTCGAATCCCTGGGCCGTGTCGCTCCGCTTCACCACTTCCACCGCCAGACCCGGCTTCAAAGCCGCCACGTCGCCGGAAAAGTCCGGGCCGTTGAAGCCCGCGTCCACGTAGAGGCATTGCAGCCAGGTTGGCTGGGCGAGCACTTGGTCGAGCAGTCCCTTGGTTCCCTCGCGCTCCGCCACGGCAGCGGGCACGACCGTCACCGCCAGCCCGTGTCCCACCGTGTCGACGAACAGGAAACGCTTCCCGCCCTTGGCCCTATTGGCCCCGTCGTCGCCGGCCTCCTCCGCGAATCCGGCCGAGCGAACGGTCTGGCCGTCGAGGATGGCGGCGGTGGGCCGGTTGTGGACGTCGCTCAGTGTGCCCGATTGCGACCACGCCCGAAGGTAGCCGTAAACGGTCCTCCATGGCGGAAAGCCGGTCGGCAGGAGGCGCCATTGACACCCGGCCTTGGCGATATAGAGCAGGGCGTTGAGGATCTGACGGCGGGCGGTTGGGGGGCGTCCGGTCCGCTTGGACTCGGGCAGGAGTGGCTCGAGCCGGAGCCACTGGGCGTCGGTGAGATCGGTGTCGAAGGAGGCGTTGTGCATCGCCTCGACTGCCGCTGCCGCGCCGGAGGCGTGGTCAGTACAAAAGGGCGAGATCACGCGCTTTTGCTCGGCATTTGTGGGATTCCGATTCACTCACCCAGGTTTGTCGATTTTTCAAATAGGCTCTCAGGAATCGGATCACTCATGCCGCCGGAGCCGCAGACGTTCTCGGCTTGGTATTCGTCGGGGTCTTCGGCATTGGCCCCGGCGTAGTCGCCTTGGCCCGCGAGGAGCTTGGCACGGTGTTCCTCGAAGGTGTTGGAGATGTACTCAAAGAAGATCAGGCCGAGGACGACGTGCTTGTACTCCGCCGCGTCCATGTTGTTGCGGAGCTTGTCGGCGGTGAGCCAGGTCCCGCAGGCGCGGGACTCAAAGCCGAGGTTGGCGGAGGAGTCGGTTTTGGGGTTCGACGTTTTGGCCACCGGGTCTGGATCTTTCGTTGCACCGTTCCCGTCTTCATCCGCGGAGGCACGGAACTCCTTGCGGGACGGTTCATTGGCTTTCGTCAGGCTGCGCCCCGACCTCGCCCGGCGTCAACGCTGCCGAACCGTGGAGAACGTCCTCCCCCGCGAAGGCCCCCGGGTCGATCCCCTGCCCGCCGTCTGTCACGGCGCGGAGCCCGCGGGAAGGAGGCGCGAAGGAATGCCGGCTTTGCCCACGCCGAGGATGGCGTCGGTCACCAGACGACGGTCGCTGGGCGGTCGGCCAAGTTCCCCGACCGGCGACGGGTGGGTTCAAGCAGAGTCCATGGGGCATCCCGCGAGGTTGGTCCTGGAGCCGGCGTGTTTCATCGGGCGAAGAGATGGGTTCGCTGCAGGGGATGCAGCTCCCGCCCAGCCCATGGTCGGCGCGCATCCACGAAACCGTTGGCCTGTCCTCCGATCGGGTTTTCACACTCTCAATGCCGGCCCCCGGCCGGTTCACCCGCCTTTTCAGGCGGGCTCTTGGCTCGACGCTCCATGACCACGCCGGTAGCGTGCCCACCGTGCAACCCAAGAACCTGCTCGCCCTCGGCACATCGCTCGCATGGTTGGCCGCCGGTTGCGCGGGAAAGCCCGGCTCGGCGCCGGAAAAAGGCCCGAACGGAACCATCGCCTACCACGTCAAGGTCGAGGCCAGCGATCCCGGCGCCCGCATCGAGGTCAACGACGAGTACGTGGGCGTGACTCCCGCCGACGTCCGCATCTGGGGCGACCGCGACGGGACCTTCCACAATTTCGGCTCGTCCGACTTCGTGATCCGGGTTCATCCCGTGCGCGACGGCCAGACGACGCAGGCGAAGGTGTTCCGTACCGGCGGTTGGTTCGGGCAGGAAGACCGCGTTCCACAACGCCTCTTCTTCGACCTCAACCAAAAAAGCCAAGGCGGTTTCACCGTCGATCCCGGCAAGCCCCGTTACTGACCCTTCCACCGCATTCACCCATGAAATCACCGCGTCTGTTCGCCTGCCTCTCGATCATCGCCCTCGCCGCACTGCTGTGGCCGCGACTGCCACTCCATGCGCAATCGAACGGCGCGGGCAACGAATACCTCACCATCCGCTGGGGCGGTCGGGAAAACACCCATGTGGTCCGACCGGGAGGCAAGGTCGAGTTCATCGGACCCGAGCTCCGCAAATTCACCCGTCCGGACCACGCCGACGAGCGCGCCTTCTACCTGAACGCCGCGATGAACGGCCTCGTGAAGGAAGGCTGGGAATTCGCCGGGATGAATCCCGACGAAATCGTGATGCGGCGGACCGTGGCCCGCTGACCGGGTCGCGTCGCGCCACGCGCACCCACTCCGGCGGGCCCTTGTGCAGGGCATTCCAGCCAGCCGTCGCCATAGACGGCCAAGGGGCCGCCACGCTCTCGAAAGAAGGGGCGACGCGGGACGGGTGGACACTGGGCCGAGGGGTCGGGCGGGTGTGATCGGGCCGGTGGCGGTCAGCAGACTGGCCTTCCCCGAACCCCCGTGAACAGCCCTGTCCCACGGTGGGACTTTTTGGGAGGTGTCTGGACGCTGCCGGGAATGGCTCGGGGCTCCTGCCCCGCAACCCGCCACGAAGAAATCCGTGAAGAATTGGCGGAGAGGGGGGGATTCGAACCCCCGTTACGGCTTTTGACCGTAAACCGGTTTAGCAAACCAGCGCCTTCAGCCACTCGGCCACCTCTCCTGCGCTCTGCCGACGCGACTCAATCACGCCCCCAAACCCAGGGTCAAGCCGCGGTTCGCTTCCGGCGCATTCCGACGCCACGCCCCCGGCCGTATTCCCGAGGGCGCGCATCCACCGCCGCCCACCCCCGACACAACCCCCAATTCCCAAGACCCACTTCCCCTCGCGACCCCCCCGCCCTGTTCCATGGACACCGGCCGACGCCCGATTTCCGGCCGGCGTGGTGGAAGACCAGAGCGTCCGGAACCACGTCGTGCTCCGGGCCCGGTCCGGCCACGACCCGGCGAAACCGGCGGCGATCCCCGCGAGCGTCCGGGGATGACGCCATCCGCGGAATGATTGTCCCTGCCGGCAACCGCCGGTCCCGGCACCTCACCGGGTGGCGTGGCCAGGGCCCGATCCGGCGTCCGGATCCTTGGGCACCGGACCCGTCGCCTTGGCGGAGCCCGCCGCCTTTTCGGCGGCCAACCGTCGCCGGGCTTCCCGCATGCGGCGGTACCCGACCAGCTTGCGCAGTTCCTCGTCCCAGAGCCGGTAGCCGAGGGATTTGAGACTGGTGCGCAGGGTGATCGGCTTGATCTGGCGGAAGACCGGATGCGATTCGTGGCAGCGTTCCAGATTGTAGTTGGGGATGCGGGAACTGAGGTGGTGGATGTGGTGGTAACCGATGTTGCCGGAGATCCACTGGAGCACCCGGGGCAATTTTTAGAAGGACGAACCCTGCAGCGCCGCGACCGTGAAATCCCAATCCTCGTGACGCTCCCAATAGGCATCCTCGAACTGGTGCTGCACGTAGAACATCCACACGCCGACGGCGCCGGCCACGCCGATCACGATGGATTGGACGACCAGATACCGCACCGGTCCGAAGATCCATCCGAGGGCGAGGACAAAGCCGAGGATCGCCAGGTTCATGTACCAGACCGAGTGCCGCTCGCGGGCGTCGGCACGGCCTTTCGGGAAACGCTGGGCGACCACGAAGAGGAAGAAGGGCGCGATCACGAACAGCACCACCGGATTCCGCGCGAGTTTGTAGGCAAAGCGCCGCCAGCGGGACGACTCCAGATACTCCTGCACGGTCATGGTCCACACGTCGCCGACCCCGCGCCGGTCCAGATCCCCGGTGGTGGCGTGGTGCAACGCGTGTTCCCAGCGCCAATGGTAATAGGGGGTGAAGGTGAGCAGGCCCGTCAGGAAACCCACGAGATCGTTGGCCCACCGCGCCTTGAAGAACGAACCATGCCCGCAGTCGTGGAAGATGATGAAGATCCGGACCAACAGGACGCCCGCCAAGGCCGCGGTCGGCACGACGGCCCACCACGACACGTCGAGGAATCGGTGGATCAGGTACCACAGGAACGCATATGGGCAGAGTGTGTTCACCAACTGCCAGATCGCGCGCGCCGCGGACGGTTCCTGGAATTCCGCCACGATCGCCTTCCATTCGGCGACGGTGGGATACACCCCGCCCGTCGTCCCACTGTCTGTGGATTCCGCATTCATACCCTGCGGGAACGGGGTGCCCGTCCCGCCGCCGGAGGATTCCGCCGCGGAGCCGGGATGCACCGAATGTTCCACCGGATGGCTCGCACCGCGGGCCACCCGGAACCAACCGCGGCTTGCCGATTGTCCCGCGGGGATTGCGCGGAGCGGACGTCCCGGCCCAAGGTGCGCGGTTCCCGCGACCGTCCCCTCACCATGAAATCTCCCGGCGTCCCCCGCACCGCGACCGGATGGCGCGTCGTGCTGGCCATCCTGTGGATCCTCGGGCTGGACCTCCCGCCCGATCGCTGTCTGCTGGCCGGCGCGGTCGCGGGCCGGCGGCCCAACGTCATCCTGGTGCTGACGGACGACCAGGGCTACGGGGACATGTCGTGCCATGGGCATCCGGTGCTGCGGACCCCCAACATCGACCGGGTGCACCGCGAGGGGGTGCGCTTCGTCGATTTCCACGTCAGCCCGACCTGTTCGCCCACGCGCGCGGCGCTGCTCACCGGGCGGCATGAGTTCCGGAGCGGGGTGACGCATACCATCCTCGAGCGGGAACGACTGGCCCTGGACGCCACCACGCTCGCCGAGGTCCTCCGGTCCGCGGGCTATACCACGGGAATCTTCGGGAAATGGCATCTCGGCGACGAACCCGCCCACCAACCGGATCGGCGCGGCTTCGACGAGGTCTTCGTCCATGGCGGGGGTGGCATCGGCCAAACCTATCCGGGTTCCTGCGGCGACGCGCCCGGCAATACCTACCTCGACCCGGAAATCCTCCACAACGGCGTCTTCGAGAAGACCCATGGCTATTGCACCGATGTCTTCTTCGAACAGGCGTTCCGCTGGATCGGCGACCGGCGGCACGACCGGCCCTTTTTCGCCTACATCGCCTGCAACGCACCGCATGCCCCCCTGCAGGTCCGTGCCGAGGACGAGGCCCGCTACGCCGGAAAGGTCGCCCATCCCAAGGCCGCGAAGTTCCTCGGGATGGTGGCCAACATCGACGACAACGTGGGACGCCTGCTGGATCGACTCCGGGAATGGGGCATCGATCGGGACACGCTGGTGGTGTTCATGACCGACAACGGCGCCGACGGCGGGTTGTTGGCCGGCTACAATGCCGGGATGCGGGGCGCCAAGGGCACGGCCTTCCTCGGGGGCACGCGCGCGGCCTCGCTGTGGCGTTGGCCGGGAACGCTCCATCCTTCCGACTGCCACGCGCTGGCCGCGCACATCGACTTCTTCCCGACCATCGCCGAGATCGCCGGCGCCCGCCTGCCCCGCCCGGTCCGATCCCGGATCGAGGGACGGTCGCTCGTCCCGCTGCTGGAGGACCCCGGGGCCCCGTGGGCGGAGCGGATCCTCTTCACCCATCTCGGGCGCTGGCCGAAAGGTTCGGACCCGGAGTCGGCCCGGTACCGGGTGGCGGCCGTCCGCACCCCGCGCTGGCATCTGGTGTCGCCGGACGGCGGCCGCGAACCCCACTGGATGCTCTTCGACGTAGCCGCGGATCCCGGGGAGAAAACGGATCTGTCGGCCGACAACCGGCGGATTGTCGGGGCCTTGTCCGCCAAGTACGACCGCTGGTGGAACTCGGTTCGCAAGGGGTGGGTGAACGAAACCGCGGTGGGCCCGCGGATCAACCCCTTCAAGGAACGGTTCTGGAGCCAACGCGGCGGGCAACCCTCGGCCGAGGACCAGCGCCTGATGGACATGGAAGGCAACCCGGCGACCCGGAAGCCCGCCGCCTCACCCGGCGCCCGTCCCCGTTGAGCGGTTTTCGGAAAGACAAAAGGGGCCGACGCGCGGGTGATTGACTACGCGTAGGTTGCTGGGAAGCAACGCTTTTTGCCGCCGGATTGTGGTGGTGAAATCCACGGATTGAGCGACCCTTGTTCGGCATCCGCGGTGCCCGAAATCACCGTGGACGCTTTCCCGTCATGAAGATGCGCCCCCTCCTCCCCCGGTTCTCCCGCACCCTGACAACGATGGCCTTGGCCGGCTGCACGCTGGCCACCCAGTCCGCGCCGCCTCCCTTGGCGATCGTCGGGACCATCGTCTACAGCCGCGGCGACGGTTTGAACGGCACCGTGTGGATGGCCAACGGCGATGGGTCGGTCGACCTGCCCGTCGCGGCGGGCGCACGGCCCCGCCTCGCCCCGGACGGACGGCACATGCTGTTCCACCGCGGCCAGGCCGACCCGGCCCGGGGCGACCTCTGGATGCGGGACCTTGCGACCGGGACCGAGACCCTGATTTTTGCCAACAACGATTACGTGGTGGGCATGGATTGGCTCCCGGACAGCACCCACTTCTACCACGACTACGGATGCGGGATCTACCGGCGCAATGCCGACGGCAGCAACCCGCTGACCCTGTTCGCGGTGGACTGCTACGACGACGCGCCGACGGTCAATCCGTCCGGGAGCCAGATTGCCTTCCACAACATCCAACCCGGCCGGGGCCTGCTTTTGGCGAACCTCGACGGTTCGGGCCGGGCCGTGGTGCCCAACAGCATCGCCACCGGGAACGGGTCGACGTCCGATGTCCTGCCGGCGTGGTCGCCGGACGGCCAGTGGCTGGGATTCGGCAACGGGCCGGATCTGCACAAGATGCGGCCGGACGGCACCGGCAGGTTGAACCTCACGGCCGGGTCCGGATTCGTCCGGACGTTCTTCGCCGGGGCCGGTTCGTTGGCCCCCGCGTGGACGACGGACGGCCAGTGGTTGGTGACGCCGATGACGGTGGACGGGACCGGCGGACTCTACGCGGCAAAGGCCGACGGCACGGGCGAACTGAGAAAGCTGACCACCAAGGCGGGCGACGCCATCACGTGGGTCGGCATCGCGCCGGCGAACGCCATGCTGGGGTTCGCGGCGCATGCGGAGACCGAGTTGGGGATTGCCGCGCCCGCGTACGCGGCGGTCGGCGCGCCGTTCGCATACACCTTCACGGTGCGCAACCACGGTCCCTTGCCGACCGCCGGCCTCGTGCTCACCAACCCGTTGCCCCCGGGCCTCGAAGTGACCGGAACCTCGGCCAGCGCCGGCACGGTCACCGCCGCGGCCGGCAAGGTGGTCGCCACCTTCAATCCCATTCCCGTCGGCTCGACGGCCACCGTGACCGTCACCGGCGTGGCGACGACCAACGCCTTCCTGGTGCTGGCGGCGAACACCGCGCAGACAAGGCCCGACGCCGATTTCAACGGAATTGTCTCGGCGACGGTCGGGGCGGTGGCCGGCACCACCGGCAGCATCGCCGTCCCGGGCGAACGGGACACCTATAGCTTCACGGTGGCGGGCGGGAAACGGCTCGTGTACTTCGACGCCCTGGTCGACAGCGACCGGTGGCTCTGGCGTCTGGACGGTCCGGCGGGCGCGGTGGTCAACGACACGGCGTTCCGGTACGCGGACGGCGACCGCATCGGCGACATCGGCTCCGTGCTGGCGCTCCAACCCGGGGCGCACTCCCTGACCATCCGCGGCACCGAGGAGACCACGGGCGACTACGCCTTCCATCTCATCGATCTGTCCACCGCCCCGTTGCTGACGCCGGGCACGACCGGCACGGCGAACTTCGCTCCCGGCAACGCGACGCTGGCCTACCAGTTCCCGGTTGTCGCCGGGGACCACGTGAGCGTGGACCTGCTGGGCAGGGTCAATCTGGGCGGCTTCCATTGGCGTCTGATCGACCCGCGGGGAAACGTGGTCGCGGCGAATGCCTACGCCAACTCGGGTGACATCGTGTTGACGGTGCCCGGGAACCATTTCCTGCTGCTGGAAGGTTCCATCTACAACACGGGCACCGGATCGCTGACCTTCGCGGTGACGCCGCACGGCAACACCCCGCCGCCGGCGCCGACGGGCACGCCGCTGGCCTTCGGCGCGGTCGCCGAAGGAACCGCCGCCGCCGCTTCGGACGTCGCCCACTATCTCGTCCACGCCGACCAACCCATCCGGTTCGCCTTCGACGTGCTCTCCACGAAGGGCTTCAACTGGAGCCTCCGCGGCACCATGGGCATCGAAGTGGACCGGCAGGGATTCTACTATTCGGATTACCCGAGCGGCGCGGTGCCGACGTGGTACATCGTGCCGGGCGACTACGAACTGACCGTGACCGGGTCGACGGGCGACTACCGGTTCCGCCTTCTGGACCTGGCGGGCGCCACCCCGTTCGCGATCGGCACGGCGATGTCCGTGACCAACACCCCGGCCATCGCGGCGAACTTGCTGCGGTTCGAGGGGACGGCGGGGCAACGGATCTTCTACGCGGCCGGCGGCATCGAAGGGTTCCAATACTCGCCCTACATCATCCTCTACACGCCGCAGGGCAGCCAACTGGGGGCGTACTATGCCGGCTCGGACAACACCTTCGTCCTGCCGTCCACCGGAACCTACACGGTCTCCTTCACCACCTATCCGGCCGATGCCGCCACCAGCGGCATCACCCGGTTCACGCTGTTCTCCCCGGAGACCGCCACCGATTCGCTGGTGCTGGGCGCGACGGTGACCAACCACCTGGATCTCCCCGGACAAATTCGTCGGCACACCTTCGCCCTCGCGTCCCCCAAGAGCCTCTACTTCGACTCGCTCGCGCCGCAGGGGCAGCTCCGCTGGACCCTCGACGGTCCAACCGGGCAGGTGGTCGGCAACCGGTCGTTCTCCGGCACCGACAGTTACTACGGGTTCAGCCCGCTGAACCTCGCGGCGGGGAATTACACCATCACCGTGTCCGCGTCGGGCCAATCCACCGGCGGCTATGCCTTCCGGCTTCTCGATGCCGCGGCCGGCCAACTGGAAGTGCCCGGCAACAACGTGGTCGGCGATCTGGTTCCGGGCAACGCCACCGACGTCCACCGTTACAACCTGACCGCCGGCCAGCGGTTCTATCTGGACATGCAATCCCCGGCGGACGGGTACTATCGCCTGCTGGATCCCTTCGGGCGCGTGGTCGCCGAATCCTATCTGTCCAACGACCGCGCCAACTTCGGCGTCGGGGTGACCGGGACCTATACGCTGTACATCGAGCCCGGTCCCCGCCACCCAACCCACCCACTACGCCTTCAACCTGCGCCCCGTCGTCGACGGATCCACCCCGCTCCCCGGATTCGACACCCCGGTTGCCGGCGCGGTCGCGTCGGCGGGCCAGATCCAGCGGCACACTTTCACCCTTGCCGGCCCGCGCCAGATCTACTTCGACTCGCTGACCAACCAACCCTCGCTCTCGTGGAATCTCGACGGACCCGATGGACGCATCGTCGGCGGCCGGCGCTTCACCGGCAGCGACGGGGTGAACGGTTTCGTCGCGCTGAATCTCGGCGCGGGCGACTATACCATCAGCATCGCGGGTGACGCCGACGCCACGGGCGGCTACGCC
>WBXI01000109.1 GCA_008933025.1 Verrucomicrobiota bacterium
CCCGAAGATGTACGGGCCGCCGGTCAAACCGGCCCAACCCAAGCTCGGCCTCAGCGCCGCGTTCGGGAGCGGCACCGACTGGGAAACCAGCGCCGGCGAGGACCGCTACCGGCGCGCGCTCTACACCACCTGGCGGCGGTCGAACCCCTACCCTTCGATGGCCACGTTCGACGCCCCCAACCGCGAGGTCTGCGTGGTGCGCCGCGAACGTTCGAACACGCCGCTGCAGGCCTTGGTGACCCTGAACGATCCGGTGTACCTCGAGGCCGCCCAGGCCCTGGCGCGCCGGATGGCGGCGGCGGGCTCGACCGCGGCGGCGAAAGCCACCCTCGGTTTCCGCCTCTGCCTCGGCCGCGTGCCGACCGAACCGGAACTGGCGGGCATCCTCCGGCTGTTCGAGAAGAGCCGCGAACGGTTCGCCGCCGGCGTCGACAAGGCGAAGGTCTTCGCGACCAAACCGCTCGGGGACCTTCCCGCGGGGGCGGATCCGGTGGAACTCGCCGCCTGGACGGTGGTGGGCAACACCTACCTCAATCTCGACGAAATGCTGATGAAACGCTGACCGGGCGCGCCGAACATGATTCCCCACATCGAACGACTCCAACGTCTCACCCGTCGTCATTTCCTCGGGAAGACCGCCCATGGCGTGGGCTCCCTCGCCCTCTCCTCCCTGCTGGGCCGCGCCCTGGCCGGCGCGGTGCCGTCCCCGACGGAACCCATGGCGGTGCGCGCCCCGCACTTCGCCGCGCGGGCCAAGCGGGTGATCTACCTGCACCTGACCGGATCGCCCCCGCACCTCGACCTCTTCGACTACAAGCCGGAGTTGGTGAAACGCACCGGACAGGACTGTCCCGACGCGTTCCTGAAGGGCAAACGCTTCGCCTTCACCTCGGGCGTTCCCAAGCTCCTCGGCACCCCGCGCACCTTCGCCCGCTGCGGCGCCGGCGGCGTCTGGTTGTCCGACGCCATCCCCCATCTCCAGACCGTGGCCGACGAGTTGTGCGTGATCCGGTCGATGACGACCGACCAATTCAACCATGCGCCCGCGGAGTTGCTGGTGTACACGGGTTCGCCGCGCCCGGGCCGCCCGTCCATCGGTTCGTGGGTCACCTACGGGCTCGGCACGGAAAACCAAAACCTGCCGGGCTTCGTCGTGCTGATCTCCAGCGGCGTGCAACCCAACGGCGGCAAGAATTCCTACGGCAACGGCTTCCTTCCCTCCATCTACCAGGGGGTCCAGTGCCGGTCCAAGGGCGATCCCGTCCTCTACGCGACCGACCCCGAGGGCCTCGACCGCGACGTGCGGCGGATGAGTCTCGACACGCTGCGCGACCTCAACGAGATCCAGTCCCAGGAACTGGGCCATCCCGAGACGCAGACCCGCATCGCCCAGTACGAACTGGCGTTCCGCATGCAGATGTCCGTCCCCGAGATCATGGACATCCACCGCGAGTCGCCGCGCACGCTGGAGGACTATGGCGCCAAGCCCGGGGAATCGAGCTTCGCCAACAACTGCCTGCTCGCCCGGCGCCTCGTCGAGCAAGGCGTGCGCTACGTGCAGTTGTTCGACTGGGGTTGGGATTTCCACGGCACCGGACCCTCGGAAGACATCCGCGACGGCCTGACCCGGAAGTGCGCGACCATGGACCGACCGGTGGCCGCGTTGATCCGGGACCTGCGCCAGCGCGGCCTGCTGGACGACACCCTGATCGTCCTCGGCGGCGAGTTCGGCCGCACCCCGTTCCGGGAAGGCCGCACGGCGGCGGGCAACGTGCTGGGGCGCGATCATTATCCCGACTGTTACTCGATGATGGTCGCGGGCGGCGGCATCCGCGGGGGCACGATGTACGGCGAATCCGACGAACTCGGGTTCAGCGCGGTGCGCGACAAGGTGACCGTCCACGACCTGCAGGCCACGCTGCTGCACCAACTCGGGTTCAACCACGAGCGCCTCACCTACCGCTTCCAAGGCCGCGATTACCGGCTCACCGACGTGGAGGGCGAAGTGATCCGCGGCATCCTGGCGTAGCCCCGCCGGGCCGCCCCGGCGGCCACGTCCGATTGGCGCTTGGCTTTCCGCGCGTTGGCCCGAAGTTCCGCGCGTGAAGCCGATGGCCGGCCAACTCGATTTCGGTGCCGCGGAAAGCCCCGGGGGCCTCGCCGCGCTCCAGAGCGTCGTGGTCCCCGACCTCTGGCAGCAGGAGGCCGTCGCCGCCCTCCGCGCCGGCAAGGACGTCGTCGTCCACGCGCCCACCGGCGCCGGCAAAACCCTGGTCTTCGAACTCTGGTCCAACCTCGGCCGCAATCGCGGCCAAGCCATCTACACCGTCCCCACCCGCGCCCTCGCCAACGACAAACTCGCCGAATGGCGCGCCCGGAAATGGAACGTCGGCATCGCCACCGGCGACCTCTCCGACAACCTTTCCGCACCCGTCCTCGTCGCCACCCTCGAGACGCAGAAGAACCGCCTGATCCATGGCGACGGCCCCTCGTTGTTGGTCATCGACGAGTACCAGATGATCGCGGACCCGGACCGCGGCCTGAATTACGAGCTGGCCATCGCGCTCGCGCCGCCCAAGACCCAACTGCTGCTCCTCAGCGGCTCGGTCGCCAATCCCGACCACGTCGCCGCATGGCTCCGTCGCCTTGGCCGCGAGGCCGTCGTGGTGCGGCATCTCGAGCGACCCGTGCCGCTCGAGGAGGTCACCGTCGACCAACTCAGCTGGCGGCTACCGTCCGAAATCCGCGGTTACTGGGCGCGTTGCACCGCCAAGGCGCTCGCGGAGGGACTCGGCCCTCTCCTGCTCTTCGCGCCGCGCCGACAACAGTCCGAGACCATCGCCGCGGAAATCGCCCGCGAACTCCCGAACCCCAACCCGCTCCAACTCACCGACGCCCAGCGCCGCCTCGTGGGCGAGCCACTCGCCCGACTCCTCCGTGCCCGCGTGGCCTACCATCACAGCGGCCTGAGCTACGCCGTCCGTGCCGGCGTCATCGAACCCCTCGCCAAGGCCGGCCAACTCCGCGCCGTCGTCGCCACCATGGGCCTCGCCGCCGGCATCAACTTCAGCCTCCGCTCGGTCGCCCTAACCGCCGACAGCTACAAACGCGACGGCATCGAGATCCCCATCCGGCAGGACGAGATCCTCCAGATGATCGGCCGGGCGGGCCGGCGGGGCATCGACGAGACCGGCTTCCTGGTGGTCACCGCGAACGGCCTGCGGTTGCGCGACGCGCACCCGGCGTTCCTCGCCCGCAGCGGCATGGTGGACTGGGGCGCGTTGCTCACCCTCATGGCCGCGGCGGATGCCCAGGGCAAGGACCCGTTCGCCGAGGCCGTCCGCGTCCAATCGCGGCTCTTCACCACCAAACCCCTCTTCCTCGGCGTCGAGGAATCGATGCGGCATCCCGCCACGCCGTGCGGCCTGCACACCGACGCCGAACGCGCCCGCCATGTGCGCAAACGCGTCGTCGAATTCCTGGGCTCCCGCGGCGAGTGGGAACCGTTCCAGGGCACCGAGGAACGCGATGCCGGAAGCGTCTTCGCCGTCGATTATCCCGAACCCGCTCCCGACGGATCCTTCCCGCCCGCAAAGCTCCGGCCCGTCCTCGTCGAACCCGCCGCCGTCGCGAAACTCGGCACCGGCGGGATCATCCATCTCGAGGACACGCCCGACGGCTGGATCCTGGGACGTTCCGTCATCGTCGCCGAACGCGTCGGCACCGACCGCGTCGTTCTCGCCAAATGGGTCCGTCGTCTCACCGGTTGGCACGGTCGCACGGCCTCCATCGAGTCGTGGCACGGCACCATGGCCCCGCAGGTCGAGGACAAGCTGCGCCTCCAGCGACTGCCGGTCGTGCGCTTCGACGTCCACCCCCAGCAAATCGTCGCCGTCGTCAGCCTCGCCCAGCAGATGGTCCAGGCGACGGTCGACCGCCATGGCATCCCGCTCTGGCAACCGCGGCGACGCGAGGTGTTCCCGCCCGATTGCACCGTCTGCCCGCTCACGGAGACCTGCCGCGCGCTGACGGCCGCGACCGGCACCGCCCTGCTCTGGCGTCGACTCGCGCTGGTCGACCCCCGCGGTGTTCCCACGCCGCGGGGACGGGTGGTCGGCTTTTTCCAGAACGGCGACGGACTCGCCATCGCCGCGGCGCTCGAGGACGCCTCGTACCCGCTCGACGAACTCCTTTACGACCTCGCGAATCTCGACGCCGGATTCCGGTTCGCGGGCGAAAACAACCGCTGGGGCGGACGCCTGGCGGTGGCCTGCCGCGCCCGTTACGGCACCCAGAACATCGAGGGCTACCTCGAGTCCGGCATCCCGCCCAAGTACGGCGACGGCGCGGCCACCGTCGTCCACGGCATCCACCGCGACCCCTTCAGCAAACACCGGTTCGTCACCGATACCCTCGGCGATGGCGACATCGACCGGGTGATCATCGAATGGCGCAGCCTGCTGCGGCAGGTGGCGAACGCGGAGTCGCTGGAATGGCCGCGCTGGCAGGCGTTCCAGACGATGGCGCGCGCGGTCCTCAAGGAAACCGAATCCCCGACCGAGACCGATCTCCCGCCGTTGGAACACCACCAGACCAAGCGCATCGACCACCGCATCCAGTTCCGCCGGCACTAGCCATCCCCTCACGGCACCAACCACTCGGCCACCGCCGGCACCCCGCCCACGTCGTACCGAAACCGCGCGCGCCGATGTCCGTCGGCCGCCATCCACAGCCAGTCGATCTCGGTCACCGTCCCGGCCAGCACCGCGAAATGCTCGGCCAAGGCCACCGTGAAATCGTGTCCCGCGAGCGGTCCGGGAATGGACGAACCCGGCGCCAACCGCGTCGCATAGTTTTTCCGGGCGGGTTCCGGGACCAAAGCCCAGGCTTCCCGCGCCGCGGCGTCGTCCACGTGGATTTCCACCATCGTCCCAACCCGCAACTGCACCCGCTCGGCGGGATCGTAGAAGGTCCACGCCAGGAAGGGCGCGGAACGGACGGCGTCCAGCTTCGGCGATCGCGCGTCGGTGAAACAGGTCAGCGTGCCCCGCGCCCGCGACACCGCCCGCAGCACCATCACCCGCGCGTCGACCGCTCGGTGGCCGCTCCCCACGCTCGCGACCACCGGCGTCCGCCACGCGGCGTCCGGACGCGCCACCGCGTCCCCCAGCGATTCCCACACCCGCGCTTCCAAAACGGGCAACGACGCGACCCGCCATCGATCTTCCATGCCGCGAAGACTGCCGAAACCAACCATGACCGGCAACGGACGCCTCCCGTCGCCGCGGAAGCCGAAGTACCGGTGCGGACGGAAACCCGATGGGCCCGTCCCCGGCACCGCGGCGGCCACCCGGCACGCCGGCCTACCCTCCCGAGGGTTTGCCGCCCCGCATGTACTTGTGGCAACTGACGCAGGAGAAGGTCATCTGGGTGTAGGCCACCGTCGCGGCATCGATGTTCTTGGTCTCGGCCGCGCGCACCAATTCCTCGGAAGCCCGCCGGAATTCCATCGTGAACAACTCGTATTCGGGCGACTGCCGCGCGGCCCATCCGCTGGCATGGCTGTAGCGCGTCAACTTCGCGGCGTTCGTGCGCATCGCCACGAAATCCTGCAGCGCGATGGCCCGGAGCACTTCCTGCGCGGCGACGAGTTTCATCCGCATCAGTTCCGCCGTCGCGTCGTCGCGCCCGGCCTCGACGCGATGGCGCCCGGAAACGATCGCGACCAAAGCCACGGCCAGGCAGAGCGCGCCGCCCAATCGCCGGCGCCAGGGATTCGCTTTCATGTCATGTGGATGTCCGCACGGGGTTTCGCGAACAAGCTAATCCATGGTTCGCCCGGCGCCATCCCGGTCTTGGGGATAGCCTCCCCTCGATTGGCGGGTCAGCGGACCAAGACCACGCCCGTCCGCCACCAGGCCGCGAGGAAGTCGGCGTGGGTGAGCGACTGCCAGCCCACCGTGGGATCGCCGACGACGACGTGGCTCTCGGTCACCTCGCGCACGCAGATCCAATGGTTCACCAAGGGGGCCAGATGCACCTCCACGAGCACGAGTCCCGCCTTCCGCAGGGACTCGATGTCCCGAAAGCGCCGCAACTCGACGCGCAATCCGTCGCCGGCGAACCGTTGCGACAACACCGCGGCAAGGACGGTGGCGGGCGTTCCTTCGGCGGGACTGGTACCGGCGAGCAGACCCAACTCGCCCTCGGTGGTGCGGATTCCCAGGAGACGCAAGCCGGTCGCCGCGGCGGCGGGACCGCAGGTGTAGTCGGTTTGTTGGCGGCAAACGCCGTCGGCGAACCAACCGTCGGGAAGGCGGGTCAATTCGGGGACCGCCCGCTGCGCGGAGACCGCGGGGATGCCGCCCACCACGAGTCCCATGGCGCCGAGCAACGCCACCAGACGCCGTCGCTGGCCCACGTCGTGCAACCGGGTGCCGATCGGGACCAGCACCAGGACGATGGCCATGGCCGCGATCGGGAAGCGATGGGGACTCGCGACGACCGACGGCGGGAGCACATGGATGGCGAAGACGGGAAACCGGGCCAGCGCGATGTAGATGCCCAGCAGCGCCAAACCCACGGCGTAGACCGCGAGCCAAGCCCAGTTGCCGCGGCGGGAAACCCACCACCCGATCGACCCTCCCAGGAGCATCGCCCCGGGAACTTCCAGCATGCGTAGCACGGATTCCATGACTCCCCCCCTTTTCCCCTTGGACCGGCACCGCGCGGAATCGTTCCCCGTCCACGCGCCGGCTATTTTCCCGTCCCCTTGGTGAAGGCCTTCACCGACTTGATGTTCGCGCCGCGCGCCATCTGGAGTGCCTTCGCCACCTTCTCCCAACTCGCCTCGCGGTCGGCGCTCAACACCAGGCTCATCCCGGGATCCCCCGCCACCGCGCTGCGCAACTCCTGCCCGAGTTTGTCCTCGGACACTTGCCTCTCGCCGACATAGTACGGCGGGTCGGTTTTGGCAATGGTCACGATGAGCGGCGGCTTGTCCGCGGCGGCACCGGCCTTGGGTTTCTCGCCCAGATCGGGCAGGGCCAGCTTCACCGCGGGCTGGCTCCGGTAGCTCGTCGTGACCATCAGGAACGTCAGCATCACGATCAGGACGTCGATCAGCGAGATGATGATGATCGGCGGCGCGGCGCGGCGGCGGCGTGGATAGAACTTCATGGCTTCGGCGCCTGGGCCCGGGCGCCGGTTCCCTCGCCCAGATAATGGCGGCGCAGCAACCGGTCGCACAGCGACTCCATCTCCACCGCCAGGACCTCCACCTGCTTGTTGAAATAACTCCACGCCACCAACGACGGGATCGCGACCATCAGCCCGAGCAGCGTCTTGTTCAGCGAGGCGCCGATGCCCTTGGCCAGAAGCGAATTGTCGCCCGAGACGGCTTTCCCGAAATCGCCGAAGAGCGGGATGATGCCGTAGATCGTGCCCACGAGCCCGAGCAGGGGCGCGATGCCGACGAGGATCTCGAGGACGACGAGACCGCGCTCGAGTCCCATCATCTCGCGGCGGGCCGCGACTTCCAGCGCGGCGACGTTCTCCGCCTTCGTCCACTGGAGATGGTCGAGGATCGAGAGCACGAGGTTGCCGAGCGGCGACGGTTGGGCCGCGCACGCACCGCGCAGGGCGTCCGGATCGGCCACGCCGAGGAGACGCTCGAGATTCGGGGGGGCGACGCGGGAGCGCCGAAGCGCCCAACCGCGTTCGAGAATGAAGGCCACCGCCACGACCGAGAGGCCGAGGAGGAGCCACGTGAAACCACCGCCTTCGCGCAACCAGACGAACATGCGGCCGGAGAATCGGCGCCCGTCGCGCACCGCGCAAGGCAAGGTTCGTCCGGAAGACGCGGCCGCGACCGACCACGGCGACCGTCGCATGCGGTCCGCATCCGGTTTTCGGCCCCCGCCCAAAGGACGCCGGCGTCTTGGCGTCGCGTCGCCCCCCCCGGGTGCCACCGCAGGCGGGAACCACGGAAAACAACGGAAGGGGGCGCCCGGCGGCTCGGCCCGCTCAGCGCGTGGCGACCGACGGGACCGTCTCCAGACTGCGGGCGGCTTCCTCGCTCCCCTGGCGAGCCGCGGCCTCCATCCAGATCCTCGAGATCCGCGGATCCGCCTCGACGCCGTCGCCGGTCCGATACCGCATCGCCAACGCGTATTGCGCCGAGGGCGAACCGGCCTTCGCCTGTTCCCGTTGGTAGGCCAGGAGCCGCGCGGCGATCACCGAGGGTTCCGGTTTCCGCGGTTCCGGGGTCGTCATGCCCAGCGCCGGCGTGGCCCCCGGCACGGACGCCGGGTTGGCCGGCGCCGGCGCCCGCAGGAGCGGGGCGAACGTCGCGAATGCCGCGGCCGGATTCGGGTTCGCGGCCATGCCCCCGGAACCCACCGCCGCCATGCCCGCCGGGAGGCCGACGCCCGCCATCAGCGTCGGCCGGGTGACGCAGGAAATGCCCGACCGATGCGCGTCGACGCGTGGAATGACGAATTGACCGCGCGCGACGGCCGCCGCTCCCACCGCGAACAGGATGGCCGGGAGTTTCATGGGAGAGGAGCTATCACGGCCCGCCCCGGA
Source organism: Verrucomicrobiota bacterium (assembly GCA_008933025.1). Lineage (GTDB taxonomy): Bacteria > Verrucomicrobiota > Verrucomicrobiia > Limisphaerales > UBA9464 > UBA6176. The sequence continues at coordinate 8,587 of WBXI01000109.1, forward strand.
CGCAAGACCGCAGGGTCCGGAGGGCTCGGTGTCACGGCGATTCGAAAAACGCGGTGGTGTGGTGATGGTGTCGCTGGGCATCGGCACCCCGGACACCCGTCCCGGCGCCGCACACGTCGCCCAGACAGGTGCGCCGGGAGGCGACGGCCCGGTAGAGCGAGTCGACGAGCGGACGGAAGGGAGCGAGGCCACCGATCCACGCCAGCGGCGCCGCCCACCAGACGCGTCGCCCGAGATGCAGGCAGGCCTCCGCGCCGCCCAGGACCGATCCGTCGGCGAGGAGCAACTTCATCTCGACGTGGGGATGGAGCGGATCCACGCCGAGTTCGGCGGCGAGAACGGGATGCTGGAGGGGAACGAAAACGAACCCGCGGGCGCGGAACAGGGCATCGAAACGGATGCGGGTCGCGCGACAGAACCGGCACGAGGCATCGTAACCGATCCATCCGTTCACGCTCCCGGCATTGTCATCGGCAATTTCGGTCTTCACGGGAACCTTCTTTCGCGAAAGGGATCACGGATTGGCGATCCCGAGCAGTTTGAGGGCTTTGTCGCCGAGCGAGGCGATCCTCGCGAGGGCGGACGGCGGGAGACTCCGGACCTGCTGGTACCAGCCGGAAGTGGTTTCGAAAAACCGCAGCAACTCGCCGAGCCGGGCATGGGTGTGTTCGTCGGCGTGTTTGCCCTTGCCCGCCTCGGCCACGCAGTCGCGCAGCATGGCCAGCGTCGGGTCCACCTCCCGCTTCTTCCGTTCCTCGGCGATGGTCCGGAACATCTCCCAGACATCCTTCATGCTCTCGAAATGGTCGCGTCGATCGCCCATGACATGGACGCGGCGGACGATGCCCCAGCCCTGGAGTTCGCGGAGGCTGGTGCTGACGTTGGACCGGGCGACCCCGAGGGTTTGGGCGATCTCCTCGGCATCGAGGGGACGATCGGAAACGAAGAGGAGGGCATGGATCTGGGCAACGGTGCGGTTGATGCCCCAGCGGCTGCCCATCTCCCCCCAGTGCAGGACGAAACGCTCCTGCACCGCCGTCAGTTTTCGATTCTCAGTCATTTCTGCCACAACAGAAACCGATGTAGACACCGATGTCAAACGGCATGCCGGCCGACGGTTCCCGGGCCCGCGGGTCCGCGGCCGACCCGGCGAACCGCCGGCGGCGTCGGGGCCGAGGGCCGGGCCGCGGCCCGCTTCTTCCGCGGGGACGGGGAACGACGGGCCCGACCCCGCGGATTTTCGCGGGCTTTTTCCCGCCACGCGCGTACCCATGGCCGGGTCATCCGCGATTCGTCCCAGCATTTCCGAAACTCCGGCCGTCCCACCGCGTTCTCCTTCCAACACCGATCCCCGGCGCATGAGTTCGATTCCCCCTCCCCTCCCCGGCGGCACGCCCGCCCCGGTCGCCATCCCCGTGCCCGTCGAGGCCATCGCTCGACTGACCGAACAACGCCGACGCCTCGTCGAACAACTCGGCCGCGTCATCATCGGCCAGGACGATGTGGTCGAGAACGTCCTCCTGACCCTGTTCGCGGGCGGCCACACCCTGGTCACCGGCGTCCCCGGCCTTGCCAAGACGCTGCTGATCCGCTCGCTCGGACGCGCCGTCGACCTCGGTTTCAGCCGCATCCAGTTCACGCCCGACCTGATGCCCAGCGACATCACCGGGACGGAAGTCCTCGAGGAAGACCACGAGACCGGCCGACGCAAGGCGGTGTTCCTGCCCGGGCCCGTCTTCGCGAACCTCGTCCTTGCCGACGAGATCAACCGGACGCCGCCGAAGACCCAGGCGGCGATGCTGGAGACCATGCAGGAGCGGCAGGTCACGGTGGGGACCAAGACCTACGCGCTGCCACGGCCGTTCCATGTGTTCGCGACGCAGAATCCCATCGAGCAGGAAGGCACCTACGTCCTCCCGGAGGCACAGGCCGACCGCTTCATGTTCTGCATCAACACCGGCTATCCCACCCGCGAGGACGAGGAACGGGTCGTCCGCACCACCACCGGCAACGATGTCCCCGAGATCACGCCCGTCCTGACCGGACCCGAGATCCTCGAGATCCAGAAACTCGTCCGGGCCATGCCGGTGAGCGACGAGGTCATCCGCTACGCCGTGCGGTTGGTGTCCGCCACGCGTCCCGAGAACCCGGACGCGCCCGCCTACATCCGCGAATTCGTCCGCTGGGGCGCGAGTCCGCGGGCATCGCAGTACCTCGTGCTCGGCGCCAAGGCGCGGGCCGCGACCACCGGCAGGCTGTGCGCCGATCCCGAGGGCATCCGCTTCGTCGCCCGGCAGGTGCTGCGGCACCGGGTGCTGACCAATTTCAACGCCCGCGCGCAGAAAGTCGGCATCGAGTCGCTGCTCGACGACCTGCTGCGCGACGTGGCCCCGGACGGCCGTTGACCCGACCGTCGCCATGCCCTCGACCCTTGCCCTGGACGCGCGCGTGCTGGCCGCGGCGGAAAACCTGCCGCTCCTGGCCCAGACCATCGTGGAGGGTTTCCTCGACGGCCTGCACCGCTCGCCGTTCCTCGGCTTCTCGACCGAATTCTCGGCCTACCGTCCCTACGCACCCGGCGACAACCTCCGCCACCTCGACTGGAAAGTCTGGGCGCGAACCGACGAGCTCTACATCCGGCAATTCGAGGACGACACCAACCTCCGCGGGCAGATCCTCCTCGACACGTCGGCCTCGATGGATTTCGGGGCGGGCGACGGGAACAAGTTCGCCTACGGGCGGATCCTCGCGGCGGTCTTGGCGCAACTGATGGTGCGGCAACGGGACGCGCCGGGCCTGGTGCTGTTCGGGTCGGACGCGCGGCAGGCGCTGCCGGCCCGGGCGTCGCGGATGCACGCGATGGAGATCTTCGCGTTGCTGGCCCGGTGCAAGGCCTCGGGAACGACCCGGTTCGGCGACGATCTCGCGGGCATCGTGCAGACCTTCACCCGGCGCGGCATCGCGGTGGTCATCTCGGATTTTTTCGCCGCCGAGGAAACGGTGTTCGCGTTGCTGCGCCAACTCCACGGCCAGCGCCAGGAAACGCTCGTGCTCCACCTGCTGGCCCCGGAGGAACTCGATCTGCCGGCCGAGGGCGAATTCGTCATGGAAGACAGCGAGACGGCGGAGGAGATCGTGGTGGACGCGGACGAGTTCCGTGACGAGTACCGCCGCCGCATCGGGGCCTTCCGCGACCGGATCCGCGGCGAATGCCGGCGTCTGGAAGCGGACTACGAAACCATCCGGACCGACCAACCGCTGGACGGCGCGTTGATGCGCTACCTCGAGAAACGCGCCGCCGTGTAGGCCCCGGGAACATGCCCTTCCTTTTCGCCAACACCGCGCTCCTCGCCGCCCTCGCCGGTCTCGGCATCCCGGTCGCCCTCCATCTCCTGATGAAGCGGCGCCAGGTGCGGATGCGCTTCAGCACGATCCGTTTTTTCCGGCCACAGGACCCCAGGGCCAAGGCCAGGCGCAGGCTTCGCAACCTGCTGTTGCTCCTGCTCCGCATGCTCGCCTTCGCGCTCGTGGTGCTCGCCTTCGCCCGCCCGTTTCTCCCGCGGAACCCCGCCGGACCCGGCCAACGACCCCGCCGGCAACTCGTCGTCGTCCTCGACCGGTCCCTCAGCCTCCGCGCCAAGGATTCCCAGGGCGTCCGCTGGGACAACGCCCGCCTCGCCGCGCGCCGCCTCGTCGCGTCGCTCGGTCCCGACGACCGCGTCGCCCTGGTCTCCTGCGCCGGCCGCGCCGAGGTCGTCGCGGGATTCGGCCCGCCGTCCGCCCTCGCCCGACCCCTCGACGCGCTCGGCCCCGAACACTCCGCCGGCGATCTCGCGGAGGGCCTCCGCGAGGCCGCGCGCCTCGTCGCCGCGGGGGATCCGTCCTGCGTGTCGTCGATCGCGATCGTCGGCGACCTGCAACGCGCGGGCCTGGCCAACCTCGCGGCCGCGCCGGTGCCGCCGGGACTCGAGGTGACCGCGATCCAGATCGGCGACCTGCTCGCGTCCAACCTCGCGGTGTCGGACCTCCGGTTCGACGCCGGCGAAACCAACCGGCCGTACGCCGCGATCACCCATCACGGCGACGAGGACGCGCGGGCCACCGACGTGGAGTTCCTCGTCGACGGGCAATCCCAGTGGCGCCGGTCGGTCGCGGTGGCCGCCGGCGCGACCACCCACATCGACCTGCGCCTGCCCCGCCTTGCCGCGGGTTGGCACGGGGCGGAAGTGCGGTTGGCGACCCCGGACGCCCTCGCCGCCGACAACCGCCGCTTCGCGACGTTTCGCGTGCCGCCGCCCATCCGGATCCTGGCGATCGAGGATCGCCGCGGCGTGCGCTCGTTCCAGGAATCCATGTTCTTCGCGACGGCGGCGCTGGACCCGGACGCCGGGACGACCAATGCCGGCACCGGCCGCCACGTCGTGGAGAAGGCGACCCCCGAGGGGGCCGTCGGTCGCCTGCGCGCGAGGCCCGCGCCCGCCGTCGTTCCCCGGGGAACCGCACCGCGGGACCCGGTGCCCGCGCTCCCCTGCGACGCCGTGTTGCTGTCCGCGCCCCGCCGGACGGACCGCGCGTTGGCGGACGCCCTCGACGGATACGTGCGCGCGGGCGGCGCCCTGCTGGTCTTTCTCGGCGAGGACGCGGCAACCGCCGGGGCCGAGGCGACGCTCGCGGACCTGCTGCCCGCCCGGGTGGGCGGGATCGAGAAGGGCGAACCGGAGAACCCGTGGCGTCTGGGCGAGGTCGATCGCGCGAGCCCGGTGTTCGCGGCGTTCCGAGAACCCGGCAGCGGCAACCTTGTCCTCCCGGAATTCACGGCGCGCCACGCGCTGGAACCGGTCGCGGGCGCGTCGGTGTTGGCCCGCTTCGACGACGGCACGCCGATGCTGCTCGCGCGTGCCGTCGGTGCGGGACGGGTGTTGCTGGCGAACACCTCGGCGGACACCCGTTGGACCGATTGGCCGAAGCACAAGACGTTCGTGCCCTGGTTGCATGGCGCGATCCGCTTCCTCTCGGGCGGCGCGGACGACCGGACCTGGGTCGATGGCAATGCGGCGACCACCGGGACCGAAGCCACGCTCGACCTCGGCCCCGGCGCCATGGGCCGCCCTTTCGCCGTGGATCCGCCGGAGGGCCCCGGGACCACGGCCACCGCGGACGACCATGGCGTGCTGCGTTTCGACGCGCGCTTTCCCGGCATCCACGTCGTCCGGGACGCCGCCGGGATCGAGTTGGGCCGGGTGGCCGCGAACGTGCCGCCGGAGGAATCGGAACTCGCGTCGCTCC
>WBXI01000110.1 GCA_008933025.1 Verrucomicrobiota bacterium
AGCTGTTGGAATGGGTCCGGCACATCGCGCGGCACGGCCTGCCGACGGAGATGGACACCGTCGTCCGGCGATTGCAGTCCGAGCGGGATCGTTCCTGGGAGCGACAGGTCGAACTGTTCCGTGCCATCCAACTCGGGGTCGAACAGCGCGGTGGTCGGGCAGCGGAATCCCTCGGGTCCTGGGCCGAAGCGCTGGCGACCGGACTGCTGGGCAAGGGAGAGCCCGCGGATCCCGCGCGGCTCAGGGCCGGGGCGGAGTTGGCCGCGACCTTTCGCGTGGGCTCCGCGGAGCCCACGCTGGCCGCCATTGCCGCCGCTCCCGGTGCCGCACCCGGTGTGCGGGCCACCGTCCTCCGCGCGTTGTTGGCGATCCGTGCCGAGGCACACCGCGGGCTTGCGGGCGAATTCCTGAAAGACGGAAACCTGCCGAACGACGCGCGCGCGGAAGTGCTGCAGGTGTTGGCACGGGAGAACTCGCCGGAATCGCGGGGCCTGCTGGTGGACGTGCTTCGCGGGGCTTCGTCCCGTTTCGGCCTGCAGGTCGCCACGGCTTTGTGCGGTTCGGCGGAAGGAGCCGGGGCCGTGCTGGGTGCGGTCGCCGATGGCCGGGCCCCGGCCCGCTTCCTCGCGGAACGCGCGGTCAAAGACCGCCTGCTGGCGGTGCGTCCCCGGGACGCCGAACTTCTGGAACGATTGGCCGCGTCGGCGCGCGGCGATTCCGGGCGGCTGCAAAAGACCCTCGAGGAAAGGCGCGATGCCTTCGTGAAATCGCCCGGAAACCCCGATGCGGGTGCCAAGATCTTCGAGGCCAACTGCGTGGTTTGCCACAGCGTGAAAGGGCACGGCGGCAATATCGGGCCGCAACTCGACGGGATCGGGCACCGGGGGTTGGAACGACTCTGCGAGGACGTGCTCAATCCCAATGCCAACGTCGACCGCGTGTTCCGCTACAGCGTGGTGACCCGCGCCAACGGCGAGGCGTTCACCGGGCTTTTCCGGCGCGAGGAAGGCCAATTGCTGGTGTTCGTCGATGCCACCGGGAAGGAACTTCCCCTGCCGAAAGCGGAGATCCTCTCGAGGACGGAGTCGGAGGCGTCGCTGATGCCGGACAATTTCCGGGAATCCATCGCGCCCGACGCGTTCAACGACCTGCTCTCCTTCCTGCTGTCACAGCGGAAGTGATGCCGCGGCAGGCGGAACGTGGCGGCGGACGATTTCCCCTCCATCCGTCTCGTCGCGCCCCGGTCGCGGGTGTGCCTCAAACCCGCGCGAGGGCCGTGCGGCCAACTCCGGCAAGCGCTGCCCACGGGCCCGCCTCCCGACGGTTCAGGAGAGCTCGCGGATGGGCTGGGCACCGTCCTCGACCAAGAAACGCGGGCGACCCCGGCTGTCGGTGACCGTCGCCTTGTTCACGTCGATGCCCAGGTTCCGGTAGAGCGTCGCGAAGACTTCGGCAAAGGTCACCGGACGGCTGTTGGCCTCGCCGCCCAGACGGTCCGTGGATCCGATGACTTGGCCGCACGGCATGCCGCCGCCCGCGAGCAATGCCATGGCGACGCGCGGCCAGTGGTCTCGCCCGGTGTCGGCGCTGATCTGCGGCGTGCGCCCGAATTCGCCCCACACCAGCACGGTGACGTCCTTGTCGAGACCCCTCTGGTGCAGGTCCTCGACCAACGCGGTGATGCCTTGGTCGAAAATGGGGAACTCCTCGCGTTCGCGGGAGAAGATGTCGTTGCCCTTGCCGCCGTGCCAATCCCACTTGCTGTAATTGACCGTCACTACGCGCGCGCCGGCCTCGACCAAGCGGCGCGCCGCCAGAAAGCTTTGGGGCACCCGCGGCGCACCGTTGTCATCGATGCGTTTCACGGTGTCGCCGGTGCCATACCGGGCCACGAGGCGGGGGTCTTCCTTGGACAGGTCGAGGGCGTCCGCGAGTTTCGACGAGGTCAGCACCCCCATCGCCTGTCGGGTGAAGGCGTCCATCCCATCCATCCTGCCGCTCTCGTCGGTGTCGCGGCGGAAACGGTCGAGGCTGGACAAGAGACGCGCACGGTCGGCCAGGCGGTCGCTGGTGATGCCCTGCAGGACGAGGTCTTCACGGTTGGGGCCCACCGGACGGAACGAGGATTGGGTGACGCCCAACATGCCCGGACCGGGTTCGTTGTAGGGACCGTGGGTGCATTCGTAGCAGAGGCTCACGAACGGCGGCGTGGCCGGATCGACCCCGCCCTGCAACTTGCCCACCACGCTGCCCAACTGAGGCCATCCGCCCGCGGGAGCAATCTCGGTGCGTCCGTAGCCCGTGAAACACTGGGAAGCGTCGTGTTCGCTTTGCGCGCCGACCAGCGAGCGGATGATCGCGAACTTGTCCATCATCCGGGCCATGCGCGGGAAGAGTTCGCAGATCTCGATGCCCGGCACGTTCGTCCCGATCGCCCGGTGCGGTCCCGCGACCTCCCGCGGCGCGTCGGGCTTGAGGTCGAACATGTCCTGGTGCGGCGGTCCGCCGACGAGATAGACGAGGATGACCGACTTGTGCGAATTGCGGATGCCGGCCTTGGCCTCCAGGGCCAGAAGATGGGGCAAAGACAGACCGGCCGCCCCCAGACCCCCGATCTTCAGGAAATTGCGGCGCGAAACACCGTCACAAAACGGCCGACTTCGGTCGGCGGGCGCAAGTATCCTGAGCATGGCCTGATTGCGATGACCCCCGGCGCATCCCGCGCCGTATTGGATCGCGGTGACGGCACTCCGAGGGAGACGATGGACCGTCGCATCTTCGCCTTTCCGAAGGCAACCCGCCTTTTCGCCCCGCCCCCCAGCCAAAGGGGTCGTATCTCTGTACATTGGACAATGTGTTGCTCTTGGATCGAAGGGACGGCCCCAATTGTCCAATGTACAGATACGACCCCGTTGGCTTCCAATGGACCCGCCGGGAATGGCTGGGAGCACTGGCCGTCGCGGGCCTCGCGGTCCCGGGGTTCGCCCCGGCCCGGGACGCCGCCAAGCCCGCCCGATCCTTCCATCTCTGTCTCGCGCCCAATCTCGCCGCCAGCGACCCCGCCCTGCTGGAGATGGTCCGGCAGGCCGGCGTCGGCACGGTCTGGCTGGCAGGCTTCCTCTACGGGCACCGACCGTATTCCGACGACATGCTCCGGAGCGCCCGTGCCGCCGTGGAACGCGCGGGAATGGAGGCCGAACTCATCACCGTGCCCCTGGGCCATCCCGGCAATTCGCTGGGTTTGCCCGACGGGAACTCGCCGCCGTCCCACTGGCGATCCGCCCTGCGGCCGGACGGCACGCAATTTACCGGCACCTCCCTGCACGCACCCGCAACCGCCGAAAACAGCGCGGCACTGGGCCACCTGCGAACCCTTGGATTCCGCCGGGCATTCCTCGACGACGACTTCCGGCTTGCGCGGGGTCCCGGGGAGATCGGCGGCTGCTTCTGTGCCGAACACCGCGGGCGCTTTCTCCGCGCCGGTGGCTATGCCGATCGGCACTGGAACGAACTGCTCGACGACGTGACGCAGCGGAGGGCGACGTCGCTGCTGCGTTCCTGGCTGGAGTTCACGGGCGACGAACTCACCGCGGCTTTTCGGACGCAGGCCAAGGCATTCCATCGGGGACTGGGCATCATGGCGATGTACCTCGGCGCGGAGAAGGCCGGCATCCGCCTCAAGGACTATGCGCGGGTGCCATTCCGCGTCGGCGAACTCATGTTCGACGACCGATCGTTCGGACCGACCAAAGGCAAGACCGACGAATTGTTCGGCGCCCTGTTCCACCGCCGATTCGCCGATCCCGAACGCGCCTTCAGCGAGACCACCGCGTATCCCGCCGACCGGTTGTCCGCCGCGAACATGGCGGCCAAGCTCGCCGTGTCGACGCTCGCGGACGTCCGGCACACGATGTTCATGAGCGGCCTGACGCCGTTCCCCCGGGAACATTGGGCGGTGCTGGGACCGGCGATGCGACAACACGCGGCCCTGCATGCAACGGTGGCCGGACATCGGGCGCACGGCCCGTTCAAACACCATTGGGGCGAAGCCGAGCGCACCGTGGGCAACGACCGGCCATTCAGTCTGTGGCTTGCCGCCGGGGTCCCCTTCGAAGTCGTCGGGCAACCGGCGTCCGACGGTTGGACCTTCCTGTCGGATTTCGATGCCCGCGAACTCGCGTCGCGGGCGGACCGCATTCCCTCGCGATGGATCTGTCGTCCGACCGCGAAAACCCGGCCGGTTGGTTCGCTGGTGGTGGGGGAAACCCTGCCGGAACTGTTCGCGTTCAAGAACCGCATCCGCGACCAACTCTCGGACGTGCCGCACGTGGCCGAGGACGAACCGGCGGTCTGCGCCTGGTATCCCGCGGTCGGCACGGTCCTGGTGTGGAACCTCGCCGAACAAACGCGCGATCTCACCGTCGTCCACGGACAACGCCGCCACCCCATCCGCCTCGGGCCACTGGCCGCGGGATCGGTCCGGCTTTCCTGATCCGCCTTCCCTCCGGGACGAGCCGGGCGTATCGCGGCATCGTGGATCCGCCGCCTTCCGGAGCCGACTCCGACGTGGAGCGTCCACCCGCGAGATCCAGGAGCGGACGGAGGGCAATCCACGTCGGCGCGGCGCTGGCCACGGGCATCCCGTGCCGGTACGGTCCCGGCACCGCACCATGAAAGTCCCCCGTCCCACCGCTTGTTTCCCGGGTTCCCTGCTCGGGTTGTTGCTGGTCCTGTTTCTGGTGCCGGGCTGCACCACCCGCTGGGCGGGCAAGCCACACCCGGGTCCATGGGACCTCGCCGTGCTCGGGCAAAGCCCGGCCGCCGAATGGGGAGCCCGGACCGGTCGGGTTCAGGAGGTCTATTACGCGGGCGAACCCTTCCGGGGAAAACCGACCCGGGTCTTCGCCTACGTGGCCCGCCCATCCGAGGGCCATGGTCCTTTCCCCGCGATGGTCCTCGTTCACGGCGGCGGGGGGAAGGCGTTCCCCGAGTGGGCGGACTACTGGGCGAACCGCGGCTACGTGGCGATCGCGATGGATACCGCCGGCCACGGTCCCGGCGGCAGGCTGCCCGACGGCGGCCCCGACCAAGGCGACGACATCAAGTTCCGCAATTTCTCCGAGTCCGAAATCCGCGACATGTGGACCTATCACGCCGTCGCGGCGGTCGTGCGGGCGCACTCGCTGTTGCGATCGCTGCCCGAGGTCGACCCCGCGCGGGTGGGCCTCACCGGGATCAGTTGGGGCGGCTACCTGACCTGCATCGTTTCCGGGATCGACCCGCGCTTCCGGGTGGCGGTGCCGGTCTATGGCTGCGGGTATCTCGGGGACAACAGTTACTGGACCGACAAATCGCTGGCGGCCATGAGTCCCGAGGCCCGCGGACTTTGGCTCCGCACCTTCGATCCGTCCGCCCATGTCGGCGGCACCCGGCACCCGATCCTGTTCCTGGATGGATCGAACGATTTCGCGTACCCCCTCGACAGCCTCGCCAAGACGAGCCGATTGGTTCCCGCCGCGTACCGCCATGTGAGCATCCTTCTGGACATGCCCCACGGGCACTATTGGAAGTTCGGCGAGGTGGATGCCTTCGTGGATGCCGCGCTGCGTGGCGGGCGCCCCTTGCCGGACGTCGGCACCCCGGAACTGCACGGCGACGTGGCAACCGTCCGGGTGCGTTCCGTCGTGGCGCCCGCCAAGGCCGAACTCCTTTACACCCCCGATGGCGGCCCGTGGCAGAAGCGCCATTGGAAGAGCGTGCCCGCCCGACTGGCCCGTGGATCGGTCGTCGCATCCATTCCCGGGCAACGTCCCCTCGCCTATTATCTCTGCGTCACGGACGACCGCGGGTTGCGGACCAGCACGCCGGTGGTGGAATTGCCCGCCCCGAAACGGTGACCCTCCCCGGGCCCTTTGGCATGGGTCGCCTTCGGGCCGCATGATCCCGGGGGATCGCGTCCCCCGCCCGGCCCCATCCGGTATCCGTTGCCGGTCCCTCGAAGGTCCGCGCGATCGGCCGACCCAATCCCGCGGCATCGCCAAGCCGGGAATCGGTCGCGCACCGGCACGCCCCGCGCGCCGGACCGACGGCCCGGGGTCTGGGTAACAGTTCCGTTACGGTATAGGTTTTGCGGGGTTTCGCCGCCATTCGCACCTTCATCGCCAATGGCCCCCGGTTCCGGGCCTTCGTCACACGAAACCTCCATGACAATGAAATTCACACCCCACAAACTCCTGGCCGTCGGCAGCGCGCTGCTGCTGCAAACGACGGCATTCGCACAGGAATACCACTCCAACGACGTGACCCCGGCGGGCGCCGGGTCGGGAAAACTGACGGCCGCAAGCGCCGGCAGGCAAGTCGGCGGATCCCAGGGCGTCGGTTCGTATAACTCCCACGCGGTCCTGTTGTCCGGCAATGCCGTGACCGGGGTGGATTTGAATCCCCCGCTCTCGTCCTACTCGCTGGCCACCTGCGCCGACGACTTGCAACAGGGCGGCTGGGCCTATTTTGCCGGCGCCCAGCATGCGGTGGTCTGGTCGGGCACGGCGGCGTCCTGCGCGGACCTGAATCCGAGCGGGTACAACTTCTCCTATTGCCTCGGGGTCCACGCCGGGGAGCAGGTCGGCTACGCGCAACTGCAGAGCTATTTCATCTCGGCCTCGCACGCCTACTCCTGGCACGGCTCGTCGGCGAGCGGCGTGGATCTGCATCCGGTGTCCGCCTATTCGTTCTCGCGCGCCGTGGCCTGCCATGACGGCGAGGAAGTCGGCTGCGTGTCGACCATCGCCTATCCCGAGGGCGAGTATTCGATCACCTATTACCACACCGGAAGCCACGCGATGCGTTGGGCAGGAACGGCGGCGAGCGCGGTGGATCTGCACCCGCTGGGATTCGACTCCTCCGAGGCCACCTGCACCTCCGGTACCCAACAGGGTGGCTGGGGCTACATCGCCCTCGGGATCTCCCATCTCCACGCGCTCCTGTGGTCGGGCACGGCCGACACGGTGTTGGACCTGCATCCCAACGGCTATACCGAGTCGAGGATCAGCGCGATGAACGCAACCCAGCAGGTGGGCGACGGCTGGGTGGGCGCGCCGGGCGCCATTGGATCGGTGCGCCACGCCCTCGCGTGGTCGGGCACGGCCGACACGGTCGTCGATTTGAACCAATACCTGCCCGCGGGCTACACCCACGGGGTGGCGACGGGCATCGATGCCGCGGGCAACATCGTCGGCTATGCGTGCAACGCCTTCCAGGCGGGCGTCACGATCCCGCAGGGTGCGGTGGCGGTTGTCTTCGCGCCGGGTGCGGCGCCCGCCACGCAGATTGCATCGGTCACGCTGGATGCCTCCAACGTGGAACCCGGCGCGACGGTCCAAGCCACCGTCGCCCTGGGCGGGCCGGCACCGGCCGGCGGCGTGAACATTACCTTTCTGAGCACCAGCCCGACGTTGGTGGCCACCCCGGCACCGTTGGTGATTCCGGAGGGCGACTCCACCGCGGCCATCAGCCTCCAGACCGGTGGCTTGACCCTGCCGGTGCCGGCCAGCCTCAAGCTCTATGCGACCGATGGCGCCGTCAGCAGGTTTGCCAACCTCACCGTCACGCCCGTCGTGAAACTCGCCGGCATCGCGGGCAACCCGGTCGAGGGCGGCTTCTCCACCTACGGCACGGTGACGCTGGCCATTCCCGCGCAGGCCGGCGGCGCCGCGGTGTCGCTGTCCAGCGGCAACACCGCGCTCGTTGCCGTGCCCGCAACGGTGACGCTTCCGCAGGGCTACTCGTCGATCAGCTTCACGATCAACACCGCCCCGGTGTCCGCCCTGACCAGCGTTCCCATCACGGCGACGTTCAATGGCACGACGGTGGCCGGCAGCGTCTCCCTGAATCCCGCCCCCGTCGTCGCGCTCTCGGGTCTGAGCATTCCCGCCGTGGTCGGCGGACAAACGGTCGTCGGCACGGTCACGTTGAACAACTTCCCCCGCTCCGCCTCGGGTGCGGTCATCACCCTGGCCAGCGGCGACACCGGTACGCTGCAAGTGCCCGCCACGGTGACGGTGCCCCAGGGCGCCTACAGCGCGACCTTCATCGCCACCACCACGGTCGTTCCCGGACTCAAGGGAGTCTCCGTGAAGGCAACCTACGGCGGCGGCAACCTCGGCACGACGGTGTCGGTGAACCCGATTCCCACCGTCACCCTCCTGTCGGCCGACTGGGATCCCACCACCCTGCTCTTCAAGGTGAAGGCGGACACCAGCTACGCGAACAGCATCATGACCTTCGGCACCGACGCGGCCAGCGGCCCCATCGGCACCATGCAACTCGAGCTGGGGATCTGGATCGGCGCGATCCTCATGGCCACCGCGCCGACCACGGCGACCGTGTGGAACTCGAACGGCGGCCAGGCATCCATGCCCGTCACCATCAAAGGCCTCGCGAGCGGCGGCGGCGGTGGCGGCGGTGGAAGCACCTCGTCCACCTACAAACTGTCCGTCAGCAAGACCGGCAAAGGCACCGTGACGACCAATCCTGCCGGCACCTCGTTCGCCCCCGGCACGGTGGTCACCCTCACCGCCACGCCCGATGCCGGATCGCCCTGGATCGGTTGGTCCGGAAGCGTGGTGAGCAAGGCGCAAACCATCTCGGTGACGATGAACGGCAACCTGTCCCTCACGGCGAACTTCAAGTGAGCCGACGGCACTGATCCTCCCCCCACGGGGCATGGGCCACGGCCCATGCCCCTGCACCGCATACATCCCACGACGAACGCCATGGATGCCACCAAGGCTCCGGAGTCCAGCGTCCGGTTCGGACAACGCCGTGCCACGGTCCCCGGCGTCGGGCGCATCGGTCTCGCGGACCCATCGTCGGCTTCCCCGCGGTGGACGGTGTCCGCACGGCCTGGGTGCCGGGTCCCCGGCGCCCAACTAGTCCCCGGAAGCCGGGAGCGCTTCGGCGCCTGCACGACCGGGACGGTCATTCCCGCGTTCGAAGCCTCCGTCCAGGGACTGAAGACGTTCCTCGCCAATCTCCGCGACAGCCTCGAACCCCTGGAACTGCAACTCCGCGCGGCACCCGCCGGCACCCGTGGATCGATCGAGGAAACCGTCCTCGGCACCCTCGAGGCCCGCATCGTTCCCAGGGTTCTGGAGTGGATGGATCGCTTCGATGCCTTGGCCGACACGATCGACGACGACGCCCGCGAATCCCACCGCGCGTACGCACGGCGGCATCTCCACCCCCTGCTGCTGGGCTCGCCCTTTGTCCGGCGGGCGTTGCGGAAGCCGCTCGGCTACGCGGGCGACTACGAGATGGTGAACATGATCCTGCGCGATCCCCGCGAGGGAGCGACCCTGTTCGCCAAGATCGTCAACGTGGTTTTCCTGCGGAACCCGCCGGCCATCGCGCACCGCAACCGCATCCGTCACCTGAAGCAACGCATCGCGGCGGAAACCGCCCGCATCACCGCCACCGGCCGGCCCTGTCGGATTCTGAATCTGGGTTGCGGACCGGCGCGCGAGGTGCAGGAGTTCCTTGCCGAGGACGCCGGCAGCAACCATGCGGATGTCACCCTCCTTGATTTCAACGGGGAGACCCTGGAATTCGTCCGGGAGCATCTCGGGCAAATGCGGACCCACCACCGGCGCCGTGCCGCGCTTCGGTTCGAGCAACAATCCATCGGCGGGCTCCTCGGGAGGTCGCGCCAACCCGACGCCGGCCCACGGCGGGACGGGTACGACTTTGTCTACTGCGCGGGACTCTTCGACTACGCGTCCGACCGGATCTGCAGCCGCCTCGCGGCACGGCTCCACGGGATGCTGGCACCGGGCGGCCTCCTGCTGGTCACCAACGTCGACGATTCCAAACCGTTCCGGCAATCGATGGAGTACCTGCTGGACTGGCGGTTGGTGTACCGCGACCGCGACCGACTGCGGCAACTGGTCCCCGACGGGGCGGCGGCGGTCGAAGTCCTCGCGGATCCCACGGGAGTGAACCTCTTCCTCGAGGTGCGCCGGCGGGTGGGTCGAGGGCTCTAATACAGCCACGGGACCAACCGGCGAACGCGGTGCCGGTAGTCGGCGTAGTCCGGATACTTTTCGAGCAGCCAGCGTTCCTCGCGACGGGCCTTGGCATCGAGGAACAAGGCCTCGACGACGGCCAAGGCCAAGGCGGGCGGGCTGCCCCAGAGCAGCGCCCAGCCGAACGACAGCAGGATCACGCTGGCATAGAGGGGATGTCGCACCCACGCATAGATGCCGTGCCGGACCAGCGTCCCGTCCCCGCGCGGTTTCGGAAATGCCGTCCGACTGCGCCCGAGGGCCGCGGCGCCGGCGATGCCACATGCCGCGCCCAAGGCGAAGGCCAACCCGCCCGCGGCCCGGACCGCGGGGTGGAAGTGGGGCGTCCGACCGGCCACGCCCGCGCCGATCACGCCGGCCATGAGGAGGGCCTGCGCCACCACCCACCACCCGCCGCGCGCGACGAAGTTGCCGTTCATTGGATCCAGGGGACGGCGTGTCCGAGGTGATTCAGCGCCTGCACGCCGCCGACCGCGAGCAGGACGAAAAACGTGGTGGTGAACACGAACGACGCGCAGCCGAGGATGAAACAGACGCCGTCCCGTTCCATCGCGGCCGCCGACAGCAACAACACCGTCCAGGCGGGCAGGCCGTTGCTGAAGGGCACGGGCAGCGGCAGCAGGAGGTAGAGACCCGATACCGCGACCAGCACGCCGGCCAACCGTCGGTAGACGACTTGCTCGTGGAGGAAAACCAGACGTGGACGGAGGAACCATTCCAGCAGGCGGACGACGCGGCTGGCGGCACCCAACAATTTTGGCAGGAATCCGGCGGGCAATTGTCGGGCCAAGAGCTTCCGGGGCAGCCACGGCTTCTTGCCCAGGGCCGAGCGCGCGCCGATGAGCGCCACGACGACCCCGAACGGCATGGAAAAGCCGGGAATGGGAATCGGCGTGAGAAAGGGCAAGGTGATCAGGACGAGCAGCAGGTTGAAGCCGCGCCCTTGCGTCGCCTCGAGCAGTTCCCCGAGCCGGACGGGACACTCCGCGAACCGGACCGCCAATTCGCGCAGGTCCTGGGAAAACATGGCCCGTTGCGTGCCGACATCGCGGCCGGCGTCGCCGGGGCTCCCGTCATCCGGCGGCGGTTTCATCGCGGCAACCCCTTCTCCCCGTCCCCGCGGCCGAACCGCAGCCATTTTTCGATTTCCACCACGGCGAAGACCGTGGCGGCGATTCCCAGGATCCGCACCCACGCAGCCGCGGCGATCGGGGCGCTTTGGAACAACCGGTTCATGAGCGGCGTGTAGGTGAAGAACAATTGCGCCGCGACCATCGACAGCGACCCGACGACGGCCCAGTGGTTGGCGAACAGGCCGACGGCGAACACGGAGCGCTTCAGGGACCGACAGTTGAACAAGTACACCGCCTCGACCAGCACGATCACGTTGACGACCGAAGTGCGCGCGGCCGCCAATCCGGACTGCTCGACCCGCAGTTCCCAGAGGAACAATCCCAGGCCCCCGGCCACCATGATCAGCGACACCAAGCCGGCGCGCATCAGGAGGGGCATCGTCAGCATCGGTTGCCGAGGATCGCGCGGCGGACGCCGCATGAGGCCGGCCTCCTTGGCCTCGAATGCCAGCGGCAGGCCGAGCACCGTGTCGGTCAGGTTGATCCAGAGCAATTGCAGCGGCAGCGCCGGCAGGGGCAATCCCATCAGGATGGCGGCGATCAGCAGCAACGCCTCGCCCAGATTCGTCGGCACGATCCAGACGATGAATTTCACCAGGTTGTCGAACACGCCCCTGCCCTCCTCCACCGCGGCCTCGATGCTCGCGAAGTTGTCGTCGAGCAACACCATGGCCGCCGCGCCCTTGGCCACGTCGGTGCCCCCCAGTCCCATCGCCACGCCGATGTCGGCCTGCTTGAGGGCGGGGGCGTCGTTCACGCCGTCCCCGGTCATCGCGACCACGTGGCCGCGCGACTGGAGGGCGCGGACGAGGCGGAGTTTCTGCTCGGGTGGCACACGGGCGAACACCCCGCAGCGTTCGGCCAGTTCCGGAAGTTCCGCATCCCCGGTTCTCTCCAACTCCCGGCCGGAAACGGCGACGAGTTCCCCGTGTTCCTCGCGCCCGTCCAAGCCGATTTGCCTGGCGATGGCGCGCGCCGTCCCGATGTGGTCGCCCGTGATCATTTTCACCGCGATGCCCGCCTCCTGGCACCTGCGGATCGACGCGATCACCTCGGGACGCGGCGGGTCGATCATCCCCTGCAAGCCCAGGAACGTCATGCCCCCCGCCACGTGGCGGCGCTCCAGTTTCGCGTGGGACGGATCGCCGCTCCGGCGCACCATCGCCAGGACGCGGAGCCCGCGCATGGTCATCGCTTCGACGGCCCGATGCACCGCCTCCCGGTCGAGCGGACCCAAACGTCCGTCGGCGTCCAGGGCATCGGTGCACCGTTCCACCAAACGCTCGGCCGCGCCCACCTTGTAGATGACCCGGCCCGTCGACGCGTCGTGGAGGGTGGCGCGGAACATCTCGCTGGAATCGAAGGGAATCACGTCCATGCGCGGCGCATCGCGATGGGTCGGGGTCCGGAGCAAGCCGGCTTTCTCGCCGGAAACGAGCAGGGCCGCCTCGGTCGGGTCGCCCTTCACCCGGTACCGGCCGTCCACGTGCAGCAGCAGGGAATCGTTGCAGAGCACGCCGGCGCGCAGGCATTCCACCAACGCCGGATGCACCGCCGCCTCCGCCCGCGAGCCACCGAAGAGGATCTCGCCCTTGGACTCGTACCCCGCGCCGGTGACGTCGTAGCGACGCCCCCCCGCCAGGATTTCGCGGACGGTCATCTGGTTCTCGGTGAGCGTTCCCGTTTTGTCCGAGCAGATCACCGTGGTGCTGCCGAGGGTCTCCACCGCCGGCAACCGGCGGATGACCACCCGGCGCCGGGCCATGCGCGCGACGCCGATCGCCAACACGATGGTCACCGCCGCCGGGAGCCCCTCGGGAATGGCACCGACGGCCAACGCGACCGCCGCCATGAACATCTCGACCGCCTTCTCGCCCCGCGCGACCCCGATCGCGAACGTCGCCAACGCCAGCCCCGACACCCCCCAAAGCAACACCTTGCCGAATCCGGCGATCTTCTGGGTCAACGGCGTCGACAGGTCCACCGCTTCCCCGATCAACCGCGCGATGTGTCCCGCCTCGGTTTGGTCGCCCGTGGCCCACACCACGCCCTCGCCTTGGCCGGCCGACACCAGGGTCCCGCAGAAGGCGAGGTTCTTCCGGTCCGCCAGGACGGTGTCGAGGGCCAGTGCGTCGGGGTTCTTGTGGACGGGGACCGATTCGCCGGTCAGCGCGGATTCGTCGAGGCGCAGGCCTTTCACCTGGAACAGGCGCAGGTCGGCGGGCACGCGGTCGCCCGATTGCAGGATCACGACGTCGCCGGGCACCAGACGTTCCGATGGGATCCGGCTTTGGTGGCCGTCCCGGAGCACCGTGGTTTCGGTGGTGACCATCCGGGAAAGCGCACCGACGGCCTTCTCCGCCTTGGCCTCCTGCAGGAATCCCACGAGGGCGTTGACCAGGACCACGCCGAGGATGACGGAGGAATCCACCCATTCCCCGAGGAACGCGGTGACGGCCGCCGCCGCGAACAGGAGATAGACCAGGGGCGCGTGGAACTGCCGCAGGAATTTCATCCACCACGGCGTGCCCGCGCGCATGGTGACGCGGTTCAAACCGTGCTTC
>WBXI01000111.1 GCA_008933025.1 Verrucomicrobiota bacterium
CTGCCCCGGCGGGGTCTGGGCACGGCCGGTCCGTGCGGTGTGCACGGCGTCGGCATCCGAACCGTCGAAAAGGACTTCGTTCCACTCGGCGGGCCAATCCTTTCCGGCGAGTTCCTTCCCGGCGAGATTGGCGACGCCCGGTGGGGGCGGCCATTCCATGCCCCACGGGTAGGTGTTGGTGCCGGCGACCGCCGTCCATTCCGCGGCGGTGGGCAGGGCGTAGAACTGGTTGGTCGCGAGACGACCGGCGGCAATCTCCCGGGTGGTCAGCCATGCGCAGAACCGACGGGCGTCGTCCCATGAGACGCCGACGACGGGATGGTCCGCCGTCTGTTCCGGAAAGGCTGTCCGCCAAGTCCGGCCGATCAGCTCGAACCCGCGCGGGGTCACGGATTGGAGGGGATGATCGGGCAACCCGGTGGCATCCGCGAAGGCGGCGAACTGGCCGACGCTGGTTTCCGTGCGCGCGGCGAGGAAGTCGTGTCCGGCATGGAACGGGAGGAGCACGACGCCCAACGAATTGGTCCAGATCACCTTGATCCGCGGCGTCCGCCAGGGGGCGAGGGCGAAATACTGGTACTCGTTGGCCCCCGGCGGAATGTCCACCGGGATGTCTTCGGACGGTTCGATCCCGTGGCGTTCCGTGGTGAGCTTCGGCAGCCGGAGGAAATAGCGGCCGGGCCGCAGGACCATGGTGCTGGGGATTTCCAGATGCTCGCCTTTGACCTTTTGGGACACGGGATGGAAATCGGTGATGCCAAACCTGGCCACGGTCTGGTTCCACGCGTCGACGAGGGTCACCGGGACGGCGTGGCTCAGGACGATTCCAAACCCCGTGCGCGGCGGGGTGAAATCAATGCGGTGGACTTCGTCGCCGTCCTTGTGGTCCAACCGAAGACGGACCCAGCGCGAGCAATCCAGCGGTTGCACGCCGACATCGATCGAGTAACGGCCCGCCGGGAGGGAGTTCGAGAACGAACGGTCGGTGGGGCCGGTGGTGTTGCTGGCGACCCAATGGCCCGAGGCCGAATCGGCACGGATCAGCCAGACCAATGGCCCCGGAGGCGCGGCGAAGGTTTCCAGTTGGAGCGGATACGCCTGGACCACCGTCGGTTCGGTGGCTTTCGGTTCGGCGGGGATTGGCGGCATGGCCATCCCTTGGGAGTCCGTTGGCGTGACGGACGGTCGCGTTGCGAGCACCTTCTTGGCCCACGTCTGGAACGAGGGTTGTCGGACCAGAGCCAGAAGCCCCAACGCGAGGAGCAGACCGGCGACGAACTTGGCGATGACCACGGCGCGTTGCCGCGCATGGGCGTGCTGTTCCGCAAGGTCGGGGGGACCGCTCGACCACCACTTCCAGAAAGTGCGCACGTCCGGCGGGCGATCGGAGGGATCGACCGACAGGCAGCGCAGGAGGGTGGCGCCGACTTCGGCCGAGACCTGCTTGCGGCACGCCGGATTTGCACGCCATGGGTGGAGCGGGGGTTCCCAGGTCGAGCCGGCGGCGAGTTGTTCCGGACTGTAGGGTGGGCGCCCGACCAGCAGGTGATACAGGGTGGCGCCAAGGGAATAGACGTCGTCGGCCACGCAGGGAGCGAGTCCGCTGCGTTGCTGGGGCGAAGCGTAAAGCGGCGTGCCCCCGGCGGTGGTGGCGAGCACGTCGGCCCCGGCATCGGGTCGGGCAAGGCCAAAGTCGGCCAAGCGGACCTGCCGATCCTCGCCGATCAGGATGTTGGCGGGCTTGAGGTCGCGGTGGACGAGGTCGACGTTTTCGTGGGCGTAGACGAGGGCGTTGACCAACTGGGCGACGACCGGTTCGAGTTCCCGTTCCGCGAACCAGCCCGCGGGGTGTGCTTCGAGAAGACGCCGGAGGTCCACCCCCGGAACAAACTCCATCGAGTAGAAGACGGCTTCGCCCGGATGTTCGTGCCAGGAGTGCACCCGGACGATGCTGGGATGACTGACGCGGAGCGACGCGCGGACTTCCTTGCGGAGCAGGGCGATGCTTTCCGGATCGCTGGCACCCTCCGCGGTGATGAACTTCAACGCCACCTGAACGAGGGTGTCGTCGGCGGACAGATGTTCGTCGGTGGCAAGCCAGACGGCACCCATCCCGCCGGAGCCCAATTCCTCAAGCAGAGTGAAGCGGCCGGCACCAACCCGTTGGCCCGTGGCAAAGGCAAGGCCCGATGCGGAGATGCGGGTTGCGGATCGAACGGATTGGACGAAAGCGGCGAAACACGCATCGCAACGACCGAGCAAGGCGGCCTGGAGTCCGCAGGCGCAAGCCTCGGCGGTCGCTCTCATCGGATGGCCCGGGAAAAGACCGGAGCCGGCGGCAAGGAATCGGGAATCCCTGCCGGTGGACGCGTCAATGCTGGGTCAGGCACGAGGGGCACCTTGGGAAGAGTGCCAATGAGCCGGACAAATGGAAGGCTCGAACTGGGGCGGCGACACACGGACCGTGCCGCGCGCGGGCGGGGTTCGATGTCCGCCGAAGGTCCGCAGGCGGGCCGGGAGGGAGAAAACCCTCCGGCCCGGAGAGAGGAAAGACGGTCAGCCCAAGCGCCAGACGATGCGGGCCTTGCCCAAATCGTAGGGCGACATCTCCATCTTCACGCGGTCGCCGGCGGTGAGTCGGACGAAGCGTTTGCGCATCTTTCCGGAGATGGTGGCGAGCACGAGGTGCTTGTTGTCGAGTTGGACGCGGAACATGGTTCCCGCGAGCACGGTGACAATCCGGCCTTCGACCTCGACGTGTTCTTGTTCTTTCATTCGCGGATGGACGGGCAAACTGCCGGCTTGAGTCCGTCAGGGAAACGCGGTCGGCCGGCTGGCCCGCGCTGCCTTTGAAAAGATGAAAAAGGCGGAGCCAGCATATGCTAGGCTCCGCCGTGAAAGCAAAATCGGATCAGTAACGGGGACGACGTCCGCCGCCGCCACCACCACCGCCGCCGCCGAAGTCCCGGCCGCCGCCGCCGCCGCCACCGCCGCCACCGCTGCGACGAGGTCCACCGAATCCGCCGCCGCCGCCGCCGGACTCTTCCTTCGGACGAGCCACGTTGACAGTCAGGTTACGGCCTTCGACAGGCTGGCCATTGAGGGCGTCGATCGCGCGCTGGGCTTCCTCGGGGGAGCTCATCGTGACGAAGCCGAACCCGCGGGAACGGCCGCTCATGCGGTCGAGCATGACCGTGGCTTCGATGACCGTGCCGTGGGCGGAAAAGGCATCCTGCAGGGTGCGATCAGTCGTGCTGAACGCCAGGTTGCCGACGAACAATTTCGTGCTCATTGAGTATTGATGTTGTCCCTAGACCGCTCTGCTTACTCCAAACTGTTCCCGGTCGTCGGGTTTCAAATCTTCAATGAACACACGTTCAAATGAGGATTCACCATGTCTTGGAAGCGCCAAGTTATCTATCAGACGGCTGCAAAATGGATGGTTCGCGGGAAAAAGGCAAACCCTATCTCGGACAAGGCTGGGTGGGGCTTCTTGCCGCCCGCCATCGGCCGCACAGTTCCCGCGCCGCGCCCGGCCATTCCGGATGCTCGAACCGGAATCCACCCGCCAGCAGTCGGCCCGGAACCACGCGCCGGCTCTTGAGGATCAATTCCGTCTCCGTCCGCAGCGCGATCGCGCCCAGCGCCAGCATCCATTCCGCCGCCGGCAGTCCGATCCGGATTCCCCAGGCTTCCCGCAACGCCCGCATGAAGTCGGCGTTCGGCAGCGGTCCCGGCGCCGCCAGATTCACCGGCCCGGAGAACGCTTCGTCCGCGATCAACCGCCCCAAGGCCCGCACGAAATCGGCCTCGTGGATCCACGACACATACTGGCGTCCGCTGCCGGCACTTCCACCCAGCCCGCGGCGCACCAGCCCGAGCAGGACGTCGAACACGCCGCCACGGTCGGGGCTCATGACCATTGCCGACCGCAGCAGGACCACCCGCGTTGCCGGCAGCGGTCCGGCCGCGGCGATCGCGGCTTCCCAACGGCGCGCGACGTCGATGCTGAACCGCCACGTTTCCGGAACCCCCGGCTCGTCGCCGCCTATGATCCCGGTGGTCTCGTCGTTCGGCGCGTCGAACCGGTGCGCGTAGATCGTGGCCGTGCTCGATTGCAGCCAGACGCGGGGCGGCCGGGCGGCCCGGCGGATCGCGCGGGCGAGGGCGGCGGTGGATTCGACCCGCGAGTCGACGATCGCGCGGCGGTTCGCGGGGGTGTAGCGGCAGTCGACGCTCCGACCCGCCAGATTGACGACCACGTCGGCGCCGTCGATTTCGCGCGCCCAATCGCCGTCCGACCGGGCGTCCCAAACCACCACGCGGCACGATTCCACGGGCTCGGGGCGCCGGGACAGGGCCACGATCTCGTGGCCGTCGCGGGCAAAGGCCCGCGCGAGGATCCGCCCGATTTGTCCGGTGCCGCCGGGAATCACGATCTTCATGGAGTCACGGGGTGGCGGAGGGGCGGTCGGCTCAACCGGTGATTTCGTGGATGCGGACGGCGATTTCCATGCGGCGCTCCTGGGTGCCCTTGTAATGACCGCGGGTGGGCGGGACGTCGGCGTAGTCGCGGCCCACGGCGATCTTCACGTAGCGTTCGTCCGGCTGGCAGTCGTGGGTGGGATCGAGGGCGCGCCAACCGACGTCCGGGATGAAGACCTCGACCCAGGCGTGGGTGGCGTCCGAGTTCGGGGTGTAGAAATAGCCGCTGACGTAGAGCGCCGGGATCTGGATGGCGCGGCAAAGGCCGATGAGGACGTGGGCGAAATCCTGGCAGACACCGGTGCGGCGGGCGAGGGCCTCGGTCATGCGGGTATGGGCATTGGTCGAGCGCGGCGCGTAGACAAAGTTCGCGTGGACCCAGTGCATCAGCGCCTGGGCCGCCTGCCAGAGGTCGGTGTGCCCGGCGGCGATGTCGAGCGCGAGACGCCACACCTCGGGTCCCAGTTCGACGTAGGAACTCGGCTGGAGATAATCGAAACACCGTTCCATGCGGGCGCATTCCGCGACCCGGGCGAGCGGAAACGGCGTGGCGGCGGGGTCCAGCCAGTTGGCGCGGTTGGTGACGACGGTGCAGTCGGCCTCGATGGACAACGAGGCGTGGTGCTCGGGGATCTCGAAGTGATGGACGCAGTTGGCGTAGAAATCCTCGTAATGGCGGAGGCGGGTCGCCGGAAGAATCTTGAGCACGAAGGCATCGCAGCGCTGGTGCTCGTTCGACACGGGCTTGAGGCGCACCTCGTTGAAGCTTTCGCGCACCGGCCCCGCATAGGTGTAGTGGGTGCGATGGACGATCTGAAGTTTCACGAGTCGAGCGGGGACGAGGCTGGGGCAAGGCGGGGTGCGCGGCAAACGCGAAACCGGGATTTGAACGATCCCCGGGGCGGATGTCCCTCGGGGCCGTGGTGAACGCCCCGGTCCGGGTGTTCCACTGTCGGCCAAGGGGGACGCGCCGAAACCAAGGGGCCCGCCTTTCGACAACGGCCACGACGCGTCCCCCGTGCTCCGGGGTTCGGTGGCCGGGCGACGCATCGATTCCTTCCCCCGCGGTCCATCGCCGGCGGCCTACCCGTCGAGAAGCGTGCTCCCGCGGACGCCGGGTGTCGCGCGCGTTGACCCCCGGGGCGGTCGGCGTAGGATGGCCCGCGTGGAGCCATCCCCAACCGTGCCGACTTCGGCGGGCGCCGCGAACGCGCCCCTCCCGGGGCGTCCCTCGCGGTGGGCGATCGTTTTCGCGCCCCTGGGACACTGGTTGATGGGCGGGTTGACCGACTGCCGTCGCATCGGGGCGTTCGCCCTCATCACCCTCACCACGGTGGCGACGAAATCCAGGGTGGCGCGACGGGTGATCCGCCCCCTGATCCAACGGCAAATCCTGCGGGCCGGCGTGCGGGTGCTCCCGATCGTGTGCTTCCTCGGGGCCGCGCTCGGCGTGGCGATCGTGGGGCAGACGACGCAACTCCTGATGCAGGTGGGGCAGACGAAATTGATCGGCCCCCTGCTGGTGAACCTGGTGGTGCGGGAACTCGCGCCGTTGTCGGCGGCGCTGGTGGTGTTGGCGCGGGTGGGCACGGCGACGGTGACCGAACTGGGAACGGCACGCGCGTTGGGCGAGGTGGAGGCGCTGGAAGCGCTGGGGATCGACCCGATCCATTACCTCGTGGTGCCGCGCGTGGTGGGAATCACGACGGCCGTGGTGTCGCTGACGGTCTACGTGATCCTGTTCGCGCTGGGGGTCGGCTACCTGTTCTCGTTCCTCCGCGGACTGCCCATGCCGCCGGGGGAATTCTTCGGGATCATCGCGGGCTCGCTCGGGTGGGTGGATTTCCCGCTGCTGGCCATGAAGACGATGGCGTTCGGGTTCCTGGCGTCGCTGATCATCTGCTACCACGGGCTTGCCCAGCCATTGCGGTTGGAGGAAGTGGGCGAGGCGACGACCCGCACGGTGGCCCAGACGGTGGTGGCGTGCCTGTTGGTCGACGCATTGTTCGTCCCCGTCTACATCTTCCTGTGAACGAACCCCCGGTCATATCGATGCACGGGGTAACGGTTTCGCACCCGCGGACGCCGAAGGTGCCGCTGGTGAGCGGCGTGGACTGGGATGTGCGCGCCGGCGAGTGCTGGGTGGTCACCGGCGCGCAGGGATCGGGAAAAACGGCGTTGCTGGAAACCGCGGCGGGTCTCTACCCGTGTCTGGCCGGCGAAGTCCGCGTGTTCGGCGAGCCGATGGGCAACGCGGCGCGTGCGGCCCGGATCCGCCGGCGGGTGGGGATGGTGTTCGACGGGCATGGCCGGTTGTTCCCGCGGATGACGGTGTACGAGAACGTGGCGTTGCCGGTGACCTATCACGACGACCTTTCGCTGGCGGACGCGGCCGCCTGGGTGATGCCGGTGCTGGAAGCGCTCGAGTTGGACCGGATGGCGGACCTGCCCGCGGGCCGTTTGGGACGGGCCTGGGCGCGCCGGGTGGCCATCGCGCGGGCCCTGGCGTTGAGGCCGGAAGTCCTGTTGATGGACAACCCGGTGACCGGGCTCGACGCGGTGCACCTGCGGTGGTGGCGCGGTTTCGCGGCCCGATGGCTGGCCGGGCACCCGGTGATGGGAGGCAAACCGGGAACCCTGGTGTTGGCCAGCGACGAAGTGAGGCCGTTGCTTTCCGTGGGGCATTGGTTCGCGGTGGTCCACGCGGGGACGTGGCGGGTGCTGGGCGACCGCGCCGCGTTCGAACTTTCCGACGAGCCCCTGCTGAAAGAACTGCTGGCGGGAATCGAATGACGCAACGAGGGACCGAAACCGAACCACCATGTCACTCCAGGATCTCACCCCCCAACTCCGCACCCGGCTGAGCCGCGTCGAATGGTTCGTCGGCCTTTTCCTCGGCGTCACCGCGCTGCTCATGCTCGCGGGGTTTGCCTCGTACCTGAAGAAGACCGCGGACGCGCGCGGTTGGTTGGTGACCGAGGTCCCGTACTACACGTTCCTTCCCGCGGCATCCGGACTGAAGGCGGGCTCGCCGGTCAACCTGCTCGGTTTCGAGGTGGGCAAGGTCACCGAGGTCACGGCCCTGCCCCTCGACCAGCGGAAGTCGTGGGATTACTACGTCACCAACAACTTCAACGTGTACGTGGCCTTCGCCGTCCGCGGCGAGAAGTTCGCCGGCTACCTGAACAGCGACGCGCGCGTCAGGATCGGTGGGTTCCCGGTGGACATCCTGGGCGGCGCCCAGCTCGAGCTGACCGAGGGGACGTCGGATGGCCAGGTCACCTTCGCCCCGACGCCGGCCGGCAAACCCGGCGTGCTCTGGGACAAGTTCGCGTATGCCGACGGCGATCCGGACCGGAAAAAGAAGTTCCTGAAGTACGGCCCGCTCACCAACCTCACCAAGGGCGGCTATTACCTGAAACTCGACCAGTCCGAGACCCTGATGGCCGCCGCCAACCGCATCCTGGCCCGGGTCGACCACATCTCGGGCACCATCGACGCCGCGCTGCCGCCGCTGGCGAACGACGTCCGCGCGACGATGGCCACGGTGCGCCAGGCGTTGCCGGGAATGACCAACCAGGTGGGGCAATTGCTGGACACGGCGAGCCGGATGCTGCCGGGAATGACGAACAATCTCGACCAGGTGCTCTCGAACACCCGCGACCTGACGGCGCAACTCCGCGACACGTGGCCGATGCTGACCAACAGCCTCGACCGCACCCTCGGCGTGACCCGGGAACTCGCCAACCAACTCAACGCGTCGCTGCCGGTGCTCACGTCGAACGTGAACCTCACGCTGACGAACCTGAACACGCTGCTGACGCGCGACACGAACCTCACCTCCAACTCGAGCACGATGGTGAGCAACGTGAACCAGGTGCTGACGCGGCACTGGCTCTTCCGCTCCGCCTTCAAGGAGAAGAAGCCGAAGAAGTAAGGGGGGGCTACGAACCGGCGCCGGCGTAGTGTTTGAGCGCCCGCCGCCAGAAGGCCTCGCTCGCCGCGAACAACGCCAGGGCCATCCCCGCGAGCAACGCCATCGGCACCGCGGACTGCAGGGTGCCCAGCAACGCCCGGGCCGGCACGTTCGCGACGAGGATCATCGGCAGCACGAACGTGAACACGCGGCGGAACGTGCCCGGGGGAAACGCGCCGTCGGGAATGCGGGCGATGTTGAACAGGTTGTAGTAGCCGAAGACGATGCCCTGGGCGCGCACCGTGTAGAACGCCACGGTCGAGAGCAGGAACATCAGCGAGTAGTGGACCGCGAGTCCCGCGAGGGACATCGCCCCGAACCCGAGCCATTCGGCGGCCGAGGGACGGTGCCCGAGGCGGTGCAACGCGTAGCCGACCACGGCCGCCGCCGCCGCCGCGTTGGCAAAGGCCCCGAGGTCCACCTTGCGCATCGACACCAGAAAACGGGTGTTCACCGGCAGCAACAGCATGAAATCGAGGCGGCCGGTGCGGATGTGCTCGCTGACCTCCATG
Source organism: Verrucomicrobiota bacterium (assembly GCA_008933025.1). Taxonomy (GTDB): domain Bacteria; phylum Verrucomicrobiota; class Verrucomicrobiia; order Limisphaerales; family UBA9464; genus UBA6176. The sequence continues at coordinate 8,974 of WBXI01000111.1, forward strand.
AGGTTGGAGAGGAAGAAGGCGGTGAACAGTTGCTGGACCAGGTTGGAGCAACCCACCAGCAACACCACCTGCCAGCGCGTCCAGCCCGCGATCTCGTCCGTGTGCGCGTAGACCACGGACATGAACGCCAGTTGCAGCGCGAACCACAGCAGCTCGACGACGATCCAAAGGAGGAAGTTCGTCTTGAACTGCATCTCGCGCACCACGGAGTTCTTCCAGAGCGCGGCGTAGAGCGCGGGATACCGCCGCCAGTTGGGTGTGTGTCGCGCGTCCATGGTTCTTCAGCCGCCGACGGCGGAGTAGCGGCGGACTCCCCGGTTCCACGCGAACCGCGCGGCGGCGTATCCGGCGACCACCCATGCCGCCTGCACGGCGAGTCCCTGCCACAGTTGCGTCCCCCCGGTCCGCCCGAGGTAGACGGAAACCGGGAAATGGAGCAGGTATGGGTACGGCGTGAACTGGATCGCCCGCGCCAGTCCCGCCGGAAGGATGTCGAGCGGGAACAGGTGCCCGCTCGCGATGTATTCGAAGGCGAACTGGATGAAGATGAACGTGCTCACGTCGAGGACCCAGAACGCGAGCATGGCCATCACGTAGGCCAGGAAGAACTGGAGCAGCCCGGCGAGCAGGCACGACGCGACGAAAGCCGCGAGCGCCAGGTTGTCGTGGGGCGGTACCAGATACCCGCGCAGCACGAACAGGAAGATCCCCACCGGCACGAGCGCCACCGTCGTGTAGATCGCCCGGCCGGACACGTAGAGGCAGAGCCGGTACGCGAGGTAATCGATGGGCTTGAGCAGGAACTGGCTGATGTTGCCGTCCTTGATTTCGGCGGCGATCTGCCAGTCGTCCTCGGCCACGGCGGTGAACGCGTCGACGAGCGTGACCAGCAGGTAGTAGCTCACCATCTGCGCGAGCGTGTAGCCCCCGAACGAATCGCCCGCCGCCCGGCCCCCGTAGATCGCCTTCCAGAGGTAGATGGTGCCCGCGAGCGGGATCAGGCTGGCGGCGGCGCGGAACAGGAAGTTCGCGCGGTACACCAGCGTGTTCTGGATGCCGATCCCGAGGACGTGGAGGTATTTCCGCATCGGCGTGCCGCGTCGCTGGAGCCGTTTCAGCCCGGGTCCCGGGGCCCGTCCGGATCGTTCAGTCGGTCGATCAGGGCCACGAATTCGTGGTGGACCACGGCGATCGTCCGCTCGAGCAACTGGATTTCCCCGGCGTCGAGGTTGCCCCGGGTTTTCGCGGCGATCATCTCCAGTTGGTCGATGAAGATCTTCGCGGCCTCGGGTTGGGGCGCTTCCTTCAGGCCGGTGTGCGGGTTCTCGATGCACCCGAGGAACATCAGCGCCATCTGGCCGTGCCCGGCGACGAGTTGGCCGAACAACGCGCTGTGGATCGCGGCCGGGTCGGCCCCGGCGAGGGATTCCTCGTCCAACGGGACATTCGGTTCGGGTGTCATGGCTTGGTCTCCAGCTCGATCCCCACCGGGCAGTGGTCCGAACCCGGGACGTCGGGCCGGATGAACGCGTGGCGCAGCCGTGGCCGGAGGCCGGCGTCGACGAGGAAGTAGTCGATGCGCCACCCGACGTTGCGTTGGCGGGCGCCGCCCATCGGGCTCCACCAGGTGTAGTGCCCGCCGCCGGGTTCGAACTCGCGGAAGGTGTCCACGAACCCGGCCTCCACGAAGGCGTCGAACCCGGCCCGTTCCTCGGGCGTGAACCCGTGGTTCTTGGCGTTGGCCTTGGGATGGGTGAGGTCGATCTCGGCGTGGGCCACGTTGAGGTCGCCGCAGAACACCACCGGCTTCGTCTTCCCGAGCCGCTTCAGGTACGCGAGGAAGTCGCGGTCCCATTGCCGCCGGTACGGGAGGCGGGTGAGCTCGCGTTGCGAGTTCGGGACGTAGACGTTGACCAGGAAGAAGTCGTCGTACTCGGCGGTCAACACGCGCCCTTCCCGGTCGTGTTCGTCGGTGCCGATGCCGCGGGTGACCGCCAACGGCCGGGTCCTGGAGAGGATGGCGGTGCCCGAATAACCCTTCTTCTCCGCCCAGTTCCAGTGCGCCTGGTAGCCCAGGGGCCAGAGTTGGTCGACGTCGTCCGGATGCGCCTTGGTTTCCTGGACGCACAGGATGTCGGGCGCCTCCGACTCGAGATACTCGAGGAAGATCTTTTTCCGGAGGACGGCGCGGAGGCCGTTGACGTTCCAGGAAACGAGTTTCACGGGCGTTCGGCGAGCTGGCGTTCCAGTTCGTGGACGCGGCGCAGCAGGTCCGGGAGACGTTCGATGGCGAGCAGCTGGCGCTTGGTGACCCGGTCGGGTTGGGCGGGCGAGCCCATCCATTTCTGGCCCTCCGGAATGTGGTGCATCACGCCGGACTGCGCGGCGAGCGTCACCCGGTCGCCGATCCGCAGATGGCCGGCGATGCCGACCTGCCCCGCCACCGTCACGAAATTGCCGATCTTCGTGGAACCGGCGATGCCCACCTGGGCCACGACGATGCAGTGCTCGCCGATGGTCACGTTGTGGGCGATCTGCACGAGGTTGTCGATCTTGGTGCCGCGGCCGATGACGGTGGCGCCGAGCGCGGCGCGGTCGACGGTGCTGTTGGCGCCGATCTCGACGTCGTCGTGGATGACGACCTGCCCGACCTGCGGGACCTTGCGGTGCTCGCCGTTGTCGAAAACGTAGCCGAAGCCGTCGGCGCCGATGACGGAACCGGCATGGATGCGGACGCGGCGCCCGAGGGACGTGCGCTGGTACAGCGTCACGTGCGGGAAAAGACGGCACTGTTCGCCGACGACGCAGTCCTCGGCGATGGCGACGTGGGAGTTGAGGATCGTGCCGGCACCGATGCGGGTGCGGTCGCCGACGACGCAATGGGGCCCGACGTGGACCGTGGGGTCGACCTGGGCGGAGGGCGAGACGAAGGCGGTGGGATGGATGCCGGGCGCGTGGTGCGTTTCCGGGAAGAACAGGGGAAGGATCTGCGCGAAGGCAATGCGGGCGTTGGGAACGCGGATGAGCGTTTTGCCGTCGGGCTCGAAATCGTCGGCGACCAGAACCGCGGAGGCCTGGCTCTGCACCGCGCGCAGGAAGTAGGACTCGTTTTCCGCGAAGGTCAGTTCGCCGGGGCGCGCGGAGTCGGCGGGCGCAAACCCGTGGAGGAGCAGCGTGGGATCGCCCAGAACACGGGCTCCGAGTCGGTCGGCGATCTGGGCGGCGGTGAAGGAAGGCATCGGGGGCGGGGAAAAGTGTGCTGCGGGGATCAGTATCCGCGGTGGTTGGCGATCTGGTTTCCGGGTCCGAGCACGATCACCCGCGGCTGCCAGTCGCGGGCTGCCTCGGCCTCGATCTCGGTGAAAGCCATGATGGTGACGCGGTCGCCGGGTTTGCCGAGGTGGGCCACGGCCCCGTTGAGTTCGATGGCACCGGACCCCCGCGGGCCGACGATGACGTAGGTTTCCCACCGGGCACCATTGGCCATGTTGCTGCACAGGATCCGCTCGTTGGGCAGAAGACCGGCCGCCTCGGCGAGGTCCGCCGCGATGGTGAGGCTGCCTTCGTAGTCGACGCTTGCGGCGGTGACCGTGGCCCGGTGGATTTTCGATTTGAGCAGATGAACCAGCATGACTCGGTGCGCGGTTGGAACGACGGCGGATCCACGTCCCACGGGCCAAAGCCCGCCCGCGCCGATGAATTGGCGACAAAAGACGTCCGGAGCATACCGGTCGGCGGTCGGTACGGAAGCCGGAAGTCGGTGAACCACTGTCCCGGGGCCATCACGGGGCTTTCGCCGTCGATGGGCCCGGGGCCCGCTTGCGGCGGGTGCCGCGACACGGCGGGCCCTTCGTGTTTCCGTGTCTCCGTGACCCGATCCCCGGGGACATGGGTCGACCGGATCCGGGCCCGATGCGTTCCCTCCACGGCCTTTCGCGGCCGGCCGCGGAGTCCCCGAACCAAGGCGGTCGCGACGCCGGCGATGCACCCAACCTGTCCTTGCCCGGACCGCGGTCGGCTTCTATAAGCCCCGCGTCACCACACGATCCCGTGTAGTTCAGCAACGCATCCCTCATCCCTACATTCCCATGAGTCGGAAAATTCGTTACGGCATGGTCGGCGGCGGTCGCGGCGCGTTCATCGGCGCGGTCCATCGCATCGCCGCGGCGCTCGACCAGCAGATCGAGCTCGTTTGCGGCGCGTTTTCGTCCGATCCCGAGCGGTCCAAGGCGAGCGGCGCGGACCTGTTCCTGCCGGCGAACCGTTGCTACGGGACGTTCGAGGAGATGATCCGGACCGAAGCGACGCTCCCGGCCGACCAGCGGATGGACTTCATCTCGATCGTCACGCCGAACCACGTGCACTTCCCGCCGGCCAAGCTGGCCTTGGAAACCGGTTTCCACGTGCTGAGCGACAAGCCGGCGACGTTCAATCTGGCCGAGGCCAGGGCCCTGCAGGCGCTCGTCAAGAAGACCGGCCTTCTCTACGGCCTCACCCACAACTACACCGGCTACCCGCTGGTGAAGGAAGCCCGCGAGATCGTCGCCTCCGGTCGTCTCGGCAAGATCCGCAAGGTCGTGGTCGAGTATCCCCAGGGTTGGCTTGCCACCCGTCTGGAAGCGTCCGGACAGAAGCAGGCCGGTTGGCGGACGGATCCCAAGAAGTCGGGCGCCGCGGGCTGCATCGGCGACATCGGCACCCACGCCGAGAACCTCGCCGAGTACATCACCGGGCTGAAGATCA
>WBXI01000112.1 GCA_008933025.1 Verrucomicrobiota bacterium
AAACTCCGCCGCCACCACCTCCCACTTGTCGTCCAGTTGCAACAACCCAGCGAATGCCTTCTCCGGAATCATGTCCGGGCCGTTCTACCAAGTCCCCCAGCCACAGGAAACAGCGAGGAACCAGGAGGTTTCGGCGAACGAGTCCGCCGTCTACACGGTGACGTTGGGCAACGACGGGAATTCCCCCGTGCAGACCCGGGTCACCGGTCCCGCGGGCGGAGCGGGTTGGACGGTGCGGTACGAGGCGGTGGACGCGTTGATCCTCGACGGGGTCGACGATTACGTGGATCTGGGGGCATGGACGCCGGGCAACCAGTGGAGCGTGGAAGCGTGGGTCAAGCCCTCGGCCCTCCCGGGTGGGCGCCATACCGTGGTCGGCGGCGCGGCCGAATGCCGGGACTGGGGCGTGGTCCTGATCGATGGGAAATTCGCGGTGTCCGCTCGGCAGCCCGGCGGTTGCTCGACCACCTACAAGGCCACCGCCGTCGTGGAGCCCGGCGTCTGGTACCATGTCGCGGCCACCGGCGACGGCAGCACTGCCTCCCTCTATATCAACGGCGAACTCAAGGCGACCGGACCCTCGGACAATTATATCCCGACTGCCGCGGGAACCCGCATCGGCGGGGAGGCCTGCTGTTCCGGGGGCGTCTTCCCGGGCACCATCCGCGAAGTCAGCATCTGGAGCCGGGCCCTTGCGGCGGGCGAGGTCGCCGCCGGCCTTTCGGGACCCGTCGACCCGGCGGCCGAGGGATTGGCCGGATACTGGCGGTTGGCCGACGGAGCGGGGGGATCGGCGCGCGATCTCGGTCCGAGCCGGCGCCACGGGCTGCTGATGAACGATCCCGTCTGGCAACGCCGGGACATCACGGACCAGGTGACCGGCGCCGGTTGGGAAGACAACCTCCTTGCCGCCGGCGGCGGCACGGAGCTCCGGGTGGTGGTGACTCCCGACGCCACGGTGGCGGATGGGACGGTGCGCGACGTGGCCCTGACCGCGGCGGCCAAGGCCGATCCCGCGCGCACCGACACCGTGCGGATGGTCACCACCGCGAGGGTCCGGGGCACCACCCCGGTCGACGCCCTGTTCACGACGACCGCGGACTTCGAGCGCGGATGGATGAGTGGCACGGAGGCGTGGAGTGTCCGCGACCAACTGCAGTTGGACCCGGCGGGCGGCGCGTTGCCGTACCTCTGGGTGCCCAATTCCAGCGACAACTCGGTTTCCAAGATCGACAGCCGCGACGGACGTGAATTGGCCCGTTACCGGGTGGCACCCTCCGGCGTGAACGGCAATCCCTCGCGCACCACGGTGGATCTCCGCGGCAACTGCTGGGTCGCCAACCGCAACTCCGCGACCGTCGTGAAGATCGGCCTGCGCGAGTCGGGCGGTTTCGCCGACCGCAATGGCGACGGCATCGTCCAGACATCGCGCGACGCCAACGGCGACGGCGTGATCTCGGGGAGCGAGATCCTCGATTTCGGCAAGGACGAGTGCGTGCTGCACGAGGTGTTGCTGGTGTCCGGCAGCGAGGCCCGCTACGTCCCGGGTGCCTATCGCGGCGCCTACCCGAACAACTACTGGAGTCCCGGCCCGCGCGGCATGGCGGTGGATTCCCGGGGCAACCTCTGGGCCGGCACCCACGACACGATGCGGTACTATTATATCGACGGGGAATCCGGCCAGATCCTGCGGACCATCGACCTGTCGGCGGCCAATCACATGGCCTACGGAGCCGCCATCGATGCCCGCGGGATCCTTTGGTCCTCCGGCTACAAGGAATCGGGCGCGCAGAACCTGCTGCGGTTGGATCCCGCCGACGGCTCGGTCCTGGCGATCCCCCTGGACTTCCATTCCTACGGACTCGCCCTCGACCGCAACGACCACCTGTTCGTCTCGGCCAACCAGGAAGCGCTGCTCACGCGGTGGAACACGCTGACCGGGACGCGCGAGTGGACGGTCTCGATCGGCGCGAACGGCCGCGGGGTCGCGGTGACCGAGGATGGCGATGTCTGGGTGGTGAGTTCCGGGGCCAAGACCGTGTCCCGCTATTCGAACAACGGCGTGCTCAAGGCCACCATCGGCGCGGGGTCCGGCCCCACCGGCGTGGCGGTCGATGCCGCCGGGAAGATGTGGGCGATGGGCGATGGCGACGAGTATCTCCGGCGCATCGATCCGGCCACCGACTCGGTCGATCTGGTCCGGCGCGTGGCGGGGAGCCACTACGGGTACAGCGACATGACCGGGATCCTGGCCCGCAACAGCACCGTCCGCCTTGGCATCTGGTCCGCGGTGCACGACGGACAGGTCGCCAACACGGCGTGGGACCGCGTCCGGTGGCACGCCGTGGAGCCGGTCGGGACGGGACTCGCGGTCCGGGCGCGGAGCTCCAACGACCGTACGGCGTGGTCGGCCTGGGAAACCTGCGCGAACGGGATCCCGCTGGGACTGACCCCGCCCGGGCGCTACCTCGAGTTGGAAGTCACGCTGCGGGGTGCCTCCGGTGCCGTCGCGCCGACCCTGCAGGACATCGGCGCCACGGGCCGGGCCCCGGCCCCCGCCGACCTCGGGCTCATCCTCCGCGCCGTGCCCAATCCGGTGCCGAGCGAATATCCCCAGGCTTGTTTCGTGGTGGTCACGAACCGGAGCGAGAATTGGGCTTCCGGGGTGCGGGTCACCAATCGGTTCCCGGCGATCAGCGACGTGCTTTCGGTTTCCGTGCCGGGGGGCTCCTACCAAAAGACGGGCAACGAGGTCGTCTGCACGATCGGCGGCGTGGCCCCGCTTTCCCAAGTGATCATCGTCTTCGGGACGGAGCCGAATCGTCCCGGCACCGGCACGCTGGAGGCGACCGTTCTGGCCAACGAAACGGATCCGAATCCGGCGGACAACGCCGCCAGTCTGGTCCTGACCAGCCAACCCGTGCCGTGCGTGGAGCCGCCGGCCGGGCTGGTGGCGTGGTGGGCGGGCGAGGGCAACGGACTCGACTCCGCCGGAACCAACCACCTCGCGGTCCGCGGCGGCCCGACCTTTGCCCCGGGCAAGTCCGCACAGGGATTCGTTTTCGACAGCAACGACGACGGGCTCGCGGCCGCGCACAACGACCGCTTCAACCCGACGCGGGACGGGTTCACGGCGCAATTCTGGATGCGGGGAACCCAGGAACAACCCGGGCAGCAGGACTCGCTGGTGACATTGCTGGAGAAATCCCACGGATGGGTGGACAACAGCGGCTGGGCATTCCAGGCGTATCCCGCGAACGGTGCGCTGAGCTTTGGCTGCGGCTATGGCGGGGGAACCGGGAACGGATTCGTCGGGGCGGACTCCTTGGTTTCCGTCCTGGATGGCCGGTGGCATCACATCGCGGGGACATGGGACGGATACAGCATGCGGTTGTACGTCGACGGGGCCCTGCAGGCGACGACGCCGCTGGTGATCCCGGCGGTCAACAACCGCCCGGTGAACCTCGGGTTCACCTGGGGCAATGGCAGTCCCCGGCGTTTCTTCCGCGGACAACTCGACGAGGTGATGATTGCCGACCGCAGGTTCGATGAATTCGAGATCGTGGATGCCTACAACGCGCGTTCGGGCGGCCACTGCCGGACGTCGCCCTTCCTGAGCCGGCCATCGGTCGTCCGCGAGGCGATCGTGGGCCGGGAGGTGCTCGAGGATTTCGAAACCATCCTCGGCCAGGCGCCGTATCACTACCTCTTGGCCGCCGGGAAACTGCCGCCGGGACTCTCGGTGGATCCCGCCGGGAAACTGGTGGGCCGACCCACCGAGGCCGGGAACTACTCGTTCACGATCCGGTCGGTGGATGCTGCGGGGGTGTCCGCCGAGCGCGGGTACGACCAGTTGGTGCGCGCCTGCGTGCCATTGCCGGCCGGGTTGGTGGGTCGCTGGACGGCCGACGAATTGGCGGAGGACCTCGGGCGCACCAACCACGGTGTCCTCGAGTACAACGCGGGCTACGCGCCGGGCCGCGTGGGCAAGGCCTTCGTGCTCGACGGCAACGACGATGCCGTGCGGCTCCCCGGCAGCAGCACCGGCGCGCTCGACCTGACCGGCAACCAAGTGTCGATCGTGACGTGGATCAACATCGCGGCCATCAATCCGCCCGCCCTCGGCACCCAGCAGATCTTCGACAAGTATTGGGATGGGTCCGCCACCGGCTACCAACTCGTCCTCAACCAGGGACGGCTCGAATTCGCGGTGGCCACCGCCGCCAACCGCAGCTTCGCGATCACCGGCGTGGAGTGTCCCCTCCGGCAGTGGGTCCACGTCGCCGGGACCTACGATGGAACCACGGCGCGGCTCTATGTCGACGGCACGGAACGAGCCGCGGCGCCCCTTTCCGGCAACATCGTCCACAACGGGCACGATGCCACGATCGGCAACGACAACTGGCCGGGCTCGCGCCAGTACGCGGTCGACGGGTTGATCGACGAGGTCGAGGTCTACGCGCGGGGACTCGATGCCGCCGAGGTGCGAGCCATCCACGACGCCGGCGCCGCGGGGCGCTGTGTGTCGCCATGGGCGGACCTGCTGGTGAAGAACGCGTCCGAACCGGAGGCCGCCTATTCGGGCGGGAACGTGTACCAGGGACTCCCCGACGGGAACCAAGCCCGCGCGCAGTCGGTTCCGCCCCAGGGCGTGGCCGTCTATGACATCCGGATCGAGAACGACAGCCCGGAGACCCGCACCTATGCCCTCAAGACGGTCGAGGATCTGGCGTCCGACTGGACGGTCGTCTACCGGGACGGGAGCCGGGAGATCTCCCGTTTGATCCGCGACACGGCGGGATGGACGACCGCCGCCCTGGCACCCGGCGCGGCCCAGGTCGTCCGCGTGGAGGTCTCGCCGGGCCTCAGTGTCCCGGCATCGGCCATCAAGACCGTGGCGGTCACCGCCTACCGCGATGGCGCCGCGCCGATCGCGCGCGACGCGCTGCAGTTGGTGACGACGTGCCAGGCGCACTTCCAGCCGGACCTCATGATCCGGCGCGAGAACGACGACGGTTTCGCGGGGGAGGGGATTTTCAATGCCTCGGGCGCGGGCCAGAGCCGGTTGGTGGAGGTCGCGCCGGCCGAGCCCGCGACGTTCCTGGTCCAACTCAAGAACCACGGCAACGCGTCCGACCGCATCCGTCTGGATGCGTCGTCCGTGGGTCCGGGTTGGTCCGCGGCGTTCTGCGGCGGGCGGCCGTACCTCGAATTCGACGGCGTCAACCAGTTCGTCCGGTTGGCCAACACCGCGGCCCTGCGTCCGGCCAACCTCACCCTGGAGGGATGGTATAACTTCTCGGTCGTCGGCGGCACCCGGGTGCTGTTCAGCAAGGCGCTCGGGGGTGGCACCGACGATTCCTACGTGATGTGGCACGATGCGGGCGCGTTGCGCGCGCATGTGTCGGGCGTTGGGCAGATCGCCTACGCGTGGTCGCCGGTGGTCGGCACCTGGTACCATCTGGCCTATGTCTTCGACGACGCGGGCAACCGCCACGCCCTGTACGTGAACGGCGTGGAGGTGGCCTCCGGGGCCGCGAACGCCAGCATTCCCTACGACGACCATCCGCCCCAACTGGGCGCCGACTACAACGGGCCGAACCCGTCCGAGTTCTTCGCCGGGCGGATGGCGGACGTGCGGCTCTGGGGCGTGGCGCGCAGCGCCGCCCAGATCCAGGCGAACCGTGGACGCCGGTTGGCCGGGACGGAGGCCGGGCTTGCCGGCTACTGGCGCCTCGACGACGGCGAGGACACGACCGCGCGCGACGCCACCGCGGGCGCGAACCACGGACAACTCTTCAACGGCCCGGCATGGGGTGCCGCGGACGGCACCGGGGACGACTGCTTCGATCTGGGAGCGGGCCCGGGCGGGCCCGGTGGCCTGACCCTGACCCTGGGAGCCAAGGCGACCTATGGGTTGCGCGTCCAGTTGACCCCCGATGCCGGTCTCCCGACCGATGCCACGCGGGATTGGACGCTGTCCGCGACCTCGCTCGGCGAACCCGCCGCGGTGGATCGCGTGGTGGCCACCGCGTCGGTCGCCGCCCCCGGGACGGCGCCGCGCGGGGGTACCTATACCTCCGACCGGGATTTCGACCGGGGCCGCATGTCGGGGCTCGAATACACGACCGTGGCGGACCAACTCCAGTTGGCCACCCATTCCTCGACGCTGCGTTACCTGTGGGTCCCGAACAACGAGGGCACCATCTCCAAACTGGATACCCTCACCGGGCACGAGTTGGCCCGCTACCGCACCTGCCCGGTGGGCGTCAACGGGCAACCCTCGCGGACGACCGTCGACCTGCTGGGCAATTGCTATGTCGCCAACCGCTACGCGGGCACGGTCGTGAAGGTCGGCCTTTTCGAGAACGGACAATACGTCGACCGCAACGGCGACGGCCTGATCCGGACCTCGGCCGACGCCAACAACGACCACGACATCGCGGCGGACGAGATGGTGCCGTGGGGCCAGGACGAATGCGTGTTGTGGGAAGTCTCGGTGGTTCCCGGATACGAGGGCACCTACACGCCCGGGACCTATACCGGTCCCTACCGCAACAGTTGGGGCGACCCGGGTCCGCGGGGCATCGCCGTGGATGCCAAGGGCAACCTCTGGTTGGGCACCCTCGATACCAAGAAGCTCTATTACCTCGACGGCCAGACCGGCACCATCCTGAGGACCATCGATGTTTCCTCGGTCAACCACCGGACCTACGGCGCGGTCCTCGATCGCAAGGGCATCCTCTGGGCGTCCTCGCACGACCGGAACGAGGTGCTGCGTTTCGATCCGTCCACGGGTGGATTCTCCGTGATCCCGCTGGGCCATTTCTCCTATGGGATCAACGTGGATCGGGAAGGGCACGTGTTCGTGAGCGGCTGGAACTCCGCGCGCATGACCCGGATCGACCCGGCGACGTCGGCCATCGAATGGTCCATCCCGGACGTGACGGAGGGCCGCGGGATGGCCATCACCGACGACGGCGACGTGTGGGTGGCCCATTCGGGGCCGGGCGTGGTGGTGCGCCGGTCCAATTCGGGCGTTCTGAAGGCGACGATCCCGGCGGGCAACCAACCCTCGGGCGTCTCGGTGGATTCCCGGGGCATGATCTGGTGCATGGGGGTCGGCGACGCGATCGTGCGGCGCATCGATCCGACCCGCAACGTGGTGGATCTGCAGAAGACGCTGCCGGCCGCCTACAACGAGGGCTATCACTATGGCTACAGCGACATGACGGGGATGGTGGCGCGCAATTCCACCACGCGGATCGGCCTGTGGAGCGTGGTCCACGACTCGGGTTGGCACAACACGCCGTGGGGTTCCGTCGCGTGGCATGCGGCCGAACCGGCGGGAGCCTCGGTCCGCATCCGGGTGCGTTCGTCCAATGACCGGGGCGTGTGGTCGCTCTGGGAAGACGCCCGGAACGGGGTGCCGTTCCATGCGACGCCGCCGGGACGGTACCTCGAGGTGGAGGCCACCCTGCAGAGCGCTTCCCCGGATGCCACGCCGGTCCTGTACGACGTCGCGGTCAAACCCGCGCGGGAGGCGGACTACGGGTTGTTGGTCTATGCCAACGATTTCGAGGGCCCGGTCGGTCCGGAATGGTCCGCGAATCCGACCGGCACGACGCCCGCCGGCGGACGGCGGTTCCTCGGGGAATTCGGGAACCAGACGGTGACGCTCACGCTGGGCAACCTGCCGCCGCACGTGGCGGCCACGGTCATGGTCGACCAATACGTGATCCGCACCTGGGACGGCAACAGCGCGACGGACGGGCCGGATCTGTGGGAACTCAACGTGGCCGGGGGATTGAAGCTGGTGCATGCCACGTTCAACAACGGGCCCGCGGCGAGTGTCGCGGCCGGCCAGTCCTTCCCCGGCACCCATCCCGGGCCGGTCAACCCGCCCCGGACGGGCGCCATGGAGAACGATACCCTGGGCTTCGTGGCGCCCGGCGCCGGCGTCATGGATTCGGTGTACGCGCATGTGCTGGGCTTCCCGCATACCGCGTCCACGATGGTGCTCAACTTCGCCGGGACCGGCCTGTCGGGCGACCTCGCCGACGAAAGTTGGGGTCTCGACAACGTCCGGGTGTTCGTGGTGTTGAGCGGCAATCCGCCCGAGTTGGTTCCCCTGGGTTGGACCGCCGAGGGATTCAAGGTACGCTCGTCGGTGGAACCGGGGTGGTCCTATACCCTCGAGGCCTCGACCGATCTGCAGCATTGGGAGACCCTCCATGTGGAACGGCCGTCGGGGACCGTCATGGATTACGTCGATCCGGCGACGCCCGGCATGACCTATAGGTTCTACCGGGTCCGGAAGGAACCTTGAGTCGGAGACGATCGGCATGAAGAAACCCAAGTCCCGCGCGCCGGGCGACCCATCCACCGGGTCGCCGCCGGAAGCCCCGGCACAAGGCGTGCGGGACCACGTCCAATACCACCGGGATGGCAGCATCTGGGCGCGGGGCCGGATGCTCGACGGCGTCCCGGTGGGATATTGGGAATGGTTCCGGAAGGAGGGCACACGGATGCGCTCCGGCCATTTCGAGAACGGCGAGCAAACCGGGGAATGGACCACCTACGACAAGACCGGCGCGGTCTACAAGGTGACCGTCATGAAACCCAGGGCCGGCGGAGCGTCTCGACGGTGATGGCACCGACGGCGCCGCCCTGAACGGCGCGGGGTTCGCCACCAGGGCACCGGGCCACGGAATCCCGGGGGCATCGACGACGGCGGCGGGACGCCCCGGGGCTGGAACCCGGCCATGGTGGTCGGGCGTGTCGTTCCGTCGCCCACGGAGTCGGCCGTGAATCCGCGGATGGCGTGGCCTACGCGACCACGTTGCGCACCACTTCCCCCGCGACGTCGGTCAGGCGGAAATTCCGGCCGTTGTGGAAGTAGGTCAGTCGTTCGTGGTCGAATCCCAGCAGGTGAAGGATGGTCGCGTGCAGGTCGTTCACGCTCACCTTGTCCACCGCGGCCTTGTGCCCGATCTCGTCGGTGGCCCCGTGGTGGAAGCCCCCCTTGGCGCCGCCGCCCGCGAGCCAATAGGTGAAGGCATGCGGGTTGTGGTCCCGGCCCGGCTTGCCGCCTTTCTGCGAGACCGGCAACCGCCCGAATTCGCCGCCCCAGATGACCAGCGTCTCGTCGAGGAGTCCCCGTTGCCCGAGGTCCGCCAGCAGTCCCGCGATGGGTTGGTCCGTTTCCCGCGCGAACCCACGGTGGTTGCCCACGATGTCCTCGTGGCCATCCCAGCTGCGCTGGTTTTCCATGCCGCCGGAATAGATCTGAACGAACCGGACCCCGCGCTCGACCATGCGGCGGGCCATCAGGCATTGCCCCGCGAAATGGCGGCAATGCGGTTGGTCGATGCCATAGAGCCGTTTGACGTGGTCGGGTTCGCTCGCGATGTCGAAGGCCTCGGGAGCCGCGGTCTGCATGCGGTAGGCGAGTTCGAAGCTCTCGATGCGCGCGTTGAGTTCGCTCTCGGCCGGGGAGTGGGCGAGGTGCCGCCGGTTCAGTCTGGCGAGGAGATCCAATTGCGCGCGCTGGGCGTCCGGTCCCATGCCGGCCACGGGCTTGAGGTTGTCGATCGGGTCGCCCTTGGGCCGGAGCCAGGTGCCCTGGTACACGCTCGGCAGGAACCCCGCCCCCCAGTTGCTGGCGTTGCCCTTCGGGAGGCCGCGGTCGAGCGGATCGCTCATCACCACGAACGACGGCAGGTTCCGGCTTTCGCTCCCGAGGCCATAGGTCGCCCAGGAACCGACGCACGGCGATCCCATGCGCGTCGACCCCGTGTTGATCATGAACAGGGCCGGGCTGTGGTTGTTGGATTCGGTGTGGCAGGAATGGAGGAACGCCATCTTGTCCACGTGCCGCGACATGTGCGGGAACAGGTCGCTGACCCAGGTGCCGCTCTGGCCGTGCCGTTTCCAGTCGAACGGCGATTTCATGAGCGGCCCGACGGCATCGGCGAAGAACCCGGTGGATTTGTCGAAGCCATCGAGGGGTTTCCCATCGCGTTTGACGAGCTCCGGTTTGTAGTCCCAGGTGTCCACCTGGCTGGGCCCGCCGTTCATGAACAGCCAGATGACGGACTTGGCCCGGGCCGGCATGTGGGCGGGGCGGGGCGCCAGGGGATTGGCGCCGGACGCCAGCGCGGAAGGCATCAGCAGCCCGTTTTCCTGGAGGAGTCCGGCCATGGCCAGTAGTCCGGCGCCACCACCGGCACGGCGGAGCATCTGGCGGCGATTGAGGAGTGAGCCCGAGGTGTTCATGGTATGGAGGTTCGAAATCAGGGATGGACGCGACTTGCCCCGGCAATGCCGGGGACGGCCAACGGGAAGAGGGCATTGTCGTCCATCTCGCGCCGCAGGATCGTCTCGGCCCGGCGGACGAGCCCGGGGCTCTCCGCGGCGAGATCGCGGGCTTCGGCGGGGTCTTTGGAGAGATCGTAGACTTCCCAGGCGCCGGGAGCCGGCGTCGCGAGTTTCCGGCGGACCATCTTCATGTCGCCGTCCCGCACGGCAACCTGGCCGCCGTATTCGGGAAATACCCAGACCATGGGACGTCGTTCGCCGGCCATTTTGCCGCCGGTCATCGCGGGCCAAAGGCTTTGGCCGTCGAGTTTGCCGGGCCGGGCGATCCCGGTCGCGTCGCACAGGGTGGGAAACCAATCGGCGAAGTATCCCGGGGTCGCGTCGACGGTGCCGGGCGCGATGCGGCCGGGCCAGCGGACGATCATCGGCACCCGGATGCCGCCCTCGTACACGCTGCCCTTGTAGCCGCGCAGACCGGCGGTGCTGTCGAAAAACGCGGCATCCACGCCGCCGACGTGGAAGTCGGGATCGGCGGTGCCGGGATGCGTGGTGCCGTTGTCGCTGGTGAACACCACCAGCGTGCGGTCCGCGAGCCCATGCCGGTCCAGCGCGGCGAGAACGCGCCCCACGTGGTCGTCGAGATCCGCGATGAGCGCGGCGTAGGCGGCCCGGGGCCGGGAATGGGGCAGGTAGCCGTTGAGGCCGCGATAGGGACGGGAATCCCATTCGCGGGGGAAACGTTCGAGCAACGCGGGCGGCGGATGGAGGGCCACGTGGGGCTCGATGAAGGCGAGATAGAGGAAGAACGGCCCGTCCTTGCGGGCGGCGACGAACTTCTCCGCCTCCTCGACCATGAGCCGCGGGGCGTAGGTCTGGCCGATCGAATCCCCGGCGCGGACCTCGCCCCGGGGTTGCGCGCGATGGCCGGGGATGGGCTTGGCGTTGATCGGGACCTTCGCGCCGTTCCGCCAGAGATGGGGCGGGTAATAGCTGTGGGCGACGGCCTGGCAGTTGTAGCCGAAGAACAGGTCGAATCCCTGGCGGTTGGGATCCCCGGTGCTGCCCACCGGCCCAAGACCCCATTTGCCGATCGCGCCGGTGGCGTAACCCGCGATCCGGAATGCCTGCGCCAGCGTGTGCGCCCCCGCGCTCAACGGATACTGGCCCTCGTCGAATTCGGGCAGCTTGGTCTTGGCCGGCAGATTGCCCCGGATCTCGGCGTGCCCGAGGTGGAGGCCGGTCATCAGCACGCAGCGCGACGGCGCGCAGACGGGCGCGCCGCTGTAGTGCCGCGTGAACAGCATGCCTTGCGCCGCGAGTCGGTCGATGTTCGGCGTCGGTATCTTCTTCTGCCCGTAGCAGCCGAGTTCGCCCCAGCCGAGGTCGTCCGCGAGGATGAACACGACGTTGGGCCGGTTGGGCGGGGCCCCGGCGGCATGCAGCGGGCCCGCTCCGGACCCCGACAACCCCAGCAGCAGGACGAACAGGATGGCCGGCTCAATCCGCATAGACGAACTCGTCGAGGCTCAGCACCACCTGCGCGTAGTCGGCCAGCGCCAATGCCCGGGCTTCGGCGGGATTCCCGGCCCGATGCCGTTCCATTTGTCGCTGGATGAAGGCGACGCCGTCAGCGCGTTCCTGCCGGGTCGGCGCGCGGTTCAGCGCCATCGAGTAAGCCGAGCCCACCGCCTCGGCCAACGGGGTCGCGGCATCCGGGGCGAATCGTTTCGAAAACGCCGTGGCCCATCCGCGCACGTGCGGGCTGTTCATGAGCATCAGGGCCTGGGGCGCGACCGTCGTGGTGGGGCGCATGCCCTGGCTGACGAGTGGTTCGGGCGCGTCGAAGGATTGCATCGCGGGGACGAGTCGGCTGCGTTTCACCGTGAAATAGATGCTCCGGCGTCGGCTCGCCTCGTCGAGCGTGCCGGGCCCGAACCGGTTCGTGTCGAGCACGCCGGACACGAAGAGGAGCGAGTCGCGGATGGCCTCCGCTTCCAGTCGCTGGGGCGTCCGCCGTGCCAGCAGGGCGTTGGAGGGATCGGCGGCGATCGCGGCGGGATTCGCCCGGGAGCCGCGTTGGTAGGCGGCGCTGGTCATGATCAGGCGGTGGATCGGCTTGAGCCGCCAGCCACCCCGGATGAGTTCCGCGGCGAGCCAATCGAGCAACTCGGGATGCGACGGCTTGGTGCCCTGGACGCCGAAGTCGTTTGGCGTGGTCACCAGGCCTTGGCCGAAGTGATGTTGCCAAAGGCGGTTCACGATCACCCGCGCCAGCAGGTGCCCGGCGCCGCCGTCGGGATCGGTCATCCACTGGGCGAGCGCCCGCCGGCGTCCGCTGTATTTCGCCGCGGCCGGCGGTTGCCACTGCCAGCGTTTGCCCGGGTCCGCGTCCTTGGAGAGGACCTGGAGGAATCCGGCCGTCGCGACGCCCCGTTTCTGTTCCGGGCTGCCGCGCTGGAGGAAATAAGTCTCCGGGAAAAAGTCGGCGCCCTGCGAATGCATGCGAAGCGGGGGATAACCCTCGGCGCAGACCAGCACCTTGGTGAGTTTCGGCTTGGGAGCCAACCGGGCGTGGGCCTCCGCCTTGTCGTGCAATGCCCGCCATCCCGCGTCCGAGGTTTTCCACCAGTCCAGAAGGCTGGCGCGCTCGGCATCGCCCAGCGCCGCCGCGCCGCCGCCACCGATCCTCGCGAGCAAGGCGGCGACCGCGGCCGGCACCGCCTCGCCGCCGAAATCGGGATGTTCCGCCGTCGTCACCGCCAGACGCGGGCGGCCGATGTTGTGCCGGGTGTTGAGTTCGAATTCCAATTGCACCCGCAGCCGCGTCCGGCCCTCGAGGGCGATCGGCGCGGCGAATTCAAAGATGGCGGCATGGTTGGTCCCGATCCGCGGATCCACCGCCCATCCCGAATGCGGGTCGGCGTCGAGCGCGGCCGCGACGGAGAGGTGGCCGGCGTCCTGTTGGAAGGTGGCCCGGGGCCTCGCGAGCACGACTTCGTTGGTCGGTCCGCCGTCCGCGGGCCAGGCGAACACGCGGATCCGGCTCAACCCGATGTTCCCGTTCTCCGCCCGGCCGGGGCCGCCCCGGGGCAGGCTCGGGTGCGACAGGGCCTCGAGCCGCAACGCGCGCAACCCCCGGGCCGGTGCCGGCGCGTCGAAGGTATAGACATCGGAATCGCCGTTCTTTCCCTCGGCGAGATACGAGCCGTCCTCGAGTTTGCGGAACGTGGCCCCGGCTTTGGATTTCGGCCCGTCGCCCCCGATCGGTTCCCAGGTCGAAGGCGCCGGTTGCCGTGCCCCGGCTTCCAGCCACGACGCGAAGTTCGTCCGCAAAGTCGATGCTTCGTACGCCGCCACCGCTGCGGCCAGGGGCGCGTGT
>WBXI01000113.1 GCA_008933025.1 Verrucomicrobiota bacterium
CGCCCGGCGGGCGGGCCCAGTCCAGCCAGACGGCGAACTCGCCGCCGCGCGGGACCTCCACCGACCACGCCGCGAAATCATTGTCGCTTTGCCAGAATCCGAGGTTTCCGTAGCCCGGTTCGAACACCAGCGAATCGCCGAAGATCTCGGCGCTCGCGGCCCGCAACCGCAACGAACCCCGCGGGTCCGCACGGACCAATTCCGGACGGTTGCCCGCCGACGGCTTGGGTTTGGGCCCGTTGGCCGACACGAAGGCGATGAGGTCCGCGAGGGCAGACGCCTCGAGCGCATGCTCGAATCCCTCGGGCATGAGGGAGCGTCGGGTGCTCTCGAGCGACGCCAAGTCGCCGCGGAGGAAGACCTCCTCGATGCCGTTGGCGGTGCGCAAGGTGACGCTGTTGGGCGTCTCGCCGGCGACGATCCCCGTGAACTCGTGTCCGTCGCGTGTCCGTGCGGTGTGGGCCATGTAGCGTTCCTCGACCGCGCGGTTCGGGTCGAGAATCGCCACGAGCAGGGCCTCCGGGGACTTGTCGACCACGGCTCCCAGATTTGGGCCGACCTGGCTGCCTTCGTCCTGGAGGCGATGGCAGGCCGCGCAGTTGGCCGCGAAATGGGCCCGGCCGCGCTCGGCGTCCCCGCGCAACCGGGTTGCCTGCATGAAACCGGCGATCACCGACTGGCGATCCGTGCGGACGGCGGCGAAAAGGTGTTCGGCACGTTCCCGGATGGATTTGTCGGGATGGTTTCGCAAGCGCTCGCGGACCCCGAGGCCGACATCCCGCGCGGTGAAGCGGCCTTGTTCCACCTGGTCCAAGAGCGCGGTCGTCCAGAGGGGTTTGCCGAACACGGCTTCGAGCGTGGTCGATCGCAGCGACGGGGCGAGCGATGGCCACGCGGCGAACAACGTCCCGGCGACGAGGGCATCGTCGCGGCGCAGCAGGGCGGCCAGCGCCGCCTCCTGGAGTTCCCCCGGTTGGTCGGTGGCGAGCATGGCGGCCAAAGCCGCGGGCTCGACGTCGGTGTCCGGTCCGCCCCGACCCACCACGCGCAGCGCCGCCAGGCGGAGGGTCACGTCGGCCTTGCCGTCGACGGCCACCACGCGGGCCCGATGCCAGACCGGGGCGAACGCGGCGATCCCTGCCTTGGAGGACGCGGCATCGTGCCGGTGATCCCAGGCGTCGAGCAATCCGGCGAGCGCCCGGAACTGGGTCGCCGCGCCTTTCCCGGCATCCAGCTTCAGCACCACCGCGATGCCTTGGGACAGCGCGGTGGCATCGGGTTTTGCCGCCGCGAGATGGAGCAACCGCTCGAGGAGCGCGGGGGACGGATCGGGAACGGCGGCCAGGGATTCCAGCATCGGACGGATCTGGCCGTTGGCGCTGCTCAGGACCGCGTCGAGAAACCGCGGCACCGCGGCGTGCTTTTGGGCCAGCGTGACCAAGGTGCCGGCGGCGCGTGGATCCGTGGTCTCGCCCAGCGACAGCGCGAGTTGGAAGGCCACTTGCACGGACGGATCCCCGGACATTCCGACCAAGGCCGGCACGACCTTGCCCGACTGTCCTGCATCCCGGAGAAACGCCTCGCCCGAGCGGATCGCCTGGACCCGCACCGCCGCCTCCGGATCGCGAAGTCCGTGCAGGAGGGCAGGGATGCGGAGCAGTCCGAGGCATTCCAAGGTGGCCAATGCCTGCAAGCGGGCCTTGGGATTCGGCGATTGGTTCGCCAGCGATTCCAAGCCCGATTGGGCCCCCGCGTCCGCCTTCTCCATCAGCAATCGCTGCACGGTGTCGCGCTGCCAACCGTTCGGGCTATCCATGGCCGCCACCAACGACGACGTCGCGAGCCCGGCCAACCGGGGCGTGGGCCGCAAGGTGGCGCCCTCCGGAACGATGCGGTAGATGCGTCCGCGGTCCTCGCCGGCCCGCAGGTTCAACCGCCGCTGCGTGTCCTGCGGAATCCATTCGGGATGCTCCACGACCAAGCGGTACATGTCGGCGAAGTAGACGGCTCCGTCCGGCCCGGTGCGGGTCTGGATGGGACGGCACCAGGGATCGGTCGAGGCGAGGAACTCGCGGTTGGTTTCCCCGGCGGCGCGCGAGCTGGCGAAGGTGGGGCCGTCGCGGTGGATCACCTCGCGGTGGATCAGATTCTCGCTGGGTTCGCTGACGAACACCGAGTCGGCGAATCCGGGGCCGAACAACACGTCGCGGTAGGGCGACGGATTGCAGGCGCTGGTGACCGTGTTTTCCGCCCCGACCACGTTCGGGCGCGGCAGCGCACGACTGGCCGCATACACGCGGTCGCCGCCGGGGTAACGGGCCAGCAGGGCGCGGTTGTCGCGGACGGCCAGATGCGGGTTGCGCGCCAGATACCGGGCGGGCAGCGGATAGTGCCAGAGCCAGGCATAGTTGGCGTTGCCATACCAATTGCCCCAGTCGTCGCGGAGGCGTCCGTATTGGGTGGAGCCCTCGATGGCCTCGAATTCCAGACGGTCCGGGCGGAACCTGAAGTCCCGTCCCTGGATCGAGATCGGCTCGGTCGCGGTGTTGCCCTCGCGGACCACTTTCCATGCCGATCCGGTCCAGCGTTCGGTGCGTCCACTGACGCGGATCCGGCCACCGCTGTCGCCGTTGGCCCCGTAGATCCAGCCGTCGAGGCCGAGGGAGAATCCGTTGGCGCGATGCTGCTGGTTGCCTTCCACGAAGCCCTCGAACAGCACCTGCTTGAGATCCGCCCGGCCATCCCCGTCGGTGTCCTCCGCGTAAAAAATCTCGGGCGCGGCACTGACCAGGACGCCGCGGCGCCAGGCCATCAGCGAATTCGGAAAGGCGACGCCGGACAGGAATTCGACCGCGCGATCGGGCTTGCCGTCCCCGTCCGTGTCTTCCAGTCGCTTGATCACCCCGCCGGGTTTCCCATGGCCGTCCATGCCCAACGGATAATCCCGCATCTCGACCACCCAGAGGCGTCCTTCGGCATCCCAGTCGATGGCGACGGGATCCTGGACCAGGGGTTCGGAGGCCACCAACTCGACCCGGAATCCCGGTGGTACCCGGAACGCCTTGAGCGATTCCTCCGGCGTCCTGGGGTCCGACTGGGTCCCGCGAAGGAGGTCGTCGAACGAGCGCCGGTCGACCAGATGTTTCATGTCCGCGGTGTCCTCGTTCTGGACCCACAGGTGCCGCGAGTGGAACCAGGCACCGTTGTTGCGGTGGGGACCGGCACGGACGATCGGCGGGATTTCGTCGGGCGGGGTGCCGGCGGCGGGCGACGGGCCGGATCGGGTTCCCTCGCCGACCTTGCGCGTCCAACCCGTGCCCCAGCCGAGGAACGGTTTGGGAACATGGAGCCAGACGGCGAACCGATCCTCGTTCGAGAACACGATGTCGTCGTGGCCGTCCTCGTTCAGGTCGACGAAGCGCAGGCCGTTGTCCTGGCCCAGGGCGTTCACCACCGAGGTGCCGGGCGGCAGCGCCGTGGGTTCGCGCTGCCAGCGCTGGGCCGCGGCGTTCCAGCGGAACACGGCGTTCTGGGATTCGTTGGAGACCAGCAATTC
Source organism: Verrucomicrobiota bacterium (assembly GCA_008933025.1). Classification (GTDB taxonomy): domain Bacteria; phylum Verrucomicrobiota; class Verrucomicrobiia; order Limisphaerales; family UBA9464; genus UBA6176. The sequence continues at coordinate 3,557 of WBXI01000113.1, forward strand.
GCAGAGGCCGTCGCCGTCCACGTCGCGGAACCGCACCCCGCGGTCCTTGCCGTCCTTTGCCGACAGCACCGGTTGCCCGTCCAGTTCCAATCCCCGCAGCAGGTTGGTCTCCGCCACCCAGTGGCGTCCGTCGAAGGTCCACGCGCCGGAATGCGTCTCGTCGCGGATCCAGAGCGTCGCGCGCCCGTGGGGATGGACCACGCCGAAGCGGGCCCCGGTCTCGCGGACCTGCCCGCCGGCGCGCCCGACCAAGGCCGCCGGAAAGTCCGAGTCGATCCATTGCCCGGTCCCCTCGTTCCAAAGGCGGGTCCGGCGTAGCGCGTCGTTGCCGATGACGACGTCGAGGAACCCGTCGTTGTCGAGATCGAGCAGCCGGACGCCGTTGTCGCCGCCGTCGTCCGCGCGCAGGGGTTGGCCTTGGCCGAGGTTCCGGGCAAGCCGTTCCCCGGCCTCGCGGAAGGTCAGGAACTTCACCCGGCGGCCATAGGTGGCCTCGGCATGGTCGACGAAATCGACCAACTGCCGCGACTGGCTCCAGCCATGCGGGTGGAAGACGAAGTTGAAGTTGCCCTTCTTGAGCACGACCGCGTCGAGCCCCGCCTTCCAATCGGGAAGGAGCAACGCGTTGGTCCGGCCCAGGATGTTCTGGGATTCCCAGTCGCTGGGCGCCATGCAGGCGAATTCCCAGCAGGTTTTGCCGACGACCCAGGGGTAGGGATAGTTCTCGACCGTCGTGACGAAGCTGGGGAAGGGCACGTATTTGGCGAACCGGCCACGGCCGCCCGGTTCCTCCACCAGCGATCGCGGCAGCGCCGGATCGTTGGTGGTCATCAACATCAGCACCGAGGAATCGATCCTCAGGAATTGCCCGGCGGCATTGGTCCGGGCAAACACCTCGGCGAAGAGGCGCGGACTCGGGCTGTTGATGGAATCGCAGCAGGGTGTCCGGAAGGCGACGGGCACGTTTCCTGGCACGTGGTTGAGCAGGTCGATGCCACCGTGGAAGGTCTTCTCCGCACCGGCGAAATCGTGCCTTCCCAGGATCGGGCAGGGATGGCTGAGGGTGTGGACCTCGAGGGAGAGTCCTTCCTTGAGCCACGATTGCAGGCGCGGATCCTCGGGATTCACCGCGTTGCAGAAGATGCTGACCGGGGCGCGGCCGTCGATGCGCTTGAGCCGTTCCAGGATCGGCCGGAGGAATTCCTCGTACTTGCCGGTCTGGCTCATGTCGTCGATGCCGAGCACCACGACCGCATCGACTCCGGGTTCGCCGACCCACTGCGGGGTGGTGAGGCGGGGAAAATGGAGGCCGACGTGAAAGGGATCGTCCGAATCCAGATGGGCCAGTCGGTTGCCGTCGTGGCTGAAATCCGCGCCTCCCACCGTCAGACCGAGCAGGAGGGTCGAACCGAGGAGGACGCTTTTCACGCGCGCGAATCTCCGCGAATCAAGCGTCCATGTCGACGGTCGAGGCGGGGGCCAAGGGCGACGGGGAGCATCCGGACGGCTCCGGCTCGCGAAGCCCTTCCGGCCTGCGGTGGCGCGGTTGGCGGAGGACCGCGATGCGGCCGCCATGCGCCCCGTGCGAGGTGGCGGCCTCCACCCACGCGCCCCTTCTCGCAACATAGGGCGACCCCTCGCCAAGAACGGACAGGCACGCGCCGGCTGCGGGTCGCCTGCTGTATGCGGAAAGGAGGATAACCTCATGTCTCCCCAGATGGTTGGATTGCTACTGACCCTGTCGGTCTGCGTGCTCTTGCTGCTGTTGGTCGTCGTCGCGGTGTTGCTCTTTCCGGATTCCGCCCTCGGCCCGCCGGCGCACGCGGTCCTGAAGTGGATCCCGCCATTTCTCGGAGGGAAGGCCCTGCGGGACTGGGCGGCGACCATCGCCGAGCAGACGGCCCGGCGCCGGTTGGCGGAGAAGCGGACGGGCGAGACCGCCGACCGCCTCGTGGCCGAGATGGAAGATGCCGCCATGCACGCCATGCTGCCGCTCGCCGAACGCGAGGAACTCGAGCGGATCGTCCCGTGCCCCGATACCGGGCAGGGTCGCATCGGGGTGACCCCACCCGAGGCCATCGCCATCGCCGCCTATATCCGCAAACACCGATCGGCAGCCGAACAGGAGCGGATCCTTGCGCTGGCGGAGGCGAACGCGAGGACCATCGCGGCCCGTGTTCCCGGGACCGGCAACCCCTTGCCCCATCCCTGCGCCCTCCAGGGTAGCGACCACGTGTGTTGCGTGTATTCGGAGCGCCCCCTGCGGTGCCGTCCGCTCCACGCGGTCGCCATCGCCAGGGATTTGGCGAACAGCGCTGTGGGTCCCTCGCCCTCGCCCGTGGGGCCGGGACACGAGAATGCCGTGGCCGAGGGTATCGAGATCGGCATGGTCCGCGCCATGAAGGCTTCGGGCGTGGATGGCCGGACCTACGAACTCAACGCCGCCTTGGCCACCGCCATGAAGATGCCGGATGCGGCGGAACGCTGGGCCAAGGGCGAGAGCCTTTTTGACAATCCGCTCCGCTGAGCCAGCGCGCCGTGGCCGCGGAGGCGACCCGGCGGACGTGGGGAGGCCGGCTCTGGAGTCTTGCGTCGGCGATGGACGCACCCGCGGCGGGATGCAGGTGCGGTGGGGTTGCGGGCTCGAGTCCGGCAAAGTCCCGGCGCCTCCTTTGCGGACAAAGCGATCTCGTCCGGCGTCGGTAGCGTCGCCGATCCCGCACAGGCCCCGGACGGCACTCGAGCGACCCCGCGCCGTGGCTTGGGCCGTTGCGTCGTGGCGGCCCCGCCGGTAGGCTCGCCGCCGCGTGAAAGTAACCATTCCGGAGGATTTGAAGCAGGACCTGCCCCAGACGCCGTGGGGCAAAATCCTTTCGGTCACCCCCGTGGTGATGACCGTGGTCGCCACCTTGCTGGCCGGCTTGGCCTCCAGCGAGATGACCCGCGCGCAATATGACCGCGCCCTGGGCGCCCAACTCCAGTCCAAGGCGGGCGACCAGTGGGGCTATTTCCAGGCGAAGAAACTCCGGGGAGCCATGCAGCGCACATCGCTCGACCTGCTGCGCGCTTCCTCGGAGATCGGTCCGATCGATGCCGCGCGGTTGGGTGGCGGTGTCGGTCCGGCCGTTGTTGCCGCGCTTCAAAAAGGGGTGTTGCCGGAAGCGGGGACGGGCGCGCCAGTCGAAGCCCCGATCGCGGCGGCGATGGCGGCCGTCGAAGGTTACCGGCCCGAGACCGAAATCTCCGGGATGTTGGCCCAGGTGCCCGAGGGCGCCCTGGCGGAGGCCTTGGCAATCGCTCGGCGGCGTGGCGGGGAGTTTGATGCGGTCACCAAGCCGGTGAACGATGCCATCGACCGCATCGAAGGATCGATCCCGGCCGACGACAAGGCCCTGCGCCGCGACGTGTCCTTCGCGCGCATCCGGTATGCGGCCGCCCGATACGACGCCGAGGCCCGTTTGAACCAAACGGTGGCCAACCTCCTGGAACTCCAGGTCCGCAAGAGCAACAACTCGGCGGAACGCCATCACCGGCGCAGCGGCAGTTTCTTCTTCGGCATGCTCGGCGCCCAGGCGGCCGTGATCATCTCCACCTTCGCGGTGGCCGCGCGGAAACGGAATTTCCTGTGGACCGTGGCGGCATTCGCGGGCGTGACCGCGGTGGCCTTCGCGATCTACGTCTACGTGCGGTTGTGAAGTGGGTGGCAGCGTCCCGTGTCGGCCTGTCGGCAGGCATCGGGGCGAGCGGGGGCAGGGCGGGATTCGCCTCCGGACGCCGGAAGCCACGGCATGGCAGGGCAACTCCCGTCGTCGGACGGCGCACCCACGATGCCCCGGCGCGCCCGCCGACGGTCGATGCGGGGAAGCCGGTTGACACCGTCGCAGCCCTGCCGAAACTGCGCCGTTGCCACTTCCTGGCGCGACCGGTGGTTCCACGACGCGCCGTTCCAAAAGCACATGCCTTCCATGACCAAGACGATCCGCCTGCCCCTCGATTTCGGCCTGCTCCGCGCGGCAAATCCGGCGAGGACCATCGGGTGGATCTGTTTCCTGATGTTGGCGGCGGATCCCGCGTGGGCCCAGGACGTGGACCGGGGCGCGCTGACCATGCCGTACCTCCTGCGGCGCCAAGCCTACCAACGCACGAATTCCGCGGGACTCACGGCGTTCCATGATTTCGCGTTCAAGGACGGATTGCCGGCGAGCGGGATCACCTTCACCAACCGCGTGGTCGACGAGGCGGGCAAGGATTGGATTCCGACCCATTACGACCACGGCAACGGCGTGGCGGTGGCCGATGTGGACGGCGACGGGATCCTCGACCTCTATTTCACCACCCAACTCGGCGAGAACCAGCTCTGGCGCGGCCTTGGGCGCGGTAAGTACGAAAACATCACCGGCCGGGCGGGCGTGGGAATGAAGGACGCCGTCTCGACGGCCGCGTCGTTCGTGGACATCGACAACACGGGACGTCCCGACCTGTTCGTCACGACGATCCGCCACGGCAACCATCTGTTCGAGAATCTCGGGGGCGGACAATTCCGGGAGATCACCCGGGAATCGGGCCTCGATTACTCGGGGCACTCGTTCGCGACGGTGTTTTTCGATTTCGACAACGACGGTTTGGTGGACGTTTTCCTGTGCAACGTGGGCGTGTTCACCACGGAAGCGAAGGGGCGGGGCGGTTTTTACAAGGCGTTCCCCGACGCGTTTCACGGTCACGTCCATCCCGAACGGACCGAGCACAGCATCCTGTACAAGAACCTGGGTCACCACCGTTTCAAGGACGTGACCAAGGATATGAACCTGACCTACGACGGATGGAGCGGCGAGGCGACGGCGGTGGATTTCAACGGCGACGGCTACCCGGATCTCTACGTCGCGAACATGCAGGGCAAGAACCACTATTTCGAGAACCAGAAGGGAAAAGGCTTCGTCGACCGGACCGCGGACCATTTTCCGAAGACGCCCTGGGGCGCCATGCAGGCCAAGTTCTTTGATTTCGACAACGACGGGCGCATGGACCTGTACGTCGTGGACATGCACAGCGACATGAACGAGGCGCAGATCCGCCTCGCGGGCAACTTCAACCCCCGGATCGAGAAGTCCAAGAGCGAGGCCTGGTGCACCAAACAATACGACGAGTCCTTCCTCCAGGGCTCGTCCAACAACATTTTCGGCAATGCCTTCTACGTGAATCTGGGCGGGGGGAAATTCGCGGAGCGTTCCGATGCCCTCGGCGTCGAGACCTATTGGCCGTGGGGCATCAGCGTGGCGGATTTCAATGCCGATGGTTTCGGCGACCTTTTCGTGACCGGCGGCATGGGTTTCCCGTTCCGGTACGGGATCAACTCGCTGTTGCTGAACCAGGAGGGGAAACGCTTCCACGACGCGGAATTCCTCCTTGGCGTCGAACCCCGTCCGTCCGGCGAGATCGAGATCGATTACTTCACGCTCGATTGCTCGGGGGCCGACAAGGACCACCGTCTCGCCCAGGGGAAGACCGGGAAGGTGCCCTTCAAGGGAACGGTCAGCACGCGTTCCTCGGTCGCGCTCGACGTCGACGACGACGGCGATCTGGATTTGGTGACCCTCGAGTGGAATTACCGCCCGCAGATCCTGCTGAGCACGCTTTCGGACAAGAAAGCGATCCACTACGCGAAGATCAATCTGGTCGGGACCAAGAGCAATCGCCAGGGGTTGGGCGCCTTGGTGACGGTCCATGCCGGCGGCAAGACTTATACCCAGTATGCCGACGGCAAGTCCGGCTATCTGGCGCAGAGCGTGTTGCCCCTCTATTTCGGCCTGGGCGATGCCGCCCGCATCGACAGGATCGAGGTGCGTTGGCCGTCGGGTATCCGCCAGTCCTTCGTCGAGGGCCTCGAGTCGAACCGACTCCTTACCCTCCGGGAGAAAGCGGACTGAGCGCCGCCAAGGCTCGGATCCGCCCCGTCCCATGAACACCCGTCGTCCCTGCCCATGGTACCTGTTGCTGCTGTGCGCGTGGATGGGTGCCGCGACTTGCCTTGGCCTCGACTGGCGGCCCGGTGACCAAGGGCGCATCGCCCGGTTGACGGTCGTCCCCACGGGCAAAACGGGCTTTGCCCTGCTGGACGCCGCGGCACACGGGATCCGATTCACGAACCACGTCGCGATTGCCAACGCCAAGATCAACAACAACCTCCTGAACGGCGCGGGACTCGCGGCGGGGGATTTCGACGGCGACGGTTGGTGCGACCTCTACTTCTGCAATCTCGGCGGGACCAACGCGCTGTACCGCAACCTGGGAAACTGGCGGTTCGAGGACGTCACGCTGTCCAGCGGGACCGCGTGTCCGGGCCAGGCCAGCACCGGTGCCGTGTTTGCCGATCTGGACGGGGACGGACGGTTGGATCTGCTCGTGTCCTCCTGCGGCGGCCCGGTGACCTGTTTCCTCAATCTCGGCGACGGGCGGTTCGCCAACGCCACGGCCGCGAGCGGCCTCGCCGCGGGCGACGGCACGACTTCCATGGCCCTCGCCGACGTGGATGGCAACGGGACCCTCGACCTCTATGTCGCCGCCTATGCCCGGATGTCGTTGCTGCGGAGCGGCGGCGCGATTGCCACGCGCACCGTGAACGGCCGGACCGTGGCCACGGGCCCGGGCTCCGAACGCATCCGGATCGTCAATGGCAGGATGGTGGAACTGGGCGAGCCCGACACCCTGTACCTCAACGATGGGAAGGCACATTTCACGCCCGTCTCGTGGACCAACGGTGCTTTCCTCAACGAGGCCGGCCAACCACTCCGGGAACCGCCCCGGGATCTGGGCCTCTCCGCGATCTTCCGCGACATCGATGGCGACGGCGCACCCGACATCTATGTGTGCAATGACTTCGATGGTCCCGACCGCATCTGGATGAACGATGGCAAGGGTCGCTTCCGCGCGTTGCCCCGTCTGGCGATGCGTTCCGGAAGCCGCTTTTCCATGAACGCGGACTTCGCCGACATCGACCGCGACGGGTTCGACGATTTCATGGTGGCCGACATGCCCAGCCGGTTCCATGTGCTGCGGACGACCCAGATGGGCGCGATGGACGGCGCCCAGCGCCAACCGGGACGTTTCCTCGACCGACCCCAGATCCGCCGGAACACGCTTTTTCTCAACCGCGGCGACGGTTCCTATGCGGAGATCGCCAACCATGCGGGCGTGGCGGCATCGGATTGGACCTGGTGCCTGGCGTTCATGGACGTGGATTTGGACGGGTACGAGGACCTGCTGGTGGCGACCGGGCACGCGTATGACATCCAGGACTTCGATGCCACCGAGAAGATGGAGCGCCTGGGGCGCCCCCGTTCGGCGGCGGACGCGCGGGATCGACTCCTGCTTTTCCCGCCGTTGCGGACGCCGAACTATATCTTCCGCAACCAGGGCGATCTGACCTTCGCGGAGACGGGGACGAAATGGGGATTCGACTCGCTCCAGGTCACGCATGGGATGGTTCTGGCGGATCTGGACAACGACGGGGATCTGGACGTCGTGGCCAATTGCCTCGAGGGACCGCCGTTGCTGTATCGGAACGAATCCGACCGGCCGCGCGTGGCCGTCCGTTTGAAGGGGAAGGCCCCGAACACGAAGGGCATCGGCGCCCGGGTCCGGATGACTGGATTCGGGCTGCCGCAAACCCAGCAGTTGCTGGCCGGCGGCCGTTACCTGTCGGCCGACGAGCCGTTGCGGGTGTTCGCCGCCGGCGCGCCCACCAACAAGCTCGCCGTGGAAGTCACCTGGCGATCCGGCCTGCGAACCCTGGTCCGCGAAGTGCCGGCCGATTCGGTTCTGGAGATCGACGAAGCCGGAGCGGTGGCGGCGCCGCCGGCACCCGTGGAGGTGGCGAGGCCGCTTTTCGCGGACGCCAGCGCCCTGATCAACCATCGCCATGCCGAGAACGCCTTCGACGAGTTCCGGCGCCAGCCGCTCCTGCCCAAGATGCTGTCCCAGTCGGGTCCCGGCATTTCCTGGCATGATTGGGACGGCGACGGACACGACGACCTGATCATCGGCAGCGGCATGGGAGGGACTCTTTCGGTCTATCGCAACCGCGGGGACGGGACCTTTGCGGCGGTGGGCGACGCGGCTTATACACCCAAGGCCGCGGCGGACCAGACGGGCGTGGTGGGTTGGACGCCCGCGCCCGGGCGCAACGGATTGCTGGTGGGGCTTTCTTCCTATGAGGACGGGACGACGAACGTGCCGGCCGCGTTGAACCTGCAATGGGCGCCTGGACTGGCTCCGGAGACGACGATGATTCCCGGCACTGCTTCCAGCACCGGCCCCGTTGCGGTCGCCGATGTGGATGGCGACGGCGACCTCGACGTTTTTGTCGGCGGCCGGGTGGTGCCGGGGCGGTATCCGGAGGCTTCCTCGTCCCGTCTTTTCCGCAACCACGGGGGGCAATTGGTCGAGGAGTCGGCCGATCGGCGGATCTTCGCCGGCGTCGGTCTGGTGAGCGGTGCCGTCTTTGGCGATCTGGACAACGACGGCTATCCCGAATTGATCCTCGCCTGCGAATGGGGACCGATCCGGGTGTATAGGAACGAGCGGGGCCAATTCCGCGAGGTCACCGGCGAGTTGGGATTCGAGCGTTTCACGGGTTGGTGGAACGGCGTCGCCACGGGCGATCTCGATGGCGATGGGAAACTGGATATCGTCGCTTCGAACTGGGGTTTGAACGGGATGTACGAGGCCTCGGAATCCAAGCCGCTGCAGTTGTTCCACGGTGATTTCGACCGGGACGAGTTCGTCGACCTGCTGGAGGCGGAGTACGAGGGGGACAAGGTATACCCGCGCCGTGATCTCTATGTCCTCGGGGCGGTGTTTCCCGGATTGCGGGACATTTATGCCACCCACCGCGCCTTTGGCGAGGCGACCCTCGGCCAGATTACCAAGGCCATGCACTGGGAAACGAAGGCCGTCCGGGCCACGACCCTGGCGTCGATGGCGTTCCTGAACCGGGGTTCGACTTTCCAGCCGTCGTTGCTCCCCCGGGAAGCCCAGTTTGCGCCGGCTTTCGCGGTGTGCGTCGCCGATTTCGACGGCGACGGACGGCAGGACGTGTTCCTGGGACAGAATCTTTTCGCGCTCGCTCCCGACACCCCTCGGCTGGATGCGGGCCGCGGGTTGTTGCTGCGGGGAAATGGGCGCGGTGGCTTCGATGCCCTGTCGGCGGGGCAATCCGGACTGGAGATCCATGGGGAACAGCGCGGGGCGGCCTTTGCCGATTACGACGGGGACGGCCGGATGGACCTGGCCGTCACCCAGAACGGCGGGCAGACCTACCTCTACCACAACCAGGGGGCGATCCCCGGCCTGCGCGTTCGTTTGAAGGGTTCCCCGGGAAATCCCACGGGCATCGGTGCCCAGATCCGGCCCGGAAACGGGGCGGTGCTCGGGCCGGTGGTCGAGGTCCAGGCGGGCTCCGGTTACTGGTCCCAGAACAGCGCCGTGGCGATCCTTCCCGCCGTGGTTCCCGGGTCCCATGTCGAGGTCCGTTGGCCGGGTGGTCGCGTCACCCGGACATCGGTCCCCGCCGGCGCGAAGACGGTGGACATCGCGATCGGCCAGTGAGGGCAGGGGTGTTGCCGGGAGGACGCGCCGCGCGGTGTGGATGGCGCCGCCGCCACAGGAAGGCTTTGACCCGGTCCGCCGGCGGCGGGAGGGTCGGACCGTGCGCCCGCGCCATCCCCATGTGCATTCGGAGCGACACGCGTTCGTGAATTTCAACCCGCGCGTGCGCGAGGGTGTGACCGTCCACAGCCGGCGGAGCATGTTGAAGGCGGGCCTTGCCGGTCTTGCCGGAATTTCCTTTCCCGACCTGCTCCGGCTTCGCGCCGATGCCGCCGCCACGGGTCGCCCCATGGGCGGCAACAAGAGCGTCATCCTCCTCTGGATGACCGGCGGCCCAAGCCACATCGACACTTGGGACGTCAAACCCGACGCGCCTTCGGAGATCCGCGGTCCTTTCAAGAACATCCCCACCCGGATTCCGGGCGTCCA
>WBXI01000114.1 GCA_008933025.1 Verrucomicrobiota bacterium
ACGACATCGTGTTCCGCGCCGCGCGGTTCCGGGACGGCAAGTTGGTCGAGAAGCCGATGGTCACGATGTATTTCAACGGGCAGAAGGCCTACGCCAACCAACTCATCCACCAGATCTGGGGCGGGCCGAATTCCGGGATCGACGGCGGCAACGACGGCGGCAAGGGCATCACCGACAGTCCGGGCGGCCTGAAGCTCCAGTGCGAGGGACACGACGTCCGCTACCGCAACATCTGGATCAAGGAACTCGATCTCAAGAAGCCGGACACCGACTTCAAGAAGTAGGGGCGCGGCGCGACGGGAAGTTCCCGGATCGGGGTTTTCGGTTTCAAACCGGGGCTGTCGGCGGTCCCGCGCCGGCATCCGTGGTTCGATCCCTTGAAACCGAGACTTCCGTCTACAGGGGTTTCCCGGTCAGCCGCTCGTAGGCCTCGAGATACTTGGCCTGCGTTTTCATCACCACGTCCTCCGGCAGCGCCGGCGCCGGCGGGGTCTTGTCCCACGCCAACGTCTCCAGGTAATCCCGCACGAACTGCTTGTCGTAGCTGGGTTGCCCGCGGCCCGGTTGGTAGGTGTCCGCCGGCCAGAATCGCGACGAGTCGGGCGTCAGCACCTCGTCGATCAGGATGAGGCGGCCGTCGAAGATGCCGAACTCGAACTTGGTGTCGGCGATGATGATCCCGCGCCGGCGGGCGTGGTCGCGGGCGAACCCGTACAACTTCAGGCTCAGCTCGCGGGCCTCCTCGGCGATCCCGCGCCCGACGATCTCGCAGGCCCGTTCGAACGGGATGTTCTCGTCGTGTCCCGTCTCGGCCTTGGTGGCCGGGGTGAAGATGGGTTCGGGCAACTCCGACGACTCGAGCAAGCCGGCCGGCAACGGGATGCCGCACACGGTCCGGGAGGTTTTGTATTCCTTCCAGCCGGAACCCGCGAGATAGCCGCGGACGACGCACTCGATCGCCAGGGGCTTCGCCTTGCACACGATCATGCTCCGTCCGGCGAGCGCCGCCGCGTGCGGGCGCAGGATCTCGGGCAAGGGGTCGCCGGCGCGCGCCAACCGATGGTTCGGGAGCCAGGATTCCGTGAGGTCGAACCAGAAATGGGAGATCTGGGTGAGCACCTCGCCCTTGCGCGGGATGCCGTTGGGCATGATGCAATCGAACGCCGAGATGCGGTCGGTGGCGACGAACAGCAGGCGGTCGCCGAGATCGAACACCTCGCGGACTTTCCCGGACTTGAGGCGCGGGATCCCCGGCAATTCCAGGTTCAACAACGTCGTCGGATCGGACATGCGGCGCCGATCATGGAAGGTCCCGGCCACGGGCGGAAGGGCGGTTTTCGATCCAATGGGGTGGTTTCAGCGGGTCGCGAGGGCCTGCAGGTAGTCGAGCAGGGACGCGAACTCCCGCACGGTCAGGTTCGCCGCGAGTCCCTCCGGCATGACCGAACGCTCGAGCTTGATGCGCTTCACGATGTCGCCCGCCGGAATCGTCATCTCCTGCGCCGCCACGGTGCGGATCGTCACGGCATCCGCCGCCTCGCGGGTCACGAATCCCTCGGGTTCGCTGCCGTCCCTGAGCTCGAAATGGTTCCCGACGAAACCCTGCGCGATCGTCTTGCTCGGGAGCAGGATCGCCTCGGCGAGTTCGGGTCGTTTGTAGAGCGTGGCGATGTTCCCGAGGAAAGGACCCTTCAGCGGTTGGTCCGCCTTCACGGTGTGGCAAGCCACGCAGCCCTGCCTCGCGAACACTTGCTCGCCCAGCGCCACCTCGCCTTTTTCCGACAGCACCGCGGCCACGGCTTCCTCGACTTTCATCGATCCCACCAGTTTGACCGCGGATTTCGCGGCCGGTGGTTCGAGGCGCAACGCCGTCGCGGTCTGCCGCGCGGCACCGGCCACCGCCGCGTCGGCGTCGCCCAGCGCCGCCAGCACGCGGTCTTTGTAGGCGCGGTGGTTCGCCAAGGCGACGGCCCGCAGGATCTGCGCGCGGCGTCCCGTCGCGGTCCAGCCGTTCCCAAGGTATTTCTCGGCGGCGGCCCTGGCCTCGGGCGACGCGCCCTTGCGCTCGGTCAACCGCAACAACGCGGCGTCCGCCCAGACGGAGCCCGCGCCGGAGACCGCGGCGGCGGCCCGCTCGAGACGCTCGTGCGCCGCATCGGCGCCCGGCCAGTTGAGGAACCTGTCCTTGGCCTGGTTCGATTCCGCCGTGGCCACCCGGGCGTCGGACAGGCGCGCGAGGGCCCCGAGCATGGGCGTGACGACTTCCGCGGACGATGATTTCGCCAACGCCACGACGGCCAAGGCGCGGGTCGCGGGCGCGCTCGATTCGCCCGTGGCTGCACGGCCCAACAGGGATTCGGCCCCGGCGGGCAAACGTTCCGCACGCGCCAATTGCGTGACGACGGCGGGAACCAGCGAGGCGTCGCGGGACGCCGCCTCGACCACGGAGGCCATCGCGTCGCCCAGCGGGACCTTGTGCCGGGAAAATTCGCCGAGCAGGAACGCGGCATCGGCACCGCGACTGGCGGCGAGCGCCCCCTTCAACGCCGCGTCGATGCGCGGCGTGGCATCCCACGCCGCCGGTTGGTAGTACGGTCCCGAGGTGTCGGGGCGGGTTCCCCAGCTGTCCCCCTTCCAGACGCCGTCGGCGTGGTACAGGCGGCACAGGGCCGTCAGCAATCCGCGCCGGCGCGCCGGATCGTTCTCGCGGCCGAGTCGCGCGACCAACCCGTCCGCCACCACGTCGTCGTGCTGTTGGTACAGGGAATGGAACGCGTGCAACCGGGCGGCGGCCGACACGGCGTCGCCCGTGGCATCGATCACCGCGAAGCACGCGTCCGCCGCGTGCAACCGGGCCAACCCCTGCACCGCCATGTGGGCCACGCGGGCATCGGGATCGTCCAGCAGGGCGGCGATCGCCCCGGCATGGGCCTTGGCGCCGAGACGCGTCACGGCATTGACGGCTTCCCGCCGCACCCGCGGGTTGGCATCGCGCAGGCCGTCCACGAGGGGTTCGGCCGGGACGCCCGCCAGTTCCTCGAGGCGGTCGGCCAACGCGCGGATCGCGAACTCGCGGACCGAGGGATCGGACGCCAGCGCCACGAGCACCGGCACGGCGCGGCCATGCAAGCCCTGCTTGAGGGCGAACACCGCCGCCACGCGCGACGGCAGCGGTTGTGCCGCGTCCTTGGCCAGGGCGGTCAGGGCGGCGACCGAGGCCTCGTCCAGCCCGCGCGCCAGCAAGGTGCGCTGGGCTTCCAGCCGGCGCCGGTGGCTCGGCGACGACAACCCCTTCACGAGTTCCGTGTCCGACGCCTTCGGAAAGTCGGGCAAAGGTTCGGCCTTCGTCCCCTTCGGCGTGACCCGGGCGACGAAGCCCGCCTTCTCGCCCGCATAGGTGAACACCGCGTCCTTCCAACTCGAGATGTACAGGTGGCCCGATGCGTCCGCGTCGAGATCGGTGGGCCGCGGCACGCGGACGAATTCGGTCTGGTCGACGGTGAACGACGCGCCGTTGGGCGTGACGCGGTGGCGATAGATCCATTCCCGGCCCCAGTCGGCGGTGTAGAGCGCGGTGCCGAACCCTTCGGGGAAGCCGGGCTCGTCGAGGAACATCCCGCCGCATCCGGAACCGCCGCCGTAGTCCGCCAGGGGCCCGGCGAGTTCGGCGGCGAAATTGCGGTAGTACGACGGGTACCCGTGGTTCACCAGCGCGCTGCTGTGGTGCAGTCGCACGTCCCAGCCGTCGCCGTCGTTGGTGTTGTCCCGCGCGAACACGTCGAGCATCGGCGTCACTTCCGCCTCGAGGATGTTGCGCGTCCCGCGCGAGTAGATCTCCAGTCCCGAACCGTCGGTGCGCAGCCGCACCACGCCGCCCCCGCGCAACTGCAGTTTGCGACCGTCCGTTCCCTCCGCCTCCAGGAACCCGAAATCGCCGATCGCGCAATAAATCCAGCCGTCGATTCCCAGTTCGATCCCGTTCGACGTGTGGTCCGCCGGCCGGTCCTTGAACCCGAAGGCGATGTTCTTCACCAACACCTTCTCCTCGTCCGCGATCCCGTCCCCGTCCCGGTCGATGTACGCGCTCAGGTGCGGCGGATGCAGCAGGTAAAGGCGGTCGCGGTCCCACACCAGCCCCCGCGGCGAATCCACGTCCGCCACGAACAGTTTCGATTCGTCGGCGCGCCCGTCCCCGTCCAGATCGCGCAGCCGGACGACCGATCCGCGGTGCGGCGCCCGGTCGATCGAACCGTTGCGGTCGGACGAAACGTACAGGGTGCCGTCGGGCGCGGCGGAGACGAACACCGGATAGTTCACCGCGGGCGGCGCGGCGAAGATGGTCCGTTCGAATCCCTCGGGAACCTTCACCTCGCCGAGCAGGGCGTCGTCCGCGGCATGGGCGGGACGCGCGGGATCCACCGCGACGGTGCCCTCGCCGAGGACGCGGACCGTGTCGATGCTGCCCCACTGGGCCGGGGCGCCGCCGAGACAGGTGACGCGCACGAAGCGGACCGGCTCGGGGTTCCAGCGCGTCTCGTCGGGACTGGGATGGGTGTTGGCGGCGGCATCCGAAAGGACGCGCCACGACTTGCCGTCGTCGGAGCCCTCGACGCGGTGGCGATAGGCGACGCCCGTACGTTCCCAGTCGATGTGGATGCCGGTGGTGCGTCGGGAGGCGCCGAGGTCGACCTGCCACCACTGGGGGAAGGAGCCGTCGGCGGCGCACCAGCGCGAGTCGGGTGCGTCGTCGACGGCGTGGTCGGCGGGATGCCCGTCCTGCGTGCTCGAGGCGGCGGTCGGTTTGCCGCGGGCGAGGTCGACGGGGACCACGCGGGTTTTGGCGGGTTTCAGGTGGGAGGCATCGAGCGCGCCGGCGGCCCACAGGGTGCCGCGGGTGACCAAATCGAGATAGGCGGGCGAGGAAACGGTCTCGTTGTGGTGGCCGAGCGTGGTGCCGAAGACACGGGTGCCGCGGTAATCGTTGACCCAGACGCAGACCTCGTCGTGGCCATTCTCCTGGTTCCTCGAGGAACCGAGCGCGTGGGCGCCGGGCCAGACCTTTTCGATCCAGTAGAGTTCGCCGGCCGGATTGGCCCATGCGGGACCGAAGCCGGCCATCACGGGATGCCGGGCATCCCGGTTGAAAACCCCGTGGGCGTATTGGGCGCCATGGGTGCGCGAGGTGACGCCGCAGAACTCGAACCAGTCGTCCGAGCCCGTCCGATAGCAGTGCATGGCGCAATGCAGGACGACGGCGGGAATGCCGGCGCGGTGGGGTTTGAGGATCGTGCCGAGCCACGCGGGATCCTTGGCGTCGGCGAAGCATTCGTCGTGGATCACCACGTCGTAACCCCGGGCCCAATCGGGGTCCTGATAGAGCGGGATGCGGGAATCGGTGCGGTCGCCGCCCTGCAGGACGACGGTGACCTCGACGTTGGCGCGTTCCCGGAGGCCCTCGGCGAGGATTTCCTTCTGTGCCGGATAATCGTGGCAACAACCACCGGTCACGAGGAGGACGCGCAGCGGGCGGGCGGCCTGGGAGGTCCAGGGCGCGCCGAGGCAAAGCGCGAGGGCGGCAAAGGGGGCAAGAAATCGATTCATGGAGCCGGAGCGCGGAGGCTTTCCGAACCGGGTCGCGTCGCCAAGCCTCGCTTTCGGGCATGGTGCCGCCGGGCGGGCAGCCTCGCGCGCAAGAGGCGCGGCGCGGTCCCCCGAGCGGAGTGCCGTGTGAGTGCGGCGGGTAGGAGCGTCAGCGATGCCCGCGTGCTTTGCGACGAGGTCCGACCAACCCCGCGGTCGCATGCGGTCTCACAGCGGTGTCGCGGCCTTCCGAAGGCCTTGCCACCGCAGTCCGAAGGCGCTGCGCGCGGGAGACAGGTCGCGGCGGTTTCCCCGCGCGGAGCGCCGTGGAGTGCGGCGGGTAGGAGCGTCAGCGACGCCCACGCCGCTTTGCAACGAGGTCCGGCCAGCACCGCGTGCCAGGCCTGGTTCCACAGCGGTGTCGCGGCCTTCCGAAGGCTTTGCCACCGCAGTCCGAAGGCGCCGGGCGCGGGAGACAGGTCGCGGCGGTTTCCCCGCGCGGGGCCGGTGGAGGGAGCGGATCCCGCTCAGGCCGCGGCGATCTTGCCCTTGAGCTCGTTGAATTTGACGAGCGAGATGACGAGCAGCACGAGGCTCGCGGGCCCCGCGATATAGTTCACCAACGGGACCGCCGACGCGGCGGTGCAGATCGCGTACCACAGGCCCATCTGTTTGCCGCAGTCGCCGACGTCGGTCCGCCCGACACTGGCGAAGTAGGATGCGAAGGATTCGGGGATCCTTTGGAAAACGAAGAAATTCCAGACCAACGGGAAACACGGAATCATCAGGAGCCAAACCATGCCGGGCTCCATCTTGCGATGCTCGGCAGGGATCCTCGCCAAGGCGTTGGAAGCCAGCCATCAGACGACCGCGTTGATTGCCAGCATGACCAGCAGGGCGATGGCAACCACTCCGACGATTGCGGCGGCGGCGATCTTGTCGTTGTTTTCCATGGTAGTCGGTCTTTCGGGGTTTCGGGTACGGACAATGCCCGTCCGGCAATGCCTGCCAAGCATGGTTTGTTCCGGATCCGGGCTCCCGGGCGACCCGCTAGACGACGACGACGGGGTTGGTCAGGACGCCGACGCCCGAGATGCGCACGTGGATCACGTCGCCCGCGGCCAGCGTGAAATCGTTGCCGGGAACAACGCCGGTGCCGGTGAAGAGGATCGCGCCATCCGGGAACTCCTGGCTGCGGCACAGCCACCCGGCCAATTCCGAGAAGCCGCGCTTGATGTTGCCGACGCTGGTCTCGCCCGCGAACACCTCGGTGCCGTCCCTCTCGATGCGCACGCCGATCGTCCAACCCCGGACGGTCGGTTCGTCCACGCCCACCACCACGAACGGGCCGAGCGCGCAACCGCCCCGGTAAATCTTCGCCTGCGGGAGGTACAGGAGGTTCTCGCCCTCGATGTCCCGCGAGGACATGTCGTTGCCCAGCGTGTACCCGACGATTTCGTTGCGCCGGTTCAGGACCAGTGCCAACTCCGGTTCCGGCACGTTCCACTTGGCATCGGCACGGATGCCCACGGCGGCCCCGGGGCCCACGACTTTCTGGGGCATCGATTTGAAGAATAGTTCCGGGCGATCCGCGTCGTAAACGCGGTCGTAGGCGGTGGCGCTGTGTTCGGATTCCTCCATCCGCGCCTTCTTGGAACGGAGATAGGTGACGCCGGCGGCCCAGACTTCCTGGCGTTCGACGGGCGGGAGGAGGCGGACGTCGGCCAACGCGAAGCGCCGCAGGGGGCGGTTGGCGAGGGCCTGGACCCGGGCCACGAGGTCCGGAGCGTCGAGCAGGACCGTGAGGCTGTCGACGCCCGCCTCGGAGAGGTCGAGGATCGAGGCGTCGTCGTCGACGGCCAGGCCGACGTGGGGGAATGGGTTCGATACGGAGGTGAACCGGCAGAGCTTCATGCGCCTTTCCTAACGGCGGCGCGCCGAAATGTCGAAGGGCAAGCGGTCGGTCCCGCACGTTGCTTTCGCCACCGATCTTTCGCCGGGTGACACGCCGCCGACCGTCGCGGGCGGGCGTTTCGCTTCAAGACAACCAGCGCGGCGGGAAGACCGGCGCGCCACCCAGGGCCCGCAGGCATTCCGCGAACCGCGCCACACCGGCCCGTGCCGCTTCGTCGATGTCGAACTGGACCCACCCCCCGAGATAATCGCGACGGAAAGCGGCGTCGTACTCGGTTCGCGCGGCGATGATGGCGGGAAGCGCGGCGAGGCCCCCGCGCGCGGCGGTTCGGAGCCGTTGCCGGAGTGGTTCCAGCCCGGGAACCCGACGCAGGACCCAGGCGGCGTACACGAACGGCAGGCGCTGCTCGCGCCACCACGTCTCGCCGAAATCCCACCAGGCATGCGCGTGGCCGGCGCGGCGGAACTCGATGGCGGGATTGCCGATGAGCATCACCGCGTCGAGCGCCGGCGCGTCGCGGTAATCGGCGAGGGGCACGAGGCGGGGCGACAGCCCGCGTTGGGCGAGGAACACCCGGAGCAGGTTGACGCTGGTGCACGACGCGGTGTCGACGTGGATTTCCGCCGCGCGTTCGAGGGGCACGCGATGCGCCACGCCCACGCTGAACACCGGTCCGCGCGACACGATCCCGGGACCGTCGAGCAGGTCGAGATCCCCGTGGAACAGCGCCTCCGTGACCGACAACAACGCGGCATCGAGGCGGCCGGAACGCAGTTCGGGTCCCAGCAGCGAGGGCGGCAGGAAGACGGTGTCGTTTTCCAACCCGTGGGTGAGCGGGACGGCGTTGAGATAGGGGACGGAACCGATGCGCGCGGGGGCGCGTGGGGGCGGCACGGTGGTGACCGGTTGCAACATCGCGCCGGGAACATGGCACACCATGGCCCGCGCGGTAACCCCTCGGTGCAACGAACCCGCCGCGCGGGCCGCGGGCGCGGGCTTGAAACCCGGACGGTGAAACCGGAAGCTCGGGCACACGATCCACGATGGAACCCACGCAATCCAACCCACCCGCGATGCACCGCTACCGCGTGTTGGACCCGGGAAAAATCATCGCGACGGCGGATACACTGGGGCGGCGGATCGACGAGCGTTTCCCCGGCGGCGGCCTCGGACAGGTGTGCGGGGAACTCGCGAACGTCTGCCGCGAGTCGCAGCGGTTGTCGGCGTGGCTTGGGCGGCCCAACTGGTGGTTCCGGGCCCTGGTGGGGACGGGCATCGCCGTGTTGCTGGGGACGATCGCGGGCATGGCCCACCGGGTCCATCTGCGCACCGAGGTTCCCGGGGTCGCCGAATTCCTCCAGGGCCTCGAGGCGGGGATCAACAACCTCGTCTTCCTCTGCGTGGCGATCTGGTTCCTCGGCGGTTTGGAGACGCGGTGGAAACGCCGGCGTGCCCAGGCCTCGCTGCACACGTTGCGGTCGATGGCCCACATCGTGGACATGCACCAACTCACCAAGGATCCGGAGCGCGTGGCCGGCCACGCGCGGCACGACACCCAGTCGTCGCCGCGACACCCGCTGACGCCGTTCGAGTTGGTGCGGTACCTCGACTATTGCGCGGAGATGCTGGCGTTGATCAGCAAGGCGGCGGCGCTGCACGTGCAGGATTTCGACGACGCCGAAACCCGGTCGACCGTCGAGGACATCGAGGACCTGACCCTGGGTTTGTCGCAGAAGATCTGGCAGAAGATCATGATCCTCGACCGCGTCATGCACCCGATGGACGGCCGGTAACCGGGCACGACCCCGGGGGGTCTCACGAACCATGGACACCGAGGACCACGCGATCGACCGACATGCCCGCGCCCGGCGGGGGTTCACGTTGATCGAGTTGCTGGTGGTGATCGCGATCATCGGGATCCTGGCCGGCATGCTGCTGCCGGGATTGGCGCGGGCCAAGGACGCGGCGCGCCGGATCGGTTGCGTGAACAACGTGCGGCAACTGGGGTTGGCGGTGCGGATGTACTCGGACGACAACCAGCAGCGTTTCCCGTCGCGGGTCATCACGAACCGGTGGCCGACGGCAACCCTGGGTTACTACAAGAACCTGCGCGTGCTGCGCTGTCCCGCGGACCCGCCGAACCCGAGGCCCGCGCCGGGCGGATCGTTCTTGGGCGTGAACACCAATTCGCATCCGGCCGATTTCGCGCCGCGGAGCTACCTCGTCAACGGTTGGAACGATTTCTACCGATCGTCGTTCAGCGCGGCGGACTGGGCGTTCTTCCGGGTGCTGGGCGCGGGCGAGAAGGGCATCCGCGAGAACGACGTCCCGGAACCGAGCGACACGGTGTTGTTCGGCGAGAAGGAGGAAAGCTCGGCGCACTTCCACATGGATTTCGACCAGTACGACGACATCCTGCAACTGAACCAGAACCGGCACTCGAACGCGGTGAAGACGGGGCGGGGAGGCGGGTCGGACTACGCGATGACGGACGGGAGCGTGCGGTTCCTGAAATTCGGGCGCGCGCTGGCGCCGCTGAACCTCTGGGCGGTGACGCCCGAAGCGCGCCGACTGGGATTGAACACGCCATGAAAACGCGCATCGGGATACTGCTCGGACTCCTGGCCGTGCTGGGAATCTGGTACGTCCTTTCCTTCACGGAATGGATCCGGGCGGAACCCATCCAGATCCAAGCCCAGGTCCGCGACCTGCCGAAGGGCGGCGCCTTCCAGGCCCTTCGGCCGGGGGCCGGCGGCACGGGCGCCGCGGGTGGAGCGCGTCCGGGTCCGGGCGCGGCGAAACCGCGGGCCGGCGGCGGGGGGCGGCGCGGGGGCGGGGGATTCGGTTCCGGCCCCGAGTTCGAGGGGCAATACCCGGTGGTGTTCGCGCTGGATGGCGAATACCCGCTGACGTCGATCCGGGTGATCGAGGCGGAACCGACCGGGCATGCGGCGCGGATCGCGTGGCAGGCGAACTCGACCAGCAATTCGGCGCCGACGAAGGCGGTGATCTACGGCCGGGTTCCCCGCGGCATGAAGCTGAAGGACGAGCGGGAACCGGCCAAAAAGCTGGAGCCGGGAGTGTTGTACCGGCTGGAGTTGAAGGCCGGCCGGTACTCGGGTTCCACGACGTTCCGTGCCAAGGAACAAGTGGCGCCGGAAGCACCGTGACCCCGAGTCGTCGCCCCGGCCGCGATGGGAACGACGGCGCGATGCGCCCGGCCGCAAAATGACCGCAATGGGGCAGTTGAATCCGACCCGATTCCGGCAAAATAGTAGGGCTATGTCCGTGCCAAGGCCGAAACCGTCGTCGTGGGCGCTGGGAGCGCTTGCCGCCGCACTCTGCATCGCGTCGCGCGCCGCGGCGGCCGACGACGACGTCCGCTTCAACCGCGACATCCGGCCCCTGCTGTCGGACCGTTGCTTCGCGTGCCACGGCTTCGACCAGAAGAAGCGCAAGGCGGGGCTGCGGTTGGACACGGCCGAGGGCGCGACGACGGCCAACAAGGACGGGCGCGTGGCCATCAAGCCGCGCGACCTGGCGGGGAGCGAACTGTGGCGCCGCATCAACACGAAGGATGCCGACGACGTCATGCCGCCGCCGGACACCCACAAGACGCTGTCGGAAGCGGACAAGGCGCTGCTCGCGCGGTGGATCCGGCAGGGGGCGCCCTACCAAAAGCACTGGGCCTTCGAGGCGCCGGTGGCCGCGGCCCCGCCCGCGGTGAAACCGGGAACGCCGGTGCGCAACGGCATCGACCGCTTCCTCGCCGCCCGCCTTGGGCAGGAAGGCCTGTCCTTCTCGCCGGAAGCGGACCGCCCGACGCTGCTGCGCCGGCTGAGTTTCGACCTGCGCGGGCTGCCGCCGACGCCGTCGGAAGTCGACGATTTCGTCGCGGACACGGCGCCCGACGCGTACGAACGCCGGGTCGACCGGTTCCTGGCGTCGCCGGCCCACGGCGAGCGGATGGCGCGGTTGTGGCTGGACGTGGCGCGCTACGCGGACACGCACGGCATGCACCTCGACAACGAGCGGCAGATGTGGGCCTACCGCGACTGGGTGGTCGACGCGTTCAACCGCAACCTGCCGTTCGACCGGTTCACCGTCGACCAGCTTGCCGGCGACCTGTTGCCGAATCCGACCCTCGACCAACTGGTGGCGACCGGGTTCAACCGGTGCAACGTCACCACGGGCGAGGGCGGGTCGATCGACGCCGAGTTCCTGTTCCGGTACGCGGTGGAACGGACGTCGACGACGGTGCAGACGTGGATGGGGCTGACGGCGGGGTGCGCGGTGTGCCACGACCACAAGTTCGACCCGCTGTCGGCGCGGGAGTTCTATTCGTTGTACGCGTTCTTCAACAGCGCGGCGGATCCGGCGATGGACGGCAACGCGCTGTTGACCGCGCCGGTGACCAAGCTGAAGACGCCGGAGCAGGAACGGCGTCTCGCGGACCTGGACGCGCTGGCGGCGGGGGTGGACGAGCGCATCGCGTTCGTCGCGGGCAAGACCGAGTATGCCGATCCGGCCTTGGCGAAGGCGCCGGCGGAAGCCCGCGAGACCACGGTGGTCTGGGTGGACGACGACGCGCCGAAGGGTTGGAAACAGACGGCCAGCCCGGGCGCGCCGCCGCGATGGGTGACGGCGGCGGAAGGGCCGGTGGCCAGCGGCAAGCGCGCGTTGTCCCGCGAGGACGCCGGATTGGCGCAGGACGTCCTGGAGACGACCGACGCGAAGTTCGAGGTGCCGCCGAACGGGCGGTTGTTCGCGCACGTTTACCTCGATCCCGCCAAGCTCCCGTCGGCGGTCATGCTGCAGTACCGCACCGACGAGTGGAAACACCGGGCGGTCTGGGGCAATGCGGATGCCATCGACTGGGGCGCGAAGGGGACGACCCAACGGGCGCACCGCGGGGCACTGCCGGAAGCCGGGAAGTGGGTGCGGCTGGAATTCGAGGCCTCGGTCGTCGGGCTCAAGCCCGGGGACAAGGTGGCGGGCATCGCCTTCACGCAGTTCGGCGGGCGGGTGGGTTGGGACCAAGCGGGCGCGACCGGGCGGTTGGATCCGGCCAACGACCCGACGCAATCGCTGGCCGCGTGGACGCGCCGGCACGAGGGCAAGGATCCGGGGGAATTGCCGGGGCCGATCCGCGAGATCTTCCGGAGCACGGCGGCGACGAACCGGACGCCGGCGCAGGTGGCGGCGTTGCGGGCGCATTACCTGGCGCGGGAGAGTGCGGCGACGCGGCCGCGTTTCGCGGAATTGCTGGCGGAAGGCGAGTCGATCCGCAAACGGCGGGGCGAACTCGAGGCATCGGTGCCGTCGTCGTTCGTGTGGCGCGACCTCGACAAACCGCGGGACAGCTTCGTGATGCAGCGCGGCGCGTACGACCGGCCGGGCGAGAAGGTGACGCGCGGGGTGCCCGCGGCATTCCCGCCGCTGCGCGCCGGCGGCACGCCGAACCGGCTCGACCTGGCCCGCTGGTTGGTTTCCGACGAGCACCCGTTGACGGCGCGGGTGGCGGCGAACCGCTACTGGCAGCAGTTCTTCGGCACCGGGTTGGTGAAGACGGCGGACGATTTTGGTTCGCAGGGACAGCCGCCGAGCCATCCGGAACTGCTCGACTGGCTGGCGGTGCAATACCGCGCCGGGGGCTGGGATACCAAGGCGTTGGTGCGGTTGATGGTGACGTCGCACGCCTACCGGCAGGACTCGCGGGTGACGCCGGCATTGCTGGAACGCGATCCCGAGAACCGGTGGTTGGCGCGCGGGCCGCGATTCCGGCTGGAGGCGGAGCAGATCCGGGACAACGCGTTGTCCGTGTCGGGGCTTCTGGACCGGCGGATGGGTGGGCGGGGCGTGAAGACGTACCAGCCGCCCAACATCTGGGAGCCGGTGG
>WBXI01000115.1 GCA_008933025.1 Verrucomicrobiota bacterium
CGCGACCGACGACGGCTTCCCGGCGGCGAGCACGAGCGCGTTGGTCACCATCACCGTCCGCGAGTCGAACCAACCGCCGGTGGTGATCGCGCCCCCGGACCAAGTCGTGGCGGAACGGCACGCGGTCGATCTCGCCATCGTGGCCAGCGACGACGACCTGCCGGTGCAGCCGCTGGCATTCTCGCTGGTCGGGACCGTGCCGCGGGGCGCGTCGATCGGCGCGACGACGGGTCGGTTCACCTGGACCCCGGACCCCACCCAAGGCCCCAGCAGCAACCGGTTCGTGGTCCGCGTCTCGGATGGCGTGGCCGCGACCGAGACCGCGTTCCTGGTCGTCGTGCGCGACACCGAGGCGGATTTCTCGATGGATCTCGGCGAGGCGATCGTGGCCGCCGGCAGCGGCGGCTCGGTGCCCCTGGGCCTGCACTCGACCCTCGACCTTTCGGCCATCCGCGTCCGCCTGCTGTTGGACAAGGATGCAGCGCGCGACCTCGCGTTCACGGGGGGAACCGGGATCGGGTCCTCGAGCCTCGTGCCCACCGGCGAACTCGAATACGAACTCGAACTCCTGCCGTCGGCGGGCCAAACCCTGCGCTTGGACGCCAACGTCGGGTCGATCGGGTTTGCCACCCGGGCCGACCAGACCTCGGCATTCGTCCGACTGGTGCTGCACGATGCGGTGGGAACGCTGGGAAGCGAATCGCTGAACCGCGCGCGGCTCGCGCCCGGGAGGATCGTCGTGGTCGGCGAACGTCCCCTGCTCGACCCCGTGCTGGACCCCGACCGCAACCTGCGCCTGCACGCGCGGCCCGGGCTTCGTTACCACGTCGAGCAGAGCCTCCGTTTCGACGGCGGCGCGCCCTGGACGGCATGGCGAACCATCGATCCCACCGGGCTCAGCACGCGCTTGCCGGCGCCCGCCGACGGCGACGTGTTCCTGCGTGCGATCCGGGCACCCTGACCCCCTGTTCGCAACGCGACCCAACCTTCGCCGAAGGGCCCGACGGGCCCATCGCGGTGCTGTCGTGATCGACCCCGCCCGCTTGGGGACCATGTCGCGCTCGCCAACGGGATCGCTCCCGACGCCCGATCCTGCCGGTTGGAAGGGGGGCCCTGCCGGTCAGAGCACCACGAGATCGTCGCGGTGCACGACTTCCGCCCGGCCGGTCCCGCGCGCCCGAATCGTCGCCGCATCGAAACGCACCAACCCGCGCGCGAACTCGACCCCTTCGGCGTCCGCGAGCCGCACGACCTGGCCCGCGGCGAATTCGCCCTCGCATTTCGCGATGCCCGGCACCAGCAGGCTCCGGCCGGATTCGCGCACCGCGCGCGCCGCGCCGGCATCGAGCGTCAGCGTCCCGCGCGGATGATCGTAGAACGCGATCCACCGTTTGCGGCTGGACAGCCGGGACGTGGCCGCCGGAAACAGGGTGCCCTCCGATTCGCCCGCGAGAATCCGGGCAAGCACGTCGTGCCGACGGCCCGGTGCGATCACCAAAGGAATGCCCGAACGCACCACGATCCTGGCCGCGGCAATCTTCGTCGCCATGCCGCCCGTGGCCGTCGCGCTCGTCGTGCCGCCCGCCATCGCCTCGATCGAACCGTCGATGGAATCCACCACGTCGAGCAACCGCGCGTCGGCCTTGCCGTAGTTTTCGATCAGGCCGTCGGCCGTGGTGAGGATGACCAGGAGATCTGCGGGCAGCAGGCTGGCAACGAGCGCGGAAAGGCGGTCGTTGTCGCCGAATTTCAGTTCGGTGACCGAGACCGCGTCGTTCTCGTTGACGATGGGCAGGACACCGCGCTTGAGCAACGTCAGCAGGGTGTTGCGGGCATTGAGATGGCGTTCGTGGTCCGCAAGGTCGTCGTGGGTGAGCAGGACCTGCGCGATGGGCAGGTCGAAGTGACGGAACAGACTGTCGTAGGTCGCCATGAGGCGGGACTGGCCGACGGCGGCGCAGGCCTGGCGTTCGGCCAGGCTGGCCGGCCGCTTGTCGTAGCCGAGCACGCCCATGCCGGCGCCGACCGCACCCGAGGTGACGACCACGACCTCGCGGCCCGCGGCACGCAGGCCGGCAATCTGCGAGACCAACTGGGCGAACTGGACGAGGTCGGGCCGCTTCCGGCTGTCGGTGAGCACGCCGGTGCCCAATTTGACCACGATACGGTTCGCGCCGTTGAGGTATTCGGAACGCACGCCGGGTTGGTAACAAAAGCGGGCGACGGGCGTCGAGCCCGTGCAGGGTGCCGTCGCCCGGCAACC
The DNA here is from genome assembly GCA_008933025.1 of Verrucomicrobiota bacterium. GTDB lineage: Bacteria > Verrucomicrobiota > Verrucomicrobiia > Limisphaerales > UBA9464 > UBA6176. The sequence goes on from WBXI01000115.1 coordinate 2,264, forward strand.
CGCCCGGAAAGGTCTCCGGGTTGCCGCGCGAGGGCACGCGACCGACTGATGGCGAACGGGCCGCTAATCGCGGATGCGGATCGTCGCATCACGGCCGACCCAGCCGACGCCGCGCCCGTCCTGCAGCACTTCCACCCATGCCCCGTGCGTCCGGCCCGCACGGAACACCGCCCCCTCGGGCAATGCCCGCAGCGGCTTCGCCTGGGTCACGGGCGATTGCAGCAGGGATGCCTCCCGGGCCACCACCACCGTGTCCGCTCGGCTTCCCGCCGCGAAGTCCGCACCGATCCACAACGCCGCGAGCCCGGCATGCGCCAACACCGCGGCGACACGCATCCAGCGCACCGCGGGCCCGACCGATTTTCCGGCAGCGAACGTGGCGCCGAGAAAACCCGTCGCCGCCAGCAGGAGGATCGACCATTCCTCCCGGGTCAGCCATTCCAGCGCCTGGATCCAGCCCGGTTCCTCGGGGGATTGGGATTTGCCCCGGGCGAGTTCGAGGGCCCCGCGGATCTCGGGATCGCGCGGGGACAATGCCGCGGCCCGCTCCCAGGCGACCCGGGCGAGGCCGATGTCGCTCGCCTGGAACCGCGCCTGTCCCAGGTTGAACCAGACCTCGGGCGACCGGGGCGAAGCCTTGGCCTCGCGTTCCAACACCACCGCCGCCTCGCGGAAACGCGAGGTCGAGAACAACCGCTGCGCGTCGCTCCAATTGTCGCCGGCGCGGCCCGACGCCGTGCCCAACGCGAGGACTCCCAACAAAATGGCCGCGATGCCCCTCATCGGGAACCTCCCGCCAATCGATCCACCAAGTCCGCCGCGGTCCGCGCCATGCCGCCGGGTTCGGTTCCACGCCCGCCGCCGAACCGGCAGCCGTCGACGGCCTCGAAGAAGCCCCGGATGTCGTCGCCCAGGTCAGCGTCCAGCTCGCCGCGGGCAACGCCGCGTTCCACGACATCGATGGCGACGGCGTCCGGAATGGCGTCCAACCGGAGCCCGACCGCGAGGCGCACGGCTCGGACGGCCGCGTCCATGCCGGCATCGGGCCCGAGCAATCCGGCGCGCAAGCGCGCGAGTTCGAGGGTCCGGAGTTGTTCGGGTGTCCTCGCGGCGGCGGCCCGGCGACGCCGGAGAATCCACCCGCCCGCGCCCACGGCGGCCCAACCCATCCACGGGACCAGCGCCACCGCGGCGACCCACGGACGGGTTCCCCAACCGGCACCGGCCCACGGGCCTTTGGAGCGGCCGCTCTTCCAGACCGGCATGCCCGCCGAAGCCGCCTTGGCCGAATCGCCACCCGCCGGCCCCGCCACCGCCGGCAACGCCTGGGCCAACGCCTGCCCACGAACCCGCAACGTCAGCGCGGGCGGGGTCGATGTGGCGTAGGTCTTCCGCTCCGGATCGTAGAAAACCAGCGGCGGCACCGGCAGCCGCAGCATGCCCGCCTGCTCGGGCACCAGCACGTACTCGAACACCTTCCGGCCTTCGAATCCCAAGGCGTCCGTCGGTTCGAAGCGGTTGGTCCCGGGGTACGCCCGGAAATCGGCCGAGTCGGGAATGGGCCCGAGTTCGAGCCGCTCGAGGTTGCCCTTTCCGGACACGACCAGATTCAGGGTGACCGGATCGCCGACCATCGCGTCCTGGGGCGTCACGGTCCCGGCCAGCGCAAAGCGCCCGACGGCACCCGCGAAGCCGGGCGGCGGGCCCGGGCGGGGCGGGGCGACGACGGCGATCGACACGCCCTTGCTCTTCAACGTCACGCGTTTCATCTCGCGTCCGCCCCCGAAGAATTCGTCGAGCACCGAACCATTCCGCGCGCTGCGCCCCATCACCAGCGTGACGTCCATCTCGGCGGGCCCGACGGACAACGTGCCTGCCTTGGTGGCGGTCGCCGCGAAACGCCAGGTGACGATGCTCCAGGTTTCGTTGTCCCGCGCGGTGGCCGCCTGGACCGGTTGCTGTCCTCTCCCCAGCAGGAAGCCGTCGAGGTTGAACCGCGGCGCCTCCGGATCCCGGATGGCCTGGTAATAAAGCTGCAATTCGACCGGGAACGATTCGCCGACGACGCGCTGTCCCTCGGGGACGATCAGCTTCAGCCAGGCCGGTTCCTGGTGGGTCTCGGCGGGCAAGACCGCGATCCGGAGCGGCGTCGACCGGAGCGTCTGGTTGCCGATGCGCAGCGGGAACGACGGGATGACCAGATCGTTGGTGGTGTCGGGCTTGAAGATGTAGCGGTGCTTCGAGAAGACGAACGTCTGGCCGTTGTTCATCTCCATGTGCGACGACAGCCCGAGGTACCGCATGCGGACGCCCGGCAGGTTGGGCAACGCGGGAGCCGGGGCGTTTTGGGAACCGGGGATCACGATCTGGACGCCGACCGTCTCGCCGAACTCGATGCTGGACCGGTCGGCCAACACCTGCACCTCGGCCGCAGCGGCCAGGCGTTGCCCGGCACCGCAGGCCGCCGCCGCGAACAACAGCCACCCCAGAAAACGCCTCACCATGTTTTCCTCCGCCCCTGGATCGCGCCGGTCTCGCGTCCGTTGCCCGCCGGACGCCAGATCAAGGCGCGCTCCTGGGATTTGTGGCCGTCCAGCAACCGCTCCGCGAATCGCACCGCCATCTGGCCTTCGGGCGTCTCCGGTTCGACGCCCGCGCCCTGCCCCTCCCCGTTCGCACCGGATTCGGCGCGTTGTGGACTTCCCTCCTTGCCGCGCGGTTCACCCCCGTCTTTCCCGTCCCTCGCCCCCTTCTCCTCGCCCCCTTTTCCCTCGCCCTTCTTCGATCCGTCGCCTTTGTCCGATTGCGGCTTCTTCTGGTTCTGCTCCATCCCGGGTTGGTCCTTGTTGGATTCGCCCTGCTGGGAATCCCCGTCCTTCGGTTGGCCCTTCTCCTTCGACGCGTCGTCCTTGGGTTTCCCGGATTTGCCCGATTCGTTCTTCTCCTGGGAATCGCCCTTCTCGCCGTCTTTTTGCGACGGATCGTTCGGGTCGCCGGGCTTCTTGTCCTTCTCGCCCTGCTTCTGCTTGTCCTTGTCCTTGGACTGGCCGTCGGGCGGTTGCTGGGGCCGCGGCAATGCGGCGAGGTGCTGGCGGACGGCGTCGAGATTGGCCTTGGCGTCGACGTCGGAGGAATTCAACCCGAGGGCCGCCTCGAAATGTTTTTCCGCGTCCTGCCACAACCGCTGTTTCTCCGGGAGATCGGCGGCGGCCTCGCCCTGCCGGAAGCGGGTGTTGCCCAGGTTGAAGTAGGCGCGTTCCTGCAACCGCAGGTCGCCCGCGCCCAGCACCGACTCGAAATGCCGCGCGGCCCCGTCGAGATCCTGCTGCCGGAACGCCGCCACGCCCGCGTTGTAGGCCAGGCGCGCGTCGTCGGGTCGCCCCGACAGCAACCGTTCGTACTCGGAACGCGCCGCCGGATACTGGCGTCGCTCCAACTGCTCGCGCGCCGTTTCCGGCGACGCCCAGACCGGCGCGCCGCACGCCGCCGCCGCCACGACCGCCGCCATCCATCGCCTTGCCCCTTGCCGTGTCATCGCTTGCCTCCCGTCGCTTCATTCGATCCCACGTCCCCCGCCCCGTCCGACGGCCGCATCGCCGCCGCCCGCCGCACCTCCGGATACAGGAACTCGGCGAGCAACAGCACCACCGCCAGCGCCAGGGGCCATTGGAAACGCTCGTGCCATTGGCGGACCTTGCCACCCGCGAAATCCCCGCGCGGCAACGGCGCCAACCCCCGCTCGTACAGCGTGCGCATCGTCTGCGCGTTCTGCATCGGCAGGTAGAACCCACCGCCCGCCGCCGCCACGTCCGCGAGGAGTTTCTCGTTCAACCGGCTCCGGACGGGATTCCCCGTCTCGTCGCGGACGAACACCGGGTTTCCGTACGGATCCGCCGTCCGCAGCACCTCGCCGGCGGGGGTGCCGATGCCGATCGTGAACACGCGGATGCCGTCGGCATACGCTTCCTTCGCCGCTTCCACGGCCCGGGGTTCGTGGTCCTCGCCGTCGGTCATCACCAGGATCACCCGCGTCGCCCCCGACTCCTGCCGGAAACCCATCCGCGCCTCGCGGATGGCTTCGACCATCGCCGTGCCCGGATCGGGGATGGTCTCGGTGTCGAGCGCGCCCACGCTCTGGCGGAACGCCTCGGGATCGAGCGCCAGCGGACACTGGAGGAAAGCGGTGCCCGCGAACGGCACCAACCCCAACCGGTCGCCCTTCGCCGATTTCGCCAGGTCCTGGGCCGCCAGCTTCGCGCGGGTCAACCGGTCCGGCTTGATGTCCGTCGCCGCCATGGAACGCGACACGTCGAAGCACACGATGATGTCGAGTCCCGAGCCGTGCGCCTCCTGCTCGTCGAAACCGATCCGGGGCCGCGCCAACGCCAGGAGGAGCACGAGGGCCGCGGCGTAGAGCATCGCGCGCTTCGCCTGCTGCCGCCACGCGGAGACGCCGACGGTCAACTGCGCCAGCAACCGCGAGCGCACGAACTGCGCCACCGCCTTCTGCTTCAGGCGCCAGGTCCAGACCAGGAACACCAGCAACAGCGGCGCGCCCACCGCCAGCAACGCGAGGTACAACGGCGTCGCGAAACTCATGGTTGCCTCCCGCACGGTTTCCGGTTCACGGCAGTTTCCTCCACACGGTGTTCGCGAGCACGATCTCCAGCAGCAAGAACGCGAACGCCGGCGCCGCAAGGTACTGCATCATCTCGTCCCAGTAGGCGAACTTCGGCATCTCCATGTCGCTCTTCTCCAACCGGTCGATCTCCGCGTAGATCGACCGCATCGCCTGGGTGTTGTCCGCCCGGTAGTACTTGCCCCCGGTCCGCGCCGAGATTTCCCGCAGCGTGTCCTCGTCGATGTCCACCGCCATCTGCCGGTAGACCTTGCGGCCGGCACCGTCGATGCCGACGGGCGTCGGTGCCGTGCCATGGGTGCCCACGCCGATGGTGTAGACCTTCACCCCGAGCGCCTTCGCCGCGTCCGCGGCCGTCAACGGCGGGATGTCGCCCGCGTTGTTCTGCCCGTCGGTCATCAACACCACGATGCGGCTCTTCGATTTGAGGTCGCGCAAACGGTTCACCGCCGCCCCCAGCGCGGAACCGATCGCCGTCCCCTGCTCGCGCAGCGTGTCCAAACGCTCGAGGTTCCGCCGCAGGAAATCGTGGTCGAGCGTCGGCGGCGCCGCGATGTAGGCGCGCCCCGCGAACACCACCAGGCCGATGCGGTCGTTCGGCCTTCCGTCGATGAACGACCCCAGAACGTCCTTGGCGATGGTCACCCGGTTCACGCGTTCCCCCTTGAGCTCGAAATCCTCGGCGAGCATCGAGCCCGAAAGATCGAAGGCGACGGTGATGTCGATGCCGCTGGCGCGGAGCGGGGCGCGCCCGGAACCCAATTGCGGGCGGGCCAATGACAGGACCAACAGGGCCAGCACGAGCCAGCGCAGCTTGACCAAAAAGGCCCCGGCCTGGGACCGCGACAGCGCGGTGATGCCCTTCACGAGGGACACGGCGGAATAGAGGAACGCCGAGTCGCGGCCCGAGCGACCCCGGAGCCACGCCACCAGCGGCAACACCGCCAACGCCAGCAACCACCAGGGCGAGTCGAATCTCATCGCGACGCCTCCTTCGCGGGCGCGGCCGGCGCGGCCACCGGGGGAACGGGATCGGTCTCGTCGACCACCCGCCGTCCCGACTCGAGGAGTTGTTCGGCCATGCCGGAACCGGGCCGGGCCCCCGCGAACTTGAGGAGGTCGCACTGCTCGAGGAATGCCGCGAGCACGCCCTGGTGCCGCGTCTCGAGCAACGGGCGGGCCCGCAGGTCCTCCAGGAACTCTTCCGTCGTCTGTTCCGGCGCGCGCAGCCCGTACCGGGCCTCGAGGTATTCGCGCAGCGCCGCCGACACCTCGATGCCGAAGGCCCGCGGGTCGGACCACACGGCCCGTGCCGCGTCCAACCGGCGCCGCGCGATGTCCGCGGGATTCTCGGGCGCCGCGCCCGCCGCCGCGGCCTTGCGCCGGTGCAACCAAAGCCACGTGCCCGCCACGGCCGCGCCCAGGGCGAGTCCCGCCGCCGCCATCCGCGGGGCGTGGCGCCACGGATCGGGAATCTCCACGGCGTCGTGGATGTCGCGGATCGGGGCGTTCGTCGATGCCGGCGGTGACGGAACCCGCGTTCCGCCCGGCGCCGGCCCGCCGGCCACCCGGGCCGCCGGAGCCGGGTTGGTCGCCACCGCGAGCGCGAACGCCGGCACGCCGGCACGGGCCAACGCGGCCACGGCCACGACCCGGATCACCCACCGCCCCATGCCCGCGGGAAAACGCCTCAATGCCGCCTCCTTTTTTCCCGCGTGTCGAAGAACCGGGCCAAGGCCTCCTCGTACGGTTCGTCGGTCCGCACCCGGATGGCATCGACGTTGGCGCTCCGGAACAGCCGGTCGAGTTCCGCGAGCGTCTTGGTTCCGCGCGCCTCGAACGCCAGACGACGCCGTTCGTCCCCGGTGTTCACCTCCACCACCTCGCCCGTCTCCGCGTCCTTCAGCACCAGGCGGCCCAAGTTGGGCAGGCTGAGTTCGTAGGGATCGATGACCTGCACGGCGACGACGTCGTGCCGTCGGGACACCTGCCGCAGCGTGGTGGCGGACATGCGGCCAAGGGTCTCGCTGTGCAGCGCCTTGCGCCGGAGATGCGCCATCACCTCGGCCCGGCCGAGGTTGGTCTCCCCGAGGAAATCGGACACCAACACCACGATGGCACGGTGGTGGAGGACCCGGTTCACGAACTCGAGCGCGCCGTTGACGCTCGTGCCCCGGTATTTCGGCGTGCGGAACAGGATGTCCCGGACCACCCGCAGCACGTGCCGCCGGCCTTTCCTCGGCGGCAGGTAATGCTCCACCGTCTCCGTGAACAGCACCAGGCCCACCCGGTCCTGGTTGCGGATGGCGCTGAACGCCAGCACCGACGCGAGCTCCGCCGCGAGCTCCCGCTTCGAGTGCTCCCCCGACCCGAACAGTCCCGACCCGCTCAGGTCCACCGCCAACATCACCGTCAGCTCCCGTTCTTCCCGGAACTTCTTCACGAACGGGTGGTTCATGCGGGCCGTGACGTTCCAGTCGATCGTCCGCACCTCGTCCCCCGGCTGGTATTCGCGGACTTCCTCGAAATCCATCCCCGTCCCCTTGAACGCGGAATGGTACTGGCCCGCGAGCGACTCGGTCACGAGCCGGCGGGTCCGGATCTCGATCTGCCGGATCTTCTTGAGCAGTTCCTTGGGAATCATCGCGGGACAATCATGGGGTCGGCGTGGCCTGCGCCCCGCCGTCCGCCGCGCTCAGGGTACCGGGAGTTCGTCGAGGATGCGCTGCACGATCATTTCCGGCGTCTTCTCCTCGGCCTCGGCCTCGTAGGTGATGGCCACCCGGTGGCGCAACACGTCCAGACCCACGCTCTTCACGTCCTGCGGCGTCACGTAGCCCCGGCCGCGCAGGAAGGCGTTCGCCTTCGCCGCCAACGTCAGCGCGATCGTCGCCCGCGGCGACGCCCCCAACTGGATCAGTTCCTTCAGCGGCAGGTTGTAATCCTCCGGATCCCGGGTCGCGCACACGATGTCGACGATGTAGTCGCGGATCTTTTCGTCGACGTGCAGGTCGTTGATGACCTCGCGCGCCCTCAGGATCTGCTCGGGGCCGACGACCGCTTGGGCCGAGGGCAACCCGCTGGTCCGGGCCATGAGGTCGAGGATCAGGCGTTCCTCGGCGCGCGAGGGATACCCGACCTTGAGCTTCAGCATGAAGCGGTCGACCTGCGCCTCGGGCAGCGCGTAGGTGCCTTCCTGTTCGATCGGATTCTGCGTGGCCAGCACGAGGAACGGTTCCTCGAGTTTGAAAGTCTGGTCGCCGATGGTCACCTGCCGTTCCTGCATCGCCTCGAGCAACGCGGACTGCACCTTGGCGGGCGCGCGGTTGATTTCGTCCGCGAGCACGAGATTGGCGAAGATCGGCCCGCGCCGGATGCTGAACGTGCCGGCGCCGGGGTTGAAGATCTGGGTGCCGACGACGTCCGCCGGGAGCATGTCGGGCGTGAACTGGATCCGGGAGAACCGGGTGTGGAGGGCGGTGGCGAGGGTTTTGACCGACAGCGTCTTCGCGAGTCCGGGAACGCCTTCCAGCAAAACATGCCCGTTGGCCAGCAAGCCGATGACCAGTCGTTCGACGAGATAGCGCTGCCCGACGACACACTTGTTGATCTCGGCGAAGAGGGGCTCGAGGAATCCCGAGGACTCCACGACCGCGGCGTTGACGGCATCTGCGGAAATCATGGGCGACTGGTATGCCCCACCGACCCCGGTCGGGGCAACGGCGTTCAATCGGAGATTGTACCGGCCGTCAGTTTTCGGTTTTCGATTTTCGGCGGCCTGTCATCAGTGGCCGGTCCGAACACGGAACACCGAACCCCGATCACCGGCCCTCCCCATGCACGCTTTGTTCGTCGCCACCGCCAACGCCCACAAGGTCGGGGAATTGCGCTCGCTCCTCGGGCCCGGATTCCTCGTGCTCTCGCTCCGCGACACCAACGCGCGGATCGACGTCGTCGAGTCCGCCGAATCGTTCGCCGGCAACGCGCTGCTCAAGGCCGTCGCGTGGGCCGCCTACCTCGGCGCCGACACGTGCGGACTGGGCGCCGGGTGGGTACTGGCCGACGATTCCGGACTGGAGGTCGACGCCTTGGACGGCGCGCCGGGAGTCCTCTCCGCGCGTTTCGCGGCATTGGATTCCGGTGTCCCCGGCAATTCCCCGGACGCGGCGAACAACGCGAAGTTGCTGCGTCTGCTGGCGGAAACCCCCGACGAACGGCGGACGGCCCGCTTCCGCTGCGTGCTCGCCCTGGTCCCGGTCCAACCGGGGGCCTCCGCCGCGGATCTCGCCGCCCAAGCCCGGTTTTTCGAGGGAAGTTGCCCGGGCCGTATCCGCCGCGAGGCCACGGGAAGCGCCGGATTCGGTTACGACCCGTTGTTTGTCCCGGAGGGCCACCACCAATCCTTCGCCGAGCTGGGGGACGACACCAAGAACCGCCTGAGCCACCGGGCCAAAGCGGTGGAGGCGTTCCGGCGGCATTGGGCTCGGGCTTGAAGCGCCGGCCGCCAACCCGCGCGCGCAGTTCCCACCGTGGGTCGGCTTCCCGGGTGCGTTGGGCCGGGCCATGGAATTCCGGGCGTTCGCCCCAACCGACCCTCGGCGACGCGGCGACCCGGGTGCCAACGGCGACGCGATGCACGGCCGCCCGCGACGGACCACCCGCGCTCTAGACTTCCCCCGGAGTCGCTGCTACATCCAAGGCGTTTCACGCCGGGAAAAACGATGTCCCGGCATCCACACGACAAATATGAAGCGATTCCTGATGGTACTCGGCATTGCGGCGGGCCTCGGTGCCCTCGCGCAGAATCCCGGCACGGCCAAAGCGCCCGCCGGCCCCGCCAAGAAGGCAACCAACGCCCCTCCCCTCATCCCGGCGGAGATCGATGCGAAGTTCAAATCCGTCGCGGAACGGAATGGCTATACCCTTGGCGCCATGATCGCGGACGACATGGTCACGCGGGTCAAGAAGCTCGGTTACGAAGCCCCCGACGACGCGATCGCGCGCGGGTTCGCCGAATGGGTCACCGGCAAGGCCATCATCACCAAGGACGAGGCGCGGAAGGTTTTCGGGGTGATGCAGGCCGAGGTCAGCCGGAAGAACGACGAGAAGAAGCAGGCGGAAATCGCCAAAAACCAGAAGGAGGGAGCGGAGTTCCTCGCCGCGAACGCCAAGAAGGAAGGCGTGGTCGCCCTCGCCAGCGGCTTGCAATACAAGGTGCTGAAGGCCGGCACCGGCACCGCCAAGCCCAAGGCCGACGACACCGTCACCTGCCACTACCGGGGAACGTTGCTGGACGGGAAGGAATTCGATAGCTCGTACACCCGCGGCGAACCGGCCAAGTTCGCGCTCAACCGGGTCATCAAGGGTTGGACCGAAGGCGTGCAGCTCATGACCGTCGGTTCGAAATGGCAGTTCTTCATCCCCGCCGGCCTCGCGTATGGCGATGCCGGATCGCCCCCGCGAATCCCGCCCTTCGCCACCCTGATGTTCGAGATCGAGTTGATCGGGATCCAGGCGGCGGGCGACGACAAGAGTGCCGCGGGCGCCACGGCGCAACCGGTCACGAGCGACATCATCAAGGTGCCGAGCAAGGCCGAACTGGACAAAGGCGCCAAGATCGAGGTGATCAAGGCCGCCGACCTTGAGAAGCTCCAGAAGCAACAACCGGCCAAGCCCGCCGCCGGAAAGTAGCCACCCGAGGCGTCCCGGCACGGCCCCGGGGATCACGGGCAAGACCGTGTTCCCGGGGCCGTGCGTTTTTCGCGCCCTTGACTTGACGAAATGCGGCCCGGATACTGCGCCGCTCGAATGACCGCCCGGCTCTGGCCGGGCGGCTTCCATTATGCCTAAGACGAAAGAGAAGAAGGCTCCAGCCAAGGCCCCGGCCCGCTCGGCCAAAAAGCCGGAGAAGGTGGCGAAGTCCGAACACGCCAAGTCCGACAAACCTTCGCCGAAGGCATCGCCCGGGCCCGCCGCCCGCAAGGCCGCCCCGCCGACGGCACCCGCAGCCGGCCCGGCCGCGGTATCCACCGCGTCCAAGGGTGCCGCTGCGTCCAAGAGTGCCGCCGCCAAAGCTTCCCCCGCACCGAAAGCAGCCGCGCCTCCCAAGGGTGGCCCTGCCGCTCCGAAGGCGCCGGCGGGCCCCAAGGCACCCGTCGCTCCCGGCACCCCTCCTGCCCCCGGCAACGGCGACCCCGATGCCCTCACCACCATCGGCACGGTCAAGAGCTCCTCCGGCGTCGACATCACCGAGAAGATCAAGGAACTGGTCCGCCTCGCCCAGGAGCAGGGATACCTCACCTACGGCGACATCACCGACGCCCTGCCCGAGAATCTCGTCACGCCCGAGGATCTCGACGAGATCTACATCAAGCTCCGCAACCTCGAGATCGACATCGTCGACCAGGCCGAGGTCGACCGCGTCAAGCAACCGGAGCAGGA
>WBXI01000116.1 GCA_008933025.1 Verrucomicrobiota bacterium
AGGCGAGGAGGACATCGAACACTGGCACGATCTGGACTCGGGGTTCGCCAACCGCGAGAAGCTCTGATCCTCCGTCCCGACCACCCATGTCCCACGTCGTCGGCATCGATCTCGGCGGATCCAGCATCAAGGCTGTCTGCGTGTCCGCAGAGGGCGGCCTTCTCGCGGAAGCCAACGTGCCGTTCGTGGACCGCGACCGCGAATGGGCGGACAAGGTGCGCGCGCTGGCCTCGGATTTTGCGCGTGCCCACGGCGCGGCCAACGCGATCGGCCTTTCGGCCCCGGGATTGACCGCCCGCGACGGGAGGTCGATCGCTTTCATGCCGGGGCGGTTGTCCGGCCTCGAGGGGCTGGACTGGACCGCGTGGCTGGGCGCGACGCGCCCTGTCCCGGTGCTCAACGACGCCCAGGCGGCGTTGCTCGGCGAGATCTGGAAGGGCGCTGCCCGCGGCGCGACCAACGCGATCCTCTTCACCCTCGGCACCGGCGTCGGCGGCGCCGCGATGGTCGACGGACACCTGTTGCGCGGGCATCTGGGACGCGCCGGGCACCTCGGCCATGTCACCGTGGATTTCGAGGGCGCTCCCGATTCCGTCAATGCCCCGGGTTCGATCGAGGGCGAGATCGGCAACAAGAACATCCGGGAACGGAGCGGCGGCCGATTCCGCACCACGCTGGAGTTGGTGGACGCGCACCGTGCGGGCGATGCCGAGGCGACGCGTCTCTGGTTGCGTTCGACGAAGGCGTTGGCGGCCGCGATCGCGTCGCTCGTCAACGTGCTGGATCCGGAAGTGGTGATCGTCGGGGGCGGGATCGCGCGCGCGGGCGAGGCGTTGTTCGGGCCGTTGCGGGAGGATCTGGAGCGGTTCGAGTGGAGGCCGGGCGGTTCGCGGGTGCGGGTCGTGCCCGCGGAACTGGGCGATTTGGCGGGTGCCTACGGCGCGGCGTGGAACGCCCTCTCGGGCGGGCGGTGAGCGGTGACCGCGGTCCATGGGACGACCGCCGGGTCCTTTGCATGATGTCGCGAGCAAAAGGGCCCAAGGGCGAGGCTCGATGAGACGGGATATCACGGAAGATCCGTGACCGGCGACGCGACTTGGCGTCCCGGGCCGCCTCTTTCCGCGCGATGGCGCCAATCGAGAGCGGCGCGACGAGGGGGCCGCCAACCCCCGCGCGGGATGCGGGGAGCATGGCCATCATGCAAACGGGGTGCCTCGGGGAATCAATCCCGGGCACCCCGTTGTGGATGGTGTTGTCCTAGGCCGCGGGACCCCGCGGTGCCGGGGTCAGATGTGCTCGTTGAGGATCGACTCGAGCAGTTCCTGGCGGCCGCTCTCGAGGTCCTTGACCTCGCCGAGGGCCAGCGCGTGCTTCTCGCAGTCGGCGAAGGTGGCCTTGCCCGACTCGATCCGCGAGCCGATGCCGGCGTTCCAACTGCGATACCGGCTCTTCACGAACCCGTCGATGCGCCCGTCCTTGCGGATGGCGGCGGCGGCCTTGAGCCCGCGCGCGAAGGCATCCATGCCCGCGATGTGGGCGATGAAGAGGTCCTCGAGCGTGAAGCTCTCGCGCCGCACCTTGGCGTCGAAATTGACGCCGCCCGTCTTCAGCCCGCCGTACTTCAGGATGCGGAGCATCGTCTGGGCGGTGAGGTAGAGATCGGTGGGGAACTGGTCGGTGTCCCAACCCAGGAAGTAGTCGCCCATGTTGGCGTCGATGGACCCGAGCGCGCCGGCGGAACCGGCCACCTCGAGTTCGTGTTCCATCGTCTTGCCGGCGAGCCACGCGTGGTTGACCTCGATGTTGAGCTGGAAGTGCTCCAACAGGCCGTACTCGCGGAGGAAATTGAGGCAGGCCGCGGCATCGGAGTCGTACTGGTGGCGGGTGGGTTCCTTGGGCTTGGGCTCGATGAAGAACGAGCCCTTGAACCCAATCTTCTTCTTGTAGGCGACGGCCATGTGGAGGAACCGGCCGAGATGGTCGAGTTCCCGTTTCATGTCGGTGTTGAGGAGGGTCGAGTAACCCTCGCGTCCGCCCCAGAACACGTAGCCCTGGCCGCCGAGCTCGTGGGTCCACTCCATCGCCTTCTTCACCTGCGCGGCGGCGAAGCAGAACACGTCGGCGCTGCAGCTGGTGGCGGCGCCGTGGACGTAGCGCGGGTGGACGAAATTCTGGGCGGTGCCCCAGAGCAACCGGATGCCGGTGTCCGACTGGAGTTGTTTCAGGACCTTGGCGACGGCATCGAAGTTCTTGTTCGACTCGGCAAGGGTCTTTCCATGGGGGGCGACGTCGCGGTCGTGCCAGCAATAGAAGGGCGCGCCGATCTTGGAGGTGAACTCGAACATGGCGTGCGCCCGGGCGACGGCCTCGCGGACGGTGCCCTCGCCGGTTTGCCAGGGGCGCTGGGCGGTGCCCCAGCCGAACATGTCGCCGCCGGCGCCGCGCATGGTGTGCCAGTACACCACCGCGAAACGCAGGTGGTCCCGCATCGATTTGCCCTCGACGAGTTCGTCGGCGTCGTAGTGCTTGAACGCGAGGGGATTCTTGGAATCGCGACCCTCGAACTGGATGTTCCCGATCTTCGGGAAGAACTGCTTGCTCATGATACCTATGGGTAAAGCGGCGCGGAGCCTAGGCGGGAAAGACGGGTTTGGAAGGAGATTTCAGGGGCGGCTCAGGCCAGATCGGCCTCGAGGAGCAGGTCGGAGCCGAAGCGGCGCGCGCGAAGATCGCGGAGTTTTGGCGCCGCCTCGACGGACTGGAATCCATCGCCGGCGATCCCGCGGCGCGCTTTCGTGCCGCCGATGACCATCGCCCCGTAGAAAAATGCGACGCGGTGGGCCAGGCGGTGGGCGAGGAATCCGGCGTGCACCTCGCCGCCGCCCTCGACCAACAGGCTGGTCACGCCTTCCTCGCCGAGTCGCCGCAGCAGCCACGACAGGTCGACGCGGCCGGCTTGGTCGGGCGCGCGCCAGACCGTGGCCCGGCGTTCCAGCGCCGCCACCCGGGACTTCGGCGCGGACTCGCCGACGACCACCGTGGTGAGGGCGGCATGGGCGTCGGTCAGGAGTTTCGCGGAAAGCGGGGTGCGCGCCTTGGTGTCGAGCACCAGCCGCCGGTGGCAGCGTTCCGTGCGTCCCGAGCGGATCGTCAGCGCGGGGTCGTCGGCCAGCACCGTGTTCACGCCCACCAGGATGGCGTCGTGGGAGAGACGCATCCGCATCGAGTGGGCGCGTGCCTTCGCGTTGGTGATCCATTTCGAATCCCCGGTGGCGGTGGCGATCTTCCCGTCGAGGGTGAACGCCGCCTTGAGGGTGACGAGCGGTTCGCGGCGGACGATCCAATGGTTGAACCCCGCGTTGAGCCGCGCGGCGTCCTCGGCGAACAGGCCGGCGTCGACGCGCACGCCGCGCTGGGCGAGGAGTTTCAGGCCCCGGCCGGCGTGGCGCGGATTGGGGTCGGTGGCGGCGACGACGACGCGGGCGAACCCGGCGCGGACGATCGCCCGGGTGCAGGGCGGGGTGCGTCCCTGGGTGGAGCAGGGCTCGAGCGTGACGTAGAGCGTGGCGCCTTCCAGCGCATGGCCGCGGCGGCCGGCATCGAGGATCGCCTCGATCTCCGCGTGGGGATCCCCGGCCCGGTGGTGCCAGCCTTCGCCGAGCACCCGGCCGCGGCGGACGATCACGGCCCCGACGAGGGGATTGGGCGCGGTTTCGCCGGTGGCCCGTGCGGCGAGGCGCAGGGCACGCCGGAGATGGAGGCGGTCGGCATCGTTGAATCGGGAGGCCATGGGACGGGGGCGGCGCGCGCGGGCCCGGTCAGGACTTCACCTCGAAGAGGGCGTTGGCGAAGTCGCGGGCAACGAAAGGCTGGAGGTCGTCGGGTTGCTCGCCGACCCCGACGAATTTGACGGGGATGCCGAGTTCGCGCTGGATGGCGACGACCACGCCGCCCTTGCTGGTGCCGTCGAGTTTGGTGACGACGAGGCCGGTGAGGCGGGTGATCTTGTTGAACTCGCGGGCCTGGTTGATGGCGTTCTGGCCGCTGGAACCGTCGAGCACGAGGAGCACCTCGTGGGGCGCGCCGGGAAGCCTCTTTTCCATGACGCGGTGCACCTTGGCGAGTTCCTGCATCAGGTTGTGCTTGGTATGGAGACGGCCGGCGGTGTCGACGAAGAGATAGGTGGCGCCCCGGGCGATGGCCGCGGTGATGGCGTCGTGGGCGACGGCGGCGGGATCGGCCTGGTAGGCGCCGGCGATCACCGGGACGCCGAGGCGTTCGCCCCAGAGGCGGAGTTGCTCGATGGCGGCGGCGCGGAAGGTGTCGCACGCGGCGAGCACCGCGGTGCCACCTTGTTGCTGCACGAGATGGGCGAGCTTGGCCGACGTCGTGGTCTTGCCCGTGCCGTTGACGCCCACGATCGAGACCACGGTGGGGCCGTCGGCGCGGCGGATCAGGGCGGAGTCGGCGGTCGAGAGGGATTTCTCGACCTCGCGCGCGGCGATTTCGAAGACGTCGAGGCCGCTGCGGCCCTGGGATTCGTAGCCGAGGCGGACCGCGGCGATGATCTGCTGGGTGACCGGCAGGCCGAGGTCGGCCCCGAGGAGGGCGGATTCGAGTTCCTCGAGACTGGTGCCGGTGAGCCGCGGCGACCGGGAGACGATGCGTTTGATCTCGTGCGAAAGCGCCGAGGTGGTGCGGGTGATGGCCGACTTGATCTTGTCGAAGAATCCCATGGATCGAGAGGGGTCAGGGGGCGGCGGGCAGGCGGGAAGGCCTGCGGGCGTGGATGGCTTCCACGTGGGCGGTGGGGATGCGGACCGTGCCGACGAGCGGTTGCCCCTTGGCCATGCCGTGGCAATCGCTGCCGCCGGTGGTGGCGAGGTTGAGCGAGGTGGCGATGCGCACGTAGTTGGCGGAGGCTTCGCCGGAATGCTTGGTGTGCCAGCACTCCACGCCGTCGAGCCCTTCCGCGGCGAGGCGCGGGATGATGCCGTCGTTGCGGTAGAGCCCGGGATGCGCCAGCACCGCGGCGCCGCCGGCATCGTGGATGAGGCGGATGGCGTCCGCGGCCTTCATGCGGGCCTTGGGCACCCAGGCGGCGCGGCCCTTCTTGAGGAAGCGGTCGAAGGCGTGGTCGAAGTCGTTGGCATAGCCACCCTCGACCAGCGCGCGGGCGAGGTGCGGGCGCCCGGGCGAATTGCACCGGGCGATTTCGAAAACCGTCTCGGCCCGGAGGGGGACGCCGCAGGCATTGAGCCGCGCGACCATCTCCTCGATGCGGGTATGGCGGACCTTTTGGAAGCGCGCCAACTCGGACTGGAGGGCGGGGGAATTCTCGTCGATCCAATAGCCGAGGACGTGGACCTCCTGCCCGGCGGTGTCGGCGGTGAGCTCGGTGCCGGGCACGAACTCGAGTCCCTCCTTGGCGCAGGCCTCGCGCATGCGCGGGCAACCCTCGAGGGTGTCGTGGTCGGTCAGCGCGACGGTCGACAGACCCGCTTCCCGCGCGCGCAGGGACAACTCCTCGGGGGAGAAGGTGCCGTCCGAGAAGTGGGTGTGGAGGTGCAGGTCCGCGAATTTCACGGCGCGGGGGCATCCTTCGCGGTGCGTGCCGGGCGCAGGATCGCGTCCTTCACCTTGTCGAGGATGCCGTTCACGAACTTGCCGCTCTCCGCCGTGGAGAACTTCTTGGCGATGTCGACGGCCTCGTTGATGGAGACCACGGGCGGGATGTCGTCGCGGCAGAGCATCTCGTAGATGGCGAGCCGCATGATGTTGCGGTCGACCACGGCCATGCGGTGCATGTCCCAGTTGTGGGCCTGTTTGACGAGGATCCCGTCGATGCGGTCCCGGTTCTCGAGCACGCCGCGCACGAGTCCCTCGGCGAACTGGCGGGTCGCCGTGTCCTCTTCGGAGGCTGGGGGCAGCTCGACTTTCTCGCCCCAGGTGGGGCCGCGGCCGTCGAGAAACACGTTCAGGCGGGAGTTGTGCCAGAATTGTTCGAAAGCCAGCCCGAGATCCTCGGGAGGATTCATGTCGTGCTGGAACAGGAATTGGACGGCCTTTTCGCGGGCCTCTCGCCGCTTGCGCATGGAGCAATGTTGCAGGAGCCCGTTCGCACAGCGAAGGGTTTTTTGAAATGCGATGCGGCCGGGGGCGCTCCTCGGCGGGGTTGGGCCCGTCCATGGGCCCCGGGGGCAGGGAAGGATTTCCCGCGAAGACACGGGGCCAAGCGGTCCGGAAAGGTGCTTTTGCGGGCGTCCGAACAAGGCGCCCCGCCGGGCCGCGCCTTGGGCCGTCCCGCGCGTGGGGACTGGCCTTTTTCCGCGACGGATGCTGGACTGCGGGAGTGTCCCGCGCCCATGTCCTGTTGTTGTTTCTGGCCCTGCGTTCGTTGGCGGGCCCGATCCCCGACGAACCGTTCTGGCAGGATGCCGCCGAACCCATCCGCCACGCCCCGGAACTCGATGGCGCGACCTACCGCAAACTCGTCGTCGACCGCGAGAACGTCGTCCACGTCCTGACCGACCGCGGGTTGGCCCGGGTCTTCGGGGACACCCTCGCCCCCGACGCCAGCCATCGGTCCCTCGCCGGCAAACCCGTCGTCGACATTACGGCGTCGCCCGACGGCGATCTGTATTGGCTTTTGGCGGATCGTTGGCTCTCCAACGCCCGCAACGGCGTCCCGTTCGGATCGGTCGGCACGAATCGGTACACCCACATCGTGGCGGAGGCCGACGGGTCGGTGTGGCTGGCGGGGCATGGGATCCATGCCCGGGCCGATGCCGACGGACGCCTTCGCGAGAACCTCTACGCGGGAATGTCCGACATCCGTGTTTGGAACGGCGCGCCGGGCAAGCCCTGGATCGGCGTCGACGGACGGATTCGCGCCTTCGACGCGACCGGGGTGACGGCCCTGGCCTCGCGGGGTGGGCGCGTGTGGCTGGGCACCCGCAGGGGACTGCGGATCGTGGATCCGGAGGGCGGCGCAACGGCGGGTCGGGCCGGGCCGCCCGAGCTCCGTTTGCCCTGCACCGACATCACGGCGCTGCATGCGGCTTCCAACGGCGTCTGGGTGGGGACGATCCGGGGCGCGTTCTTCCGGCGCGATGCGGCGACGCCGTCCCCGGACCATAACGGCACCGTGGCCGACGGCGCGCCGTTGACCGCGGATCACGGCATCCGCCTCTACGCCGGCCGCCGCTGGCTGCGCGACGACGCCGTGGTCGATCTGGCGACCGATCGCGACGGGCAGTTGTGGGTGCTGACCAAGACCGGTTTGAACCGGATCGGATTCCATCGGACGACGCTGGCGGAGAAGGCGGAGTGGTATCACCGCAAGGTGCGGTCCCGGAACCTCCGTTTCGGCTTCACCGCCGAGCGGCGTCTGCGGCGCCCGGGCGACATCACGAGCAGCGAGATGATCGACACCGACAACGACGGCGGTTGGACGAGCTATTACATCGGGAGTCTTGCCGCGCGGTACGGGGTGACCCACGAGGAAGAAACGCGGCGCCAGGCGTGGGAATCGTTCGGCGCGCTGGAACGCACGCAGACGATCCACACCAACGCGGGGTTTCCCGCGCGGACGTTCGAACGGCGCGGGTTCAAGTTCTCCGATCCGGACCGCTGGCGGGACGCGCCGGACCCGAACTGGGAGTGGAAAGGGCACACCAGCAGCGACGAGATCTGCTCGCAGACCTTCGCGCACGCGGTGATGTGGGAGTTGGTGGCCCGGAATGCCGCCGAGCGGTCGCGGGTCGCGACGAACTTCGTGCGGATCGTGGACCACATCCTCGCGCACGACCTGTATCTGGTGGACGTGGACGGGAAGCCGACGCTGTGGGGTCGCTGGAATCCGGAGTACGTGAACTGGTTCCCGCCTTCGATCGTCGACCGGCGCCTCAACAGCGCCGAGATCACGGCGTCGTTGCAATTGGCGTACCGGATGACCGGGGACGACCGGTACCGGGACCGCGCGATGGGATTGTTCGCGAAGAGCGGGTATCTGGCCAACATCCTGGGCCCGATGTCGGCGGTCGCCCTGACGCCCGGATTCATCCACCAGGGGAACGACATGGGCGACGAATGGAACCATTCGGACGACGAACTCGGGTTTTTCACCTACTGGGTGTTGGTGCGGTTCGCGTTCACCCCGGAGTTGCGGGCGCAATACGCGGCGGCGGTGAAGGACCACTGGGAATTCGAACGGCCCGAGCGGTACCCGATCTGGAATTTCATCCATGCCGCCTGCGGCGGGGAATCCCACGAACCCGAGGCCGCGGTCTGGACGCTGCGCGGGACGCCGCTCGACACCATCACGTGGACGGTGACCAACTCGACCCGCGAGGACCTGACGAAACTGCCGAAGAGTTTTCCCGGTCGCGAGATGAAGGAAATCCTGCCGCCGGGCGAACGCGCGATGGCCCGCATCAACACCCAGCCCTTCATCCTGGACCACGGCGATGGCGGCGGCATCGACCTGCCGGGCGACGAATTCCTGCTGGGTTATTGGCTGGGTCGCTTCGTCGGGGCGATCGCCGCGCCGGCCGCGCGTTGAGCGGGAGGCGTCAATCCTGGTGCGCCGCCGTGCCGGGCCGCGCGACGAACACCATGCGCCGCGCCGGCGCGAAGGCCACGTCGATGTCCACCGCCTTCGCGCCCGGCGACAGTTGGAGCATGAACTCCCGCTTGTCGTCGCCGCCGTTCCACGCGTTGCCGGTGACGTCCTTTCCGAGATCGTCCACGGCGCGTTCGATGGTCAGATGCCAGCGCCGGGCGTCGGGCGCCTTCGCGGCCTTCAGTTTCACCAGGACATACACCGGCGGATTCGTCTCGGCGTAGTTCCGGAAATTCGGGTTGTTCACGACCGATTGCAGGGTGATCGCGGTGCCGTGGAGGGTGTTGGTGGCGGCGGCATATCCGGCGTCCGAGGCGGCGATGGGAAGGTGCCGGAGGCGCCAGACCTCGTGGGCCGGGAATCCCGACCGCTGGCAGAACTCGACGTCGGTCCTCCAGGCTTCGCCGTGGGGGAGGGCTTGCTGGGAGAATTGCACGTAACTCCGGCCCGACTGCCAGCCGTGGCTCCACGAATTGCCGTCGCTCTGGTTGCCGGTCGCGTCCCGGACATCGGCGACGTGGTACGCGACCCAGTTCGTGGTGGGCTTGCCGCCCTGGCGCAGGGTGAATTCGAGCCGCGCCGCGTTGCCTCTCAAGAAAGTCCCGGACATCGCCAACGGGTTGTTGGTCAGGACCACGAACCGTTCCAACGTGGCCTCGAGATCGCCGTCCGATGCCTTCGCCGGGAGGGACATTCCGGCGAGGGGTGGGGTCTTCGGGTCCCAGAGCGGGTTGCGAACCCGGAATTCGCCGATCCGGGTCCCGGACCACGGAGCGTCGTCGACCCGGATGCGGATCCATTCGGAACGCCGCGGGACGATGTTGATCCGATGGGATTCCCATCGCCGGCCGTCGGCGGTCGTGCCGGCGGGTGCCCCGTACCGTTCCTCGCCGGACAGGTTGCCATGGTCGTCGTCGACCTGGATGCCGAGCGTGGGCGACCCGACGCCGGGGGGTGCGGCCGGGGAATTGGTCGGCAGCAAGAGCCAGCAGGTGAGGAACGTGTTGGTGTTGGCGCCGCCGTTGCCCGGAAAGGAAGGCGGCGGCGGGACGTGGAGGATCTTGGCCAATCCGGGAGGGACTTTGGCGAGCCACAGTTTCCAAGGGGACTCGAACGGATTGGCGTGGACGTGTCCGCCCTGCAGCGAGACGAGCCGCAATTCGCCGCCGCGCACGGGGATCGATAGCGTCCGGAACGGCGCGGTTTGCACGATCCAAAAACCGATCCCGCCCAAGACGAGCAGCAGGAGGAGGAGTGGGCCGAGGGTTTTGAGCGCGCGGGTCAAGGTGCGATCGAATCGCAGACGGCGGATCCTGTCACGCCTGGCTTGCCGCGCCTTCCCCGGCGTCGGCCGCGGGACTAGACTCGCGCCATGCCGGAGTTGCCCGAGGTCGAGGTGTTGCGACGCCATCTGGAGCCGTTGCTGCTGGGCCGTCGTGTTGCCGGCGTGCGCGTCCTGCGCCCGAAGGCGGTGCGCCCCGGCACGGGCGAAGAACTCGCGGCCCTGCTGCAGGGGACGCGTTTTGGCAAGGTCGGGCGACGGGGAAAATACCTCGTGTTCGAACTGTCGGCGCGGGAGGGCGCGCGGCGCGTGCTCGGCCATTTGGGGATGACCGGACGCATGTACCTCCGGGCGACGTCGGGTCCCGTGCCCAAGCACGCCGCGGTGGTATTGCCACTCGACGGCGGGAAGGAGTCGTTCGTGTTCGAGGACCCGCGGGGATTCGGCCGCTTCTCGACCGATCTCGGCCCGCTGGACGAACTCGGTCCCGAGCCCTGGGACCGCGGGTTGGACGCGGGAGGGTTCGGGCGCGCCCTGGCGGGGACGGGGCGTGCGATCAAGGTGGTGTTGCTCGACCAATCGGTGATTGCCGGCGTGGGCAACATCTATGCGTCGGAAGCTTTGTTCCGGGCCGGCATCGCTCCCGCGCGCCCGGCGAACCGGTTGAAGCCCGCCGAGGCGACCCGATTGTTGGCGGCGATCCGCACCGTTCTCGACGAGGCGATCGCCCTGGGCACGAAGGCGCCCCTGGATTTCGCCGGAGGCGAGGACGGACTCTTCTATTATGGGTCGGGCGGCGACGCCTCCGTGGAGATGGAGCGGTTCCGGGTGTACGACCGGGCAGGCGAGCCGTGTCCGGAATGCGGCGGGCCGATCCGCCGGGTGGCGTTGGGCGGGCGCGGGACGTTCTGGTGCCCGAAGTGCCAACGCTGAGGTGGGATGGGCGGCAAGCGGTCGGCGGCAAGGGCCCGAGAGACCTTTGCCCCAGGGGGGGCCCAACGGGCGTCGTCCTGCCGCGATGGTCCGACGCGGCCGGGCGCGCGACGGATTTCGGTTGGACGACCGCCTTCGATTGCCCGAGAACCTCCCGACGGGCCCGGGCGCGTGCGCGGGCCCCCGTTTGCATCATGCATCGATTCCAGATTTCCCCGGCCCTGGCCAAGGACGAGCTCGTCGTCTTGCCGGAAGACGAGTCGCGTCACGCGGCCACGGTGCTCCGGTTGGAGCCGGGCGACCGGGTGGAACTACTGGACGGGGCCGGCGGACGCATGGAGGCGACGGTCGAGACGGTGGGACGGCGGGAGGTCGTGGTCCGCGTGGGACGACGTCATCCGGCGGTGGCGCGCCGGCCGGAAGTCTGGCTGCTGGCGGCATTGCTCAAGGGCAAGGCCTGGGATGCCACCGTGCAGAAGGCGACGGAACTGGGGGCGGCGGTGATCGCGCCGATGCAATGCGAGCGCTGCGTGGTGCGGGTGGATCCGGCCGAGGGCGACGCCAAGGTCGAAGCATGGCGGCGCACGGCGATCGAGGCGGCGAAGCAGTGCGGGACGCCTTGGCTGCCGCGGGTCCTGCGACCCGCGCCCGTCGCCGCGGTGTTGTCGGCGCTGGGCAAGCCGGACGCGGCTTTCGTCGCGGCGCTGTCGGGCGAGACGCGACCCATCCGTGGTTGGGCGCCGGACATCCGGTCGGGCTTGGGCCGGGAACCGGCGACGATCGCGGTGGCGATCGGTCCTGAGGGTGATTTTGTGCCCGCGGAACTGGAGGCGCTGGGGGCGGCGGGGTTCCGGGCGATCACGCTCGGGCCGCTGGTGCTGCGGGCGGACACGGCGGCCATCGCGTCGTTGGCCGTGGTGCAGCACGAATTCGGCGCGTCGTAGCCGCCGGGGTCGCGATGCGGACCCCGGCGGCCACGGGCCAAGGGCGGGCGACTAGACGCGGTTCGGCACCTCGAATCCCTTGCGGTATTCGCAGCCGAGGCGGTGGTTGGCCTCGCTGTTGCCGACGAAACGTTCCGAGACCTGGTCCATCTTGAGGAAGGCCCCGAGCACGGCGGGAGTCCCGGCGAGATCGATGCCATTGGCGCCCAGATGCTCGGCCATGCGGCCGAAGGTTTCCTCGGCTTCCGGCTGCCCCTTGAGCCGCTCGCGGATCGCGTCGGGCGCGAGTCTGGTGCCCAACTGATAGCTGATGTTGCCGGTGTGGCAGAGACCGCTGCTGAGGTGGCCTTCCTCGATCTCGGCATTCAGGTCGTGCGGACGGCGGCTCCGGACGGCCGCGATGAAATTGGCGTAGTGGTCCGCGCCCTTGCTCCAGCGACGGATCTCCTTGCCGGCGGCATCGTAGGCGATGGCGGACTCGTAGCTGGGGATGACGACGCGGCCGTGTTCGCATTCCACGACGACGCCGATCTGGGCGCCATGGAAGTCGGGCATGTTCTTGTTCCAGCGGTCGTCCTGGAACTCCTTGGACTTTGGAAGCCCGCGGACCTCGAAGATGAGCGGCGCGTTGCGGTAGGCGTGGTAGACGAACTGGGTGTTCGGGGTGTTGCCGTCGTCGGCGTAGGCAAAGCGGCCGCCGACGCTGAAGACGGCGGGCGACAGTGCGTGTTCGCCGAGTACCCAGCGCGCGATGTCCATCTGGTGGATGCCCTGGTTGCCGAGGTCGCCGTTGCCGGTGACGAACTGCCAGTGCCAATCGTAGTGGAGCTTCTGGCGCATCAACGGTTGCTTCGGCGACGGCCCGCACCACAGGTCGTAGTCGATGTAATCGGGCACGGCGGTCGGCGCGTTGACATGGCCGATGCTCTGGCGCGGCTTGTAGCAGAGGCCCCGGGCGAGCTTGATCCTGCCGAGGTTGCCGGCCTGGATCCACGCCACCGCGTCGCGCAGGCCCGGATTGGAACGGCTCTGCGTGCCGGTCTGGACGATCCGGCCGTACTTGCGGGCGGCCTTGACGATCTGGCGGCCTTCCCACGCGTTGTGCGAGACCGGCTTCTCGACGTAGACATCCTTGCCGGCCTGGCAGGCCCAGACGGTGAGCAGCGCGTGCCAGTGGTTGGGCGTGACGACCATCACGGCGTCGATATCCTTGCGGGCGATGAGCTCGCGCGCGTCGGTGGTCTGAAAAGGCTTCGGGTAGTCTTTCGGGAGGTTGGCGACGCCGCGGGCCAGCACCTGCGGATCCATGTCGCAGATGCCAGCGACGGACACGCCGGGCATCTTCAGGAGAATCTTCAGGTGCGCCGAGCCCTTGCCGTTGAGGCCGATCAGGCCGAGGCGGACGGTGTCATTGGCTCCGACTGCCTCGGCATGAGCGAAAGGCTGAAACTTCGCCGCGAGCGTG
>WBXI01000117.1 GCA_008933025.1 Verrucomicrobiota bacterium
CTTCTCGCCCGCGGCAAGCCACCCATGGTCGCTCTCACAGCCTGCCTCCGGAAGCTTCTCGTCCTCCTCAACCGCCTCCTCAAAAATCCCAACTTCGTCCTTGTTGGTTAACACCATTGCTCCGACGGCGCTCCGCGCGGGGAACCGCACGGCGTGTCTTCCGCGCGCAGCGCTTTCGGACTGCGGTGGCAAGGCCTTCGGAAGGGCGCGACACCGCTATGAAACCGGATGCGACCGCGGGGTTGGACGGGCCTTGTCGCAAAGCGGCGTGGCGTCGCTGCGCTCCTTCCCGCCGCACTCCGACGGCGCTCCGCGCGGGGAAACCGCTCGGCCTGTCTTCCGCGCGCAGCGCTTTCGGACTGCGGTGGCAAGGCCTTCGGAAGGCCGCGACACCGCTATCAAACCCGTGGCAACCGGGGTGGAGACCGTGGTTGTCGGGATGGGCCCCGGGACAAATCCAAGGTTGGAATCTTCTTCTGCCGGTTTTACCGGGGCGACAAGCTCGCCTCATGAACTGGCTGCAAAGGGCGCGCGAGTGGCAACGGCTCAACTGTCCGGGTCCAACCGGGTTCCAGTGGCTTCTTATCTTTGTGGTGATTATTTGGGTCAATTTCGCCCCCGAGATAAAACGCGGGGTCCGCAGGCTCTTCGATTCCTCGCCGCCCGCTGCTTCTTCTCGGTAAGCGCCGTCGGCTGCCACGTCGCTTCCGTGGCGCCGCACCGGGAAGCGACACCGCGGTCGGCAAAATCCCTCGCGACTCTCCAAGGCGGGCGGCATGGTGCCGCCCATGCGTTCGATGACCGGCCATGGCCGGGGTGAATTCGCCAGGGACGGCGTTCAGGTCGCGGTGGAAATCCGCGCCGTGAACCGTCGCCAGGCCGAGTTGGTGGTGTCCCTGCCGCCCGAGTTGGCGTCGTTCGAAAACAAGGTCCGCGACGCGGTCGGCCGCGTGGTGTCGCGCGGCCGGTGCGAGGTCCGGACCACCTGGCAGTCGGCCGGTTCCGCGGCGCCCGCGCGGATCAACGTCGCGGTGGCGCGGGCCTACGCCGCGGAATTTTCCCGACTCGCCGCCAGTCTGGGCCGCGCCGACCTGCCTTCCCTCGATCTTCTGGCGCGGTTGCCCGGCGTGGTGGAATCGGTGGATGAAGCCCCGGACGCCGAGGATCGGTGGCCGGTGCTGGAAGGGGCCCTGGGCGCGGCGCTCGAGGCGTTCGACCAGACCCGGCGCCGGGAGGGCGAGGCTTTGGAGCGGGACTTGGCGGAACGCGTGGACGGGCTGCGGGCCGCGGTCGACCGTGTGCGGCGCCGGGCACCCGAGGTGCTGGCGCGCTACCGCGAGAACCTGGTGCAGCGCATCCGCGCCGCCGGCATCGAGGGCGCGGGGGCCGACGACGAACGGGTGGCGAAGGAAATCGTGTTGTTCGCGGACCGGTCGGACATCGCGGAGGAACTGGCACGTCTGGAAAGCCACTTCGTGCAGTGGGAGGATTGCCGCCGGGCGCCGGAGGCGGTGGGACGGAAACTGGATTTCCTGGCGCAGGAAATGAACCGCGAGATCAACACCATCGGTTCGAAGGCGAACGACGCGTCCATCTCGTCGGACGTGGTGGCGTTGAAGACGGAACTGGAACGATTCAGGGAACAGGCACAGAACATCGAATGAATGCTGGAACGGGATCGGGAGTGTTGTTGTTGGTCTCGGCGCCTTCGGGCGGCGGCAAGACGACGGTCTGCGCGGGCTTGTTGGCGGCGAACCCCCGGTTGAAACGGGTGGTGACCTGCACGACGCGGCCGCCGCGGCCGGGGGAGACCGACGGGGTGGACTACCATTTCCGGACGCCGGAACGCTTCGCGGCGGACGTGGAGGCGGGCGGGTTCCTCGAGCACGCGAACGTGTACGGCAACCGGTACGGGACGCTGCGGGCGTCGGTGCTGGAGCAGTTGCGCGCGGGATGGGACGTGCTGTTGAACATCGACGTCCAGGGCGCGGCATCGATCCGCTGGGCGGCGGAGGGCGAACCGGAACTGGGGGCGGCGTTGGTGACCCTGTTCCTGACGCCGGCGAACCTGAGGGAACTGGAGCAACGGTTGCGGGGACGCGGTTCGGAGGCGGAGGACGTGTTGCGGCGCCGGTTGGAAGCCGCGTGGCGGGAGGTGGCCGAGGCGGTGCATTTCGACTACCTGTTGGTGAGCGGGACGCGCGCGGAGGATCTCCGGCGCGCCCAGGCGGTGTACGACGCGGAAAAGATCCGGCGGCACCGGGTGCGGTTCGAATTCGGAAACTGAAAGGCAA
Organism: Verrucomicrobiota bacterium; assembly: GCA_008933025.1. Lineage (GTDB taxonomy): Bacteria > Verrucomicrobiota > Verrucomicrobiia > Limisphaerales > UBA9464 > UBA6176. The sequence continues at coordinate 2,295 of WBXI01000117.1, forward strand.
ACATGGAACGGATCCCCAACGTGGTTCTTGGCGTGACCGGTGGCATCGCGGCGCACCGCGCGGTGGATCTGGCGAGCCTGCTGGTCAAGGGGGGGTGCGCGGTGCGGGTGGTGATGACGGCGGATGCCTGCCGGTTCGTGACGCCGCTGCCTTTCAAGGTGCTTTCCCGCCAACCGGTGATCACCGGCCTGTACGACGAGGACGAGGGATGGAAACCGTCGCACATCGAGGTGGCGGACGCGGCGGACGCCCTGGTGGTGGCGCCGGCGACCGCCCACACCATCGCCCGGTTGGCGCTGGGGTTGGCGGACGACGCCCTGGCCTGCGTGGCGCTGGCCCTGAATCCGGGCACCCCGTTGCTGGTGGCGCCCGCGATGAACGGAAAGATGTGGCTGCACCCGGCGACCCAACAGAACGCGGCCACGCTGCGCGGTCGCGGCGCGGAGTTCCTGGGCCCGGACGAGGGGATGCTGTCGTGCGGTTACGAGGGCGTCGGGCGGCTGTGGCCGGTGGAGAAAATCGCGGCCCGGGTGCTGGAAGCGGTGCGGTCCGCCCGGCACGGGGCCAGCTAGCAGCGCGGGCATGACCACGCCGCTCTGGCAGGGTTGGAGGCGCCTTCTCCGGGGGGGGCGGGCGCCCGTGGAAGTGCCGCCGGTGGACGACGGCGTCTTCCTGCGGCGGATCCGCTTCGTGGAACGCGGCGTCGCGGTGCCGGCGAAGGCGGTGTTGCTGCTGGTCCTGTTCTACCTCCTGTTCGTCTCGCGCTGGTTCATGAACCTCACCATGCCGCAGGAGGCGGCCTGGAACATCCTGCGGACCTTCTTCCTGGTCTACCTCGCGTTCAACGTGGGCGCGTCGATCCTGCTCTGGGGCATGGACGAGGTGCCGGCCCGGATCCTCAAGCGCGTCGTGTACAGCCTCGCGATCCTCGACGCGGCGGGGTTGGCGGCGCTGACCCTGGCGACGGGCGGGTTCGACAGCATGCTGTATTGGGTTTTCCTCGGCCTGATCATCCGCAGCGCCGCGGTGATCCCGTACGCCGACGTCCAGATCAGCGTGAACCTGCTGGCCTGTGGCTTCTACCTGCTGGCCGGGGCGCTGGAACGGGTCCTCAAGACCACGGACATCGAGCTGATCGAGGGCATCGGCCGCGGCACGGTGATGGAGAACTCGTCGGATCCGACCCGCGAGCCGGTGGAATCGCTGATCATGCGGATGCTGCTGTTGTTGCTGATGACGGCCTGTTGCTACGGCATCCAGGTCCTGCTCGACCGGCGGCGACTCGAGGAGATCGAGTTCCAGGAATTCGCGTTGAAGCAGCACCAACTCGAGGCGGCGGGGCGTCTGGCGGCGGAGATCGCCCACCAGTTGAAGAACCCGCTCGGGATCATCAACAACGCCGCCTACAGCCTCCAGCGCACGGCCCGCGACGACGCGACGATCGCCCAGCAGATCGGGATCATCCGCGAGGAAGTGGCGCGTTCGGACCGGATCCTCACGGAGTTGATGGGGTACGCGCAGTTGGCGGAGGGAAAAGTCGAGCGGGTTTCGGTGACGGAGGAACTGGACCGGGCGGTCGCGGCGGTGTTCCCGCCCGGGATCGCGCCCCAGCCCGGGATTCGCCGGGACTACGGCCCGGCGATCCCGCAGTTGCTGGGGCAGCGGGCCCATTTTTCCGAGATCTTCACCAACCTTCTGGCCAACGCCCGCGAGGCCCTGGGCGGCGCGGGGGAGATCGTCGTCTCGGCGCGGGGGACGGCGGAGCACGCGGTGGAAGTGAAGGTCCGGGACAACGGGCCCGGGGTCCCGGAAGAGATCCAGCCGCGGTTGTTCGAGGCCTACTTCACGACGAAGGAAAAGGGCACCGGGCTGGGCCTGGCCATCGTGCGCCACAACGCGGAACTTTACGGCGGTTCCGTGCGCGTGGAGTCGACCCTTGGACAGGGGGCGACCTTCGTCGTAACGTTGCCCGCCCGGTCGGTGATGAGAATGCGTCGATGAAACTTCCCCCCCTGCTCGTCGTGGACGACGAGAAGAACATGCGGCTTTCGCTCGAGACGGTGTTTCGGGCGGAGGGCTACGAGGTGCGGTTGGCGGAATCCGCCGAGGCGGCGCTGAAGCTGCTCGGGGCGGAGGAGGTGTTCATGGTCATCACCGACGCGCGCCTCGGCGGGATGAGCGGGTACGAATTCCTGCGCGAGGTGGCCAAGGCGCGGCCGGGACTGCCGGTGCTGATGATCACGGCGTTCGCGACGCCGAAGCTGGCGGTGGATGCCATCAAGGCGGGGGCCATCGACTATCTGGCGAAGCCGTTCGAGCCGGACGAATTGCTGCACGCGGTGGCGCGGTGCGCGGAGCGGCACCGGTTGATCGCAGAGAACGCCTCGTTGAAGGCGCGGGCGGGGGAGCCGTACCGGGTGGAACACCTGATCGGGGACAGCCCGAAGGTGCGCGAACTGCGGCAGTTGATCCAGACGGTCGCGCCGACGGACGCGACGGTGCTCATCCTGGGAGAGAGCGGGACGGGCAAGGAACTCATAGCCGGGGCGATCCACAGCCTGAGCAAGCGGGCGGGGCTGAACTACGTGCGGATCAACTGCGCGGCGATTCCCGAGACCCTGCTGGAAAGCGAGTTGTTCGGGCACGAGAAGGGCGCGTTCACGGGCGCGCACCGCACCAAGCGCGGCTACGTGGAGGAGGCGGACGGCGGGACGATCTTCCTGGACGAGATCGGCGACATGAGCCGGCCTTTGCAGGCGAAGCTGCTGAGGTTTCTGGAGGACGGTTCGTTCACGCGGGTCGGCGGCACCCAGGAATTGCAGGTCAACGTGCGGCTCATCGCGGCGACGAACCGCAACATCGTGGAGGCAATCCAGAAGGGCGACTTCCGCGAGGACCTGTTCCACCGGCTGAACGTGATGCAATTCCGGCCGCCGCCGCTGCGGGAGCGGGGCAACGACATCCTGATGTTGGCGGACCATTTCCTGAAGGCGTTCGCGGTGCGGCTCGGGAAGCCGATCCGGGCGATCGCCGAGCCGGCCCGGGTCGCGTTGCTGGCGCATTCGTGGCCCGGCAACGTCCGCGAGCTCCGCAACGTGATCGAGCGCGCGGTCATTCTCGAGCCGGGCAACGAGATCCAGGCGCACAGCCTTCCCGATTTCGAGGTGGAGAGCCGGCTGCGTTCCGGTCCGGGCAACCCCCCGGCCGGCTCCCTGGCCGGTTCGCCGATGTCGTTGGCGGACGCCCTGACGCGGTACGAGCGCGAGTTGATCCAGACCGCGCTGCAGCAAAGCGGGGGCAACCTGGGGCGCACGGCGGCGCAGTTGGACCTGACGCGGCACGCGTTGCGCTACCGGATGAGCCGGCTGAATCTCGATGGCGGGGGCGTTGACGACGACGGGGAGGGATCGGCAACCTCTGGGGCCCGATGAATCCAATGCCCGGCATCATGGCGGTGGTCCCGGATCTTTCCGAACTGGCAAAGACCGGCGCGCCGGCGCAGAGCTCCCTGGGCAGTCTGGCGGTGATTCTGCTGGTGGGGTTGCTGGTGGCGCTGGGTTTCGTGATCTGGGCCGTTTTGCTGCGGAAACCGGCGGGGCGACGCGAGCGGGGAATGCTCCAGGACGCGCCCGAGGAAAGCGGGGACGACAAGGGATCGGGCCGGCGTCACCGGCGCCGGCGACGGAGTTCCCACCGTGGACGGAACCCGACCCTGTCGGAAACCGGCGGACTGCCGCCACAACGGGACGAGCCGCCCCGATCCCAGACGTGAAACCGCCGGTCAGCGCCCAGATCACCGAGCGGAGCGGTTCCAACCTCGCCCTCGCGTTCGTCCTGCTCCCGGCCCGGAAGCGGGCCGCCATGGCCGCGCTCTACGCGTTTTGCCGCGAAGTCGACGACATTGCCGACGACGAGTCCGTGCCGGCGGCGCAACGTGCGGCGGCGCTCGCCGAATGGCGCGAGGACGTGCGGCGCGCCTGCGCGGGGGGGCGTCCCTCCCTGCCGGTCATCGTCGAGTTGCAGCCCTTCGCCGCCGAATTCGCGCTCCCGTTCGGGTTGTTCGACCAACTCATCCAGGGCGTCGAGATGGACCTCTGGCCCAAGCGATATCCCGACTTCCCAGCCCTCGAAGTGTACTGTTACCATGTCGCTTCGGTTGTGGGACTCCTGAGCATCCAGATCTTCGGTCATGTCGACCCGGGTTGCCGCGCGTATGCGGACGCCTTGGGCAAGGCTTTGCAATTGACCAACATTCTCCGCGACGTCGGCGAGGACGCCCGGCGCGGCCGGATTTATCTTCCGGAGGCGGAAATGGCGCGCCATGGCGTGACCGAGGCGGAAATATTCGCGGGCGAAACCTCCGACCGGTTCCGGAGCCTCGCCCGCGCGGTCGCGGACCGCGCCCGCTTCCACTACCGCGCCGCCCGCGCCGCGCTGCCCGCGGTCGACCGTCGTTCCATGGTCGCCGCCGAGCTCATGGGGGCGGTCTATTGGCGCCTGCTCCGCGAGTTGGAATCGCGGGATTTTCCCGTGCTGGGTCCCGACCGGGTCCGACTGGGGTCCGCCCGCAAACTGCTTTTGGTCCTGGCCGCCTGGTTGCGGATCACGACCGGCCTACCGATCGCGACCTATGGGTAACAAAGCGCCCATCCGGCTCATCGTGAACGGCGACGACTTCGGGATGTCGCACGCCAACAACCGCGCGATCATCCGGGCGCACCGGGAAGGCATCCTGACCTCGGCGAGCCTGATGGTGAACGAGAACGCGGCGGACCACGCGGTGCGGATGGCGCGCGAGAATCCCAAGCTCGGCGTCGGGCTCCACATCACGCTGGTCTGCGGCAAGTCGTCCCTCAAACCGTCGGAAACCATCGGGTTGGTGGACCAACGCTTCGAGTTCGACCGCAGCCCGACGTTGACGGGGTTGCGCTATTATTTTTCGCGGCAGGTCCATTCGTCGTTGCGACAGGAAGTGGACGCGCAGTTCCGGGAGTTCCGGCTGACCAAACTGCCGATGGACCACGTCAACGGGCACCTGAATTTCCACCTGCACCCGACGATTTTCCGGATGCTGAAGCGGCATGCGTCGGACTGGGGCATCCGGGCAATGCGCCTGACGCGGGATCCCCTGGGGTTGAACCTCAAACTGTCTTTCGGGCGGTATTTCTACCGGCTGAGCCATGCCTTCATCTTCGCCTGGCTGAGCCGGCAGGCGGGGCCTTCGCTGGTCCGGCGGCGGATCCGCCACGCCGACCACGTGTTCGGCCTCCTGCAGAACGGGCGGATCACGGAGGAGTACCTGGTGCGGTTGCTCGAACGGATCGGGCCCGGCAACTACGAGTTGTACGCGCATCCGGACGAGGACAAACACGCCCACGAGACCGAGGCGTTGTGCAGTCCGCGCGTGAAGGAAATGGTCCGGCAAAGGGGCATCGAATTGATCCGTTATTCGGACCTCAGGGCGCCGTGATGAGCCGTCTACTCGTCGTCCTTCTGGTGGGCCTGCTTATGGAGGCGGTCGGCGTGGTGCTGATCAGCCGCGGGCAGAAAGAACTCAAGGCCGAGGCCCGCTTCGAGGTGCGGGCGCTGGCTCGACTCGTGAAAGAGGCCGCCACCAACCCGAACATCCTGGGTGGCATCGCGCTGGAGGCGGGATTCTTCGGGTGCCTGCTTTTCCTCCTGTCCCGCGGGGACGTGAGTTTCATCTGGCCGCTGACGGCGCTGGGGTTCGTGGTCACGACCCTCTCCGCGAAATTCCTCCTCGGCGAACAGGTGTCCGGTTTGCGGTGGTTCGGCGTGTTCCTCATCGTGCTGGGCGCGGGGGTGATCACCTACACCGAAAAAAACCGGGCCCCGCGGGACGTCCCTTCGGGCGAACGTCCCGCGGAGCGGTGAGCCGGACCGATCCGTCTACTTCCCGTGGCCGGCGCGGTAATGCTCGCGCAGCACGTCGAGCCCGAAGTCGTTGCCGAAATCGCGCCAGACGGCATGCACGTGGTTGCCGTCGTTCTGGGTGTTGTCGTACTCGAGCAGGAAGGTGGGACCCTGCACCCGGTAGTAGTGCTTCTGCCCCTTCTCCAGCCCGCCGGCCCACGCGAACCGGATCTTCTCCACCCCGGCCTTCTGGATCTTCGCGAGGTCGGCCCCGGCCACTTCCGGCCGCGTCCGGTTCACGTATTCCCGGACCAGGCGCATCGCCAGTTCGCGGGTCGGGGGGGACATCTTGCCGAAGGCGATGCCCTTGGCCTCGCCCACGTCGGCCTTCCGGGCGTCGCCGGTGACGATCTCTTCCGGGGCCTTGGCATCGATGACGGCGACCGCGCGTTGTTCGTCGGTGAGCGCGTGGACCAATTGGCGGCCGAGATCCTCCTCGGCATCCAGGGTGCGGAGTCCCGCGCGGGACCCTTGGCGCACCTCGGCGGGATTGGTGCCCATGAACGAGGGCGTGGCGCCGGCGACCTTGCCGTCGGAGATCGTGAAGTTGGCGGAAAGGTGGTGTCCTTCGAAACGCCATCCCCAGTCACCCTTCGGTCCGGGAGTGCCGAAGATGCTCACGTGGTAGAGCAGGGGGTCGCGGGGAAAACGGCGGCCGGGTCCTTCCATGTCCTGGAGGATCTGCTCCAGGCTCATGATGGTGCTGGCCTTGAGATAGCCGCGGTGGCTGAGGCCGGTGGCGAGCAGCGCGTGCGCGAGGTGCTGTTGCGCCGCGCCGAGTTCCTTCAACGTGATCCCCTTCCGGTCGCGCGGAACGAAATGCCAATTGAGGCGCTCGTCGTCGGTCCATTCGAAACGCGCCTTGGCACGTTGGTCGTCGCCCAGCGACGCGAGGAAACGTTGCGCCGCATCGGACATTTCCGAGGCGACATCCGCGGCGGCGAGCCGGGCGGCCAGGAGGAGCCCGGCAAGGAGGGACAGGGGTTTCACGGGCCCGACTTTCCGGACCGGGGGGGCGCCTGCCAATCCCAAACCTCCGGTCAGGTCGCGTGCCAGCCCTTGCCGGGAGTGAACTCCTTGCTGCCGGAATCGGACTTGCAGCCGGAAGCCAGCAACGCCGCGGCGGCCAGCACGAGGGCGAGACACAGTCGGGTCTTCATGGGCGCGAGAATAGAGCGCGACGGCGCCGTGGCAACGCTCCTCAGAGCGCGGGTGGGGATCCGGGCGGGGGCGGCGGCAGGTTGAGGCCGTGGAGATCGATCGTGCCTTCCTTGCGGGTGCGGAAGGCGCGGTGTTCGCCGTACACCGTGCTGACGATCCGGTAGTCGGCCTTCTGCGAGCGGTACACGCCGTAGAGTGCCCGGGCCAGTTTGAAGGTGCTGAGGTGCACGGACAGGTTGGCGGTGGTGGTGCCCAAACGCGGCACCTCGACCCGTTCGTTGCTCAGGCCCTGCCCGAGGTAGATGCCGTTCAGGTAGATCTTGTGCGCCCCGCCGACGAGCACGATGGCCTGCGGCGTGGCGTTCTGCAGACGGATCGTGAATGCCAGTTCGGCCTCGCCGATCCCGCCGCCACCGCCGTTGTCCGACGACAGGTTGACGAGGGTGACGTCGAAATCCTCGGTGTCCCGGGTGGTGGAACAACCGGCCAGGGCGGCGATGGCAACAATCGACGCGGCGGCGACCGCAAGCCAGGCGCGGAACGGGCCTTTCGGGGACGGGGTGGTGGGGGTCATGGCGGTGGGCTTTGTCTTGGAATCCGCGGTGGAAGTGGGGATCGCCGTCGGGTCACTTGTCGGTCTTGATGGTGACGATGCGGCCCTTGGCCATGCGTTTGACGCCGAGGCGGAGTTCGCCGCCGGCGGCGGCCAGTTTCTCGAAGTCCTTCACCGACATCACGGGCTGGTCGTTGACGTGGGTGACGAGTTCGAAGGGCTTGACGCCGGCCACGCTCGCCTTGCTGCCGCGTTCGACCTTCGACACGACGACCCCGGGTTGGTCGGCCGCGCGCTGGAGGTAGCGGCGCACCTCGTAGGTCAGGTCGCGGACGGTGATGCCGAGGTCCTCGGACTTGAAGCGCGGGGAGGACTCGTAGTGCGCGGGACTCGGCGCCACGGTGAATTCGTGGGTGGCGAGTGTGCCGTCGGCGATGTACTCGAGCGCGAAGCGGCGGCCGAAGCCGAGATCGGTCAGGGCACGCGTGAAGGCATTCTCGACCGGTGCCCACGGCGTGGGAAGCCGGTCGAAGAACTGTTCGCGGATCTCGTCGAGGCGATCCCAGGGAAACGGTTGCGAGCGGACCGAGTCTTCCTCGAGCCGGACCTCGATGGGCAATGGTTCGCCCGGGGCGCGGAGACGGAGCAACACGGCGCCGGGGCCGATCCCGGCCATGGCCGCGGGCGAACCGGGATGCACGAAGCTCACGATGGCACCGGTCTCGCCGTCCTGGGTTTGTTCGGCCACCGCGTTGGCCCGCGCGAGTTCGCGGGTCATCGGTTGCAACTCCACCCCGAGCCAGGCAAGGCGGTTCTCGTCGGCTTCGGAAACCGGGATGTTCGCGGGGTCCGCGCTGGCGGGAACCCGCGCGACGGCGCGGGCGAGGAGGTCGGCGGCGGTGAGTTCGGGCGTGCTGCCGCCCCCGAAGCGCGGCGCGCGGTGCCCGGCGCGTTCCCTCGGCATGATGGGCAAGGCCGCCAACTCCAGTTCCGGCGTGAACAGGAATGCCCGGGCGACATCGCTCGGGTCGGTCAACTCCGGGTAGGGCTCGAGGCGGGGGCCGACCCGCAGCGAGGCGATCCGCGCGTGGTGGTCGTATTCGACGCGGGTCTCGCCCTGAAGCGCGACGTCGGCGCGGTAGAGCAGGTGTTCGAGCAGCCCGGACAGCGGCTTGGAAGCGACCGGGACGCCGGACAGGGGCTTCGACGGCTCGACCACGAACGCGCCCAATTCCTTCAGCGACGCCACGAACCGAGCCTCGATGGGCGCGCCTTGCGCGGGGTGGATCACGATGCGTTGCAGGCGTCCCGTGGTCACGGGACGGAGCGCGGCGAGCACGGCCACGCGGTTTCCGGGCAAGACGACGCCGATGACGTCCCGTTCCGTCGCCGCCTCGCCGTCGCCGTCCTCGTCGGGTTCCGGCCGGAACCGCCGGCGCGGTTCTCCCGGCGTGGCCTTGGGGCTGCGGAAACTCAGCCGGGCACGCACCAGTCCCCGGCGCGCGGCATCGCCCAGGCGACCGAGCGAGGCCTGGTACTCGGCAGCGCCGACCCGCGCCCATTTCCCGGGCGAACCCTGCCAGGAATCGTCGATGGGCAGGCGACGTCCCAAGGCGACCGAGAGAGGTTGGCCCGCCGCGGAGAGAATGACTCCCTGGTTGTCGAGGAGGCGCCACGCGCGGCCATCCTCGGCCTGCTGGATGCGTCCGCCGAACGGCGACAACTCGCGGACCATGCCGCCCTCGAGCCAGTAATAGGTGGCGACCCGCGCGGCTTGCCCGGTGCCGAAGGCGAGTGGCTTGGTGCCCTTGAGCGGGCGCGCGAGGCGCAGGTAGACCGCCCAGTGGTCGCGCGCGTAGCCATCGACGGTTGCCGTCGTTTCGTCGCCGGCCACGCGCACGTTGATGGCGCGGACGAAGCGCGGGTGGATCGTGGCATCCATGGCCACGACGAGGTCGGGGGCGATCAGGAAGCCGGTGGTCTCGAGCGGGCGTTCCTCCTCGACGACCTCGGCGAGACTGTGGACGGGGTGGGAGCGCGAGCCGGGGTCTTGGTCGGTGACACCGGTCGGGGGTTCGCCTTTGTCGAACTGGAGGTCCATCTCGACGCGGACCAGGCCCGGGGCGATCGCCGCGAGCACGGTTTTTGCCGGTGGATCCTTGGCCAAGGCGTGGGTTGGGATCGCCGAACCGGCGAGCACGAGGCCAGCGACGGCAGCGAACAGGCGCGTCATGGGCGCTAGGCTAGCGGCGGGGGCCATGGAAGTCGATTGACGATGCGGTGGCGGCCCGGGACCGGGTGCAAGCGCGGTCGTGGTGGATCCGCCGTCCGGCGGCGGTCGCGTGGCGATCGGTTTCCCGCGGGGAAAAGGCGCCGCGCCGGAAGCGACTACTCCTTCTCGTGGTTGCGGCTGAAGTCGAGGACCAGTTGCCGGAGTTCGCCGTTGCGGAGCAGGGAGACGAGAAGGCGGTGTTTGTCGGCGACGTTGGCGATGGCCTTGCGGTGGGCTTGCTGGACCTCCTCGAGGGTGTGGACCTCCTGGCCGTCGAGTTTGAGGAGGATGTCCTGCGCGGCGAGTCCGGCGGCGGCGGCATTGCCGGGAAACCGGACGCCGTAGATGAAGACGCCTTCCTTGCGGTGGAAGTAGAGGTCCGGGTTGTCGAATTGGTTGATCGCCTTGACGGTGAAATCCCAGCGGGGGCAGTCGAGTTGCTCGCCCTCGACGCGCCCTTTGGCGCGCGGGGTCACCTCGACGGCGACGCGCTTTTCCTGCCGGACCAGTTCGATCCGGGCGGCGCTGCCTTTGGCGAGGAGGCCGAAGCGACGGTTGAGGGCGGGGATGTCTTCCTGGGTGATGCCGTCGGTCGGTTCGCCATTCAAGGCCACGATGCGGTCGCCGGCGAGGATGCCGGCGCGGCGCGCGGGACTTTCCGCATCCGATTCCGCGACGAGGACGCCGTGGGTCGCGGGGAAGTAGACGTTGCGGTTGAAGTCGCGCAGCGGTTGCAACTGCAGGCCGGTCCAACTCCAGTCCATGCGCCCGTGTTTGCGGATCTGGTCGGCCACGTCGCGGGCCACCTCGATGGGGACGGTGAATCCCATGTCGCCCCCGCCGGACATCATGCCGCGGGTGTTGAGCCCGACCACCTCGCCGCGGATGTTCACGAGTGGGCCGCCGGAATTGCCGGGGCTGATGGCGGCGTCGGTCTGGA
>WBXI01000118.1 GCA_008933025.1 Verrucomicrobiota bacterium
CCAACGCTACGGACGCGGGGATCGGGGAGCGATCCAATCCTCGTGCCGGTCGCCTCGGCCGCGTCGGCGCGGCGTCCACGGGCCGCCCCCTTTGCGTTTGCGTTCCGGGGCCCGCCCGCCTCATTTTTCCCGCGATGCAAGCCAGGTTTACCGGGCCGGTGTACGTGGTCCGCGACAATATCGACACGGACCAGATCATTCCCGCGCAGTTCCTCAACCTCGTGCCGACGATCGCCGAGGAATACGAGAAGCTGGGGTCGTACGCGCTCTGGGGTCTCCCGGACGCGGAATACCCGAAGCGCTACGTCGCCGAGGGACAACTGGACAGCGAGTATCCGATCGTCATCGGCGGCCGGAATTTCGGCTGCGGCAGCTCCCGGGAACACGCGCCCATCGCCATGGGCTCCGCCAACTGCGAGTGCGTCGTCGCGGAATCCTACGCCCGCATCTTCTTCCGCAACTGCGTCGCCACCGGCGAACTGTATCCCGTCGAGTGCCCGGACCGCCTGTGCGAGGCCTTCAAGACCGGCGACGTCGCCACGGTGGACATCGATACCAACACCATCACCCACCACGGGACCGGAAAGGTCTACCCGCTCAAGCCCCTCGGCGAGGTCCGGCCGGTCGTGGATGCCGGCGGCATCTTCGACTACGCGCGCCAGACGGGGATGATCGCGAAGAAGGCGTGAGCCACGCCACGCCATCCCGACGATCCAGCGGGCCGGCATTGCCGGCCCGTTTTTTTTGCCGGCCGGGATCGAACGTTCGCGATCGGTCCCGCGTCCCAACCGCCGGCGTCCAACCATTCCACCCATGAAACCCCGCACCGGACTCCTCGCCCCGTTCCTCGGACTGCTCCTCGCCACCGTGTCCCAGGGCGCCGATGCCGTCCGGACCGCGGGTTCCGTCGCCGCGGCCACCGCCAAGGACCAACGGCACGCCCGGGAATCCGACGCCTTCTTCGCGGGCCCCATCCAACGCTTCGAGGTCCGGTGTCCGAAGGAATCGCTCGAATCGTTGCGGCAGGACCCGCGCAAGCCGGTTCCCGCGACGGTGACCGTGGGCACCAACGTTTTCGGATCGGTGATGATCCACGTGAAGGGCGCGGCCGGCAGCACGCGGAGCGTCGACGACAATCCGGCGCTGACGCTGACTTTCGACAAACAGGCGGCGGGCCAGAGACTGCAGGGCCTCGACAAGATCCACCTGAACAACTCGGTGCAGGATCCCAGCCGACTGTCGGAGATCGTGTGCTCGGATCTTTATCTGGCGGCGGGGGTGCCGACGCCGCGGGCGACCCAGGCCCTGGTCCGTTTCAACGGGCGCGATCTGGGCCTGTACGTCGTGAAGGAAGGTTTCAACCGGACCTTCCTCGCGCGCCACTTCGCCCAACGCACGGGCAACCTGTACGACGGCGGGTTCCTCCGCGACGTCGACCAGGATCTGGTGCGCGAAGCCGGCGACGGGCCCGACACCCATGCGGACCTGAAACGACTCGTCGCCGGGGCGACGATCGCCGACCCGACCCGGCGCTGGGAGGCGTTGTCCGCGCTCGTCGACGTGGACCGGTTCGCGACCTACACGGCGTTGCAGGTGTTGACCGAGGACTGGGACGGCTACCCCTGCAAACGGAACAACTATCGGGTCTACCACGATCCCGGCACCGACAAGTTCGTGTTCTTCCCGCACGGCATGGACCAGATGTTCGGTCGGGGCGGGATGCCGCTCGAACCCGGGTTCGAGGGTCTCGTGGCCGACCGTTTGTTCCAGACCTGCGAATTCCGCGAACTCTACTGGCGCAAGATCGCGTCGCTGCTCGAGACCACGTTCACGACCAACCGGATGTTTGCCGCCATCGACGCCGCCACCGCGCGGCGGCAGGCCAACCCGCTGGCCCGGGGACGCGCGGACCTCGGCGAGATCGACGGCGCCGCGAACGACCTCCGCCAGCGCATCGCCCACCGCGTCCGCGACGCCCGCGAGCAACTCTCGCGGCGGCCGCGCCCGATCGCCTTCGATGACCGGGGCGAGTGGCATCCCGTGGACTGGGAGAACCGCACCGACGACGGCAACGTGAAGGCCACGCGCAGGGCGGACCGAAAGGGACACCCCGTCCTGCAGTTGGAAGCGCATTCGGCGGGCGCCGGATCCTGGCGGACGCGCGCCCGACTCCCGGCCGGACGCTATCGTTTCGAAGCCTCGGCCTCGACCCGCAACGTCGTCGCGCTCCGGGACCAACGCGGGCGCGGCCTCGGCCTGCGCGTTGGCGGCGCCCCGCGCCAGAACGAACTCGTCGGCACCGCCGCCTGGAAGACCCTGGCCTTCGATTTCTCGCTGGAACGGGAGGACGACGTCGACTTCGTCGCGGAACTGCGCGCCCGGTCCGGAACCGGTTGGTTCGATCCGGCCTCGATGGTCGTCCGCCGGATGCCGTGATCCCGAACGCCGACGACCACGCTACGGTGCCGGCATCAGGAACAACCGGCCCTCGCCCGCATCGAACGACAACTGGAGTCCCGGCATGTCCGGACTGTCGTCGCGCACCGGAATTTCCCGCCCGGTCTTCGGATCCACCTCGGTCACCCGCGACGCCTCCGCGGCGAAGGTCACCGTGGGCCAACCGGAATAGGCAAAGTGCTGGTTGGACAACAGCACCGCGCGGCGTCCGTCCTCGTGCCGGAACTCGCCCGCGAGGAAGTCCCCGTCCTCCAGCACCCGCACCGGTCCCGGCCCCTCGACCTTCTGCGTCCGCCCCGCCTGGATCCGTCGCACGCCGGTGCTGGTCAACCGCATCAGCACCGGACCGAGATTCTTGAGCACCCCGTTGATCCGCGTCGCCTCGTCGTAGTGCCGCGTCCTTCGGCCATCCGCGGTCAGGATGGCCCCGCCCTTGGGAAACTCGTCGCCCCGCGGCGTCCAATAGCAGAAATACATCACGCCCTTCGCCCCGTAGGCCAACGACGTGAACACCTGCCACCGCAACTGGGCCTCGGTCGGGTCGGTATGCGGGCCGTACGGCATCGCGTTGAAGAAATTCCAGAACGGGATCCCGGCGGCGACCGCCTCGCGGCGCATGGCCTCGAGGTTCCTGCGGTAACCCTCGCGACCGTCGCCTTCCGGCCGGAACACCGGGTAGTGGTCCATGCTCAGCAGGTCCGGCCGGGTCTCGGCCACGAACCGCGACAGATAGGCGTCGTAGTTGGTCGTGCCCAACTGCCCGGGCGTGGCGTAGTCCGGAAACAGGTTGATGTAGGCGAGCTTCCCGGGACGCGCGCGGCGCAAGGCATCCACCCGCCCGCGCAACCCGGCGAACTGCGATGCTGCCGGCTCGTCGGTCAGCAGGTAGCCCCAGCACGCGGGACCGTCCGGCAACGTGTCCGGCACCGCGTCGCCCGACACCAGCGCGCGCAGGTCGTTGCGGGCGCACATCGCGAGTTGTTCCGCGGCCGGCCGCGGCGATTTCCCGCCGCACAACCCGATCACGAGGTTGAAATTCGCCGCCGCGATCTCGCGGTAACGCCCCTCGTTGTCCTCGTCGGTCTGCGGCGCCACCCAGAAACCGATGGCAAAACGGTCCTGCTTGAACCGCGGGCCGATCGCGTCCGCGGCCATCGCCGGCGACGCCAGTCCGCCGAGAACCATCCACAATCCCGCGCCGACGGCGAGACACCGGCTCGGCAGCCACCGCGGCACTGCGGCGCGCCGGCGCGGGGATCGGGTGTTCCAGGACATCCGCGGCCTCACTTCGCGAACGCCGCGTGCCTCGGATTCCCGCCGGCCTGCAGGTAGGCCACCAGATTCAGCACCTCGTCCGCGTTCATCCCGTTGATCAGGCCCGCCGGCATCAACGACACCGGGTAGGGCTTGCGGCCCTTCACCTGGTCGAGCGCCACCGACGTCGACTCGTCCGGATTCCGGGGATCGGCGGTCACCACCAGCTTGCCGTTGTCGACGTAGGCACGGCCCACCAGCGTGGATCCGTCCGCCAGTTGGATTTCTTCCGAACCGTACTGGTCGGAAATGACCTTGGAGGGCTCGACGATGTTCTCGAGCAGGTCGCGGAGCGTGTAGCGGGAGGCGACACCGGTCAGGTCGGGACCGACGCTGCCGCCCGCGCCATTGAACCGGTGGCAGGAAGCGCACCCGGCGGAGTGAAACATCGCGCGGCCGTTCTCGAAGTCGCGTCCCTTGACCCCGCCGGCGGCGAGCGCGAGCGCCTGGTCCACGGTATAGGAACGGCCGGGGCCTTTCGGCGCGGCGAACTGGGGATCGGCCCCGGCGGGCTTGCGCGTCGACAATGCCTCGAGGGCCTGCCGTTCGGCGGGATCCGTCACGGTGGCGAGGGCGTCCTTGCGGATGTTCTCGAGGAAGCCGCGGAAGCTGTTGCCGCCCTGCCACGGCGCCGTGCGGGGGAACCATGCGAAGAACGCCTTGCGGAGCGCCGGCGTCCATCCGGTCTTGGCCTCGCGCAGGATGTAGGCGAAGGCGATCTGCTCCTGGTTGGGCCGGCTCAGGGAAGCCTGGGAGAATGCCCCGGCATAACCCCGGTTGCGTTCCAACAGCGCGTCGCTCGCGTACTTCAGGTCGGCGTCGTTGGCCGTCAGCATCAGCGGCACCGTCTTCGCCACCACCCCGGGCGCGCCGAGGTTCACCAACGTGCCCGCCAACTCACGGTTCAACGAACGGCTCTTCGAAGGATACAACGCGTCCAACCGCGCGATGGTCGCGGCGCGCACCGCCCCTTCGGGGGCGCCCTGCCGGATCAGCGTCAACTGGTAGGCGCGGACCACCGCCAGGCGCGCGGCCTCGTCGAGCCGGCCGAAATCCAACCGGTTCAGGAATGCCAGCAACTGGTCGCGATGCGCCGGCGTCCCCATCCGGGCCAGCGCCACGGCACCCTCGATGGCCGCCCACGGACGCTTCTCGGCCAACACCCGGTCCGCCCAACCCGCCACCGGCTGGCGTTCGACCGCCACGCGGGCCGCGTAGCGGATCCAACGATCCGGACTGGCGAGGTGCGGCCAAGCCTTGGCCACGGCTTCCGGCCCGGTGCCGTCGGCATGCAGGGCCTCGAGTTCGCGGCGCAGCTTGTGGGCCGCGTTCGGCTTCTGTGCCGGCACCGGCGAGGTGCTCTCGCGGCCGGTATATGTCACCCGGTACACCGCCGACTCGGTCCCGCGCCCGCCGATCGCGAAGTACATCGCGCCGTCCCGCGGATGGATCACCACGTCGGTGAGGGGCAGCGGCCGGCCGCTCACGAATTCCTCCTTCTCCGCGCGGTAACCCGCCCCGTCCGGCACGAGGTGGATCGCGTACATGGTCCCGTAGGTCCAATCGTTCGCGAAGATCGCGGTCTGGTAACGGGCCGGGAACTTCGAGCCCTGGCCCGAGACCACGCCGGTGGGACTGCCGGGACCGATGTCCAGCAGCGCCGGCAGACTGTCGGGATAGTACGAGGGCCATTTGCCGGCGCCCGAGCGCCATCCCAAATCGCTGCCGCTCGTCGCCAGACAGATCCGCGTGGGACGGTACCACGGCGTGCCCGCGTCCCATTCCATGTCGGAATCGTAGGTGAAAATGTCGCCCAGCGCGTTGAACGCGAAATCGTACTCGTTGCGGTAGCCGTGGCTCACCAACTCGAACGACTTGCCGTCGGGATCGGTCCGGCAGATGTAGCCGCCGGGCGCGAGGATGCCGCGCGCGTGCCCGTTCGCATCCCAGAGCCGCGTCACGACATGGTCTTCCGACCACGCCCGCGGCGCGCGGGACAGTTCCAGCGGCTTGGGCAGCTGGGTGTGGTTGCCACACGCCAGATAGATCGACTTGCCGTCGGGCGACAACACGATGCCGTGCGGCCCGTGTTCGCCGCCGCCCTCGATCCGGCGCAGCATCTTCTCCTCGTCGTACTGGTCGTCGCCGTTGGTGTCGCGCAACCGCCAGAGGCCCTGGCGTCCGCCCTGTTCGTTGACCATCACGTACAGGCTGTCGAACGCGCACAGCAACCCGTGCGCGCCCCCGACCGAATTCGTGAGGCGCTCCACCTTCGTCGGCGTCGCCGACCCATCCGCCGCCAGGGTCAGTCGATAGAGCCCCCCGCCCTGGTCGCACGCGACCAGACGGCCCTTGGGATCGACCGTCATGCTCACCCACGATCCCTGCACCGACTTGGGCACGGCATGGATGAGTTCGATCTTGAAGCCGGGACGCAGCTGGATGGAGTCGAGGGACGCGAAAGTCGGGGCCGGCGGGGTGCCCGCGTCGGCGAGGGCATTGCCCCAGGGCTGGTCGCCGTACTTGGCCAGCACCTTGGCGGGCTTCCAGTCGTTGCGCCCGGGCAACGTCCCCTCCCACGAACCATCGGTCTCGACGACCGTCGTCTTCCCGTCCGCCGTCTTGAGCGTGAGACGCGCCACCAGTCCCGCGATGTCGCCCTCGTTCTTGCAGTCGGCGCGGAGTTCGTGTTTGCCGGGTTTGAGCTTGCGGGTCAGGTCGACCTTGGACGGCTGGTTCCAGTCGGGATTGCTCAGGACGGGCTGGCCGTCCAGGAAAACGTTGGCGCCGTTGTCGCAGGTCAGCACCAGGATCGCCTCGCGGAGCGGTTGGGTCACCTCGAACGAGCGGCGCAGGACGGCGGCCGACTTGCTGCCGGGTCCGTCCGCCCAGATCCACGACGGTTCGGCATGGACACAGGCACTACCCAGGCCGACGAGGGCAAGGGCGACGACGATTCCGGACGGGGGCCGGAGCCTTGGCAACGGGAACATCCCCCAAACCAACACCGGAATCCACCGCCGGATCAAGCCCCGGAGTCGGGGATCTCACTCGGCCGGAACGATGCGGCAGAGGAACGCCTTGCGGCCGGTTTCACCCGCCGAAAGCCGGTCGATTCCCGGCCGCTTCGCTCCGGCTCAGGGCAATTGCCGCGCGCGATAAAAGATCGTCCCCCCGGCCGGCGGGGCCAGATCCACCCTCCGCGAGCGCTCGGTCATCGTGACCCGGGATTCGTCGTTCCAGGGAATCGGGAGCCCGAACTCGAGGCTGCTCTGGAGTTGGTAGCCCACCCCCAGTTTCCCATAGAGCATCAACCGGCGCGGCGATCCCGTGTCCCGGACCATCTCGACCAAGGGTTCGGCTTGGATCAACACGATGCGTCCGCTCCGGGCGAACACGGTCGAGATCGGCGTGCCATCGGTCTTTCGCACCGCCAACCCGCCCGGCACCAGCGGCACGAATGCCGAATGGCCGTCGCCCGTCGCGGTGCATCCCAACTCGACGATTTCCGCGCGGGCCTGGAAGGCCGATCCCGCGCGGGCCGTGACCTTCACGTGGTAGCGCGTGTCGCCCTGCTTCAGGATCGTCGCCGAGCCCACCTCCGGCACCAGCGCCGCGATGGTCAAACCGCCGACACGCCCCGGCGGCACGTCGAGGTCGAACTCGACGTCGGCCGCGGGTGCGCTGGCAAAGAACTCGACCGGCACCGCACCCTGCTCGCCCCCGGCAACGATCGCCTGGCCCACGTTCAACTCGGCATAGTCGGTCACCGTCACCTGGAAGGTCCTGGAGTCGCCCAACGCGGGACTGCCGTCGTCGGTCACTCGGACCGTGATGCTGTAGACCCCCGGCGCCTGCGCCCGCGACGGGGTCCACTTGAACAACCCGCTCGCCGCGTTGATGGAGGCGCCCTGGGGGAATCCCGCGTCCAGCGCGAACGTCAACCGGTTCGCCGGGATGTCCGCGTCGTTCGCCGAGAAGGCATGGCTCAACAGGGTGTTGGCGCCCACGATCAGATCGGGAACCGACGCCAGCACCGGGGCGGTGTTCGCGCCCAGACGGCGCCAGGTTTGCACCACCCGGCCCTCGCCCGGATTCCCCGCGACATCACGGATCCCGCCCAACCCCAGGGCCAACTCGTACAGGCCGCCCTCCCGGGTCAGGTGGTCCAACCCGCCGATCCGGTAGACCTCGTTCCCGAGCGCCTGGATGGACACCAGTCCATCGACAAGATTCGCCCCCCCGTCCCGGGTGAGCACGAGATCGTCCCGCGTGAAGGTGGCCGCGTCGATGGCCTCGGAAAACGCCGCGTCGAGGCTCGGCACCGAGGAATCCCGCGGATCGGGCGACACCGATTCGAGCGTCGCCGTCGGGGCCGCGCGGTCGACGTAGACGGGGTGGAAGACTTCCGGCGAGACGTTGCCCGCGGGATCGACCGCGCGCACGCGGAGGCGATGGGGGCCTTCGGCCAGCGCCAGCGTCTTGTGGAAATTGCCGCCCGTCACCACGGCGTCCCCGAGGTCCGCGTTGGCAGTGGCGTCGAAGACATGGACCGTGAGGTTCGGTTCTCCCACCACGCCCGCGAAGTCCACGTTGCCGACGCTGGTGATGCCGTCGCTCCCCGACGCCCCGAGATCGGGTGTGATCGAGAATCCGCCGGGCGGCGCCGGCGGCGTGGTGTCCATGACCCACGACGCCGTCGCGGATCCCTCGCCCGCGTTTCCCGCCAGATCGCGGATGCCCGTGGCGTCGACCGAGAGCGTGTAGTGCCCCTCCACCCCGCAGACCCATGTGAACCCGTCGATCCGATAGGTCGCCGGATCGATCCGCGTCACCCCGACTTCTCGGGTGACCAGATTCGGTCCGCCGTCCCGCGAGATGCCGACGTCGTTGGCATCGAAAGTGGCGGGGTCGATGGCCTTCGAGAACCGCACCGTCAGCGAGGGGACCACGATGTTGCGCGGATTGGTCGCCACCTGCTCCAGCACCGCGATGGTCGGCCGCCCGGTATCCATCGTCCAGCGCACGGCCAATTGCCCGATGCCCGGGTTGCCCGCCGGGTCTTGGACGCCCGTGGCATCCGCCGCGAACACATAGTTGCCCGGGTCGGCGGTGACGCTGCCCAAACCGTTCACCCGATAGGTCGATCCCCCGGAGGACGTGATGGTGATGCCCGGACCGACCAGATTGGGCCCGCCGTCGCGGGTGATCGAAAGATCGTTGTAGTCGAACGTCGCAAGGTTGATCGCCTTCGAGAACACCACGTCCAGTCCCGGGACCGGCAGGTTGCGGGGCGAGGGCACGACGGCCTGGATGCCCGCGAGCACGGGTCCCGTTCCCGCCAGCGCCCATTGCACCGACGCATTGCCCGTCACCGCGTTGCCGCCGAAGTCCACGATGCCCGAGCCGAGGACGGCGAGTTCGTAGTTGCCCGCCTCGCCCGTGACGCCCGAGAGACCCGCGATCGCGTAGGTCCTTTCGCCGGTCCTCGAGACGGTGACCGCCCCCGTGACCAGATTCGCCCCCCCGTTCCGGCTCAGGACGACGTCCTCGGGCCCAAACGAGGCCAGATCGATGTCCTCGGTGAAGACGACCTCGACCGACGGGACCGGCCCGGTCTGGACGACGGGATCGACCGGCCCGACCCGCTCGATGCCCGGGGCGATGGCATCGTCGACGCGGTAATGGAGCGTATAGGACCCGGTGCCGTCGTGGTCGAACAGGTGCAACCGGTGCTCGCGGAGGGCCCCCGCCAGCGAGGACGGGAAGCTCCGGTCGGTCTGCCAGACATTGTCGCCCACCCGCATCTCCTTCCCGTCCGAGCGCACCGCGCGGTACAGGCGCAACCCGGCGCCGGGATCGGGCAGCGAGAAATAGTTCCACCCGCTGGTCATGCTCGCGCGGACCACGGCGACCGGGTTGCCCGTCGTCGCGTCGGCGTCGGCAACGGCCCCCGCGATCAGGTTCACCGGCGCCACCGATCCGTCGCTGAGATAGACCGTGTCCGGCAGATCGTTCGGGTCCGCGATGTCGTTCACGAGGAAGTCCGGCAGGGAATCGTCGCCGGGACGGTCCGCCAGCACCGCGTGGATCAATTCCTTGATCTCGACCTTGTCGATCAGCGAAAGCCGCGGATCCCCCAGGCCGTCGACGTGCTCGAACGTCGCCGAGTAATCGACGAACTTGCCCTGCAGGGTGGACACCAGAAGCCACTTCGCGACCTGGCTGCGGCCCGGGTCGATGTTCCCGAGGTTCGCCGTCAGCGAGGGTTCGACCGCTTGGTCGCCGACCTGTGTCCCGATGATCTTGAAGTCGATGAGCAGGCCCTTTTCGTTCTCGATGATCTTGGGTTGGGCCGAGGTGATCCGGAAGTTCTTGGCCATGCCCCTGCCGGTGTTCTTGACCCGCAACCCCAGCACGAAGGGCTCGGACGGCTCGGTCTCGTCGGTGAACGGATCGTCGCCGTAGACGTCTCGTTGCTGGAAATAGGTCAGTTCGAGGAAAGGATCCGGATACACCGTCAGGGTCGACGGGAACAAGGGAACGACCACTTCCTGGTTCGAGTCGGGATCGATGTAACGCAGGGTGCCGCCGAACCGGTAGACCGCGGGTCCCTGCGGCGCGGCGGTGCGGTTGGGAACGAACGTGAACAGCGCGCTCCCCGAACCGTTGGCCGCCACCACGCCGGTTCCATCGACCGCGCTGAGACCTTTCAACACCGGGCCCTTGATGCCGAACCGATCGTTCGCCGGGGTCCCGTCCTCCGCGCGGATGTCGAGGTTCAACCGGACCCCGGTGAGGTTCAGGGCGGGATTGCCATTGTCGATCTCGAGGGTCCCGAGGAACGCCGCGCGGGTCATGACGGCGGCCTGCTCGATGCGGATGCGGACGCGCGCGCACACGCCGGCGCTGCCCGTCTCCAGGCTGGCCTTGGCGTCCGCCATGGCTTGTTGGAGTCCGTCGACCAAGTCCACGAAACCTTCGGCCTTGGAAACGGCCATGGCGTCGTTGGCAGCCTGCAGCAGGGCCAGCCAGCGATCGAACGCCAGAAAGTCGGTGCTCTGCCCGGCAGGCACCTGCCCGACGTTGAAGATCCCGCGGCCCCAGTAATCGATGGTCCGATTCCACCGGTCGGCAAACCTGCCGACGTGCGCGGCGGTGATCGGGGACGGCAGTTCCATCGCCAGCAACTGCGCCCGTTCGGCCGGGGTGATCGACTCACCGCCGTCGCCCGCCGCGTCGATCCCGGCCAGGAAAGCATTCATCCAGGCTTCGAGGGCAACCGTGTCCTTGACGCGAAGCCAGGCGTCGTCGCCGAAAGTCTCGGCCATCCCGTCGACCAGTTTCTGGAGGCGCGCCAACCGCAGTTTGACGACCTCCGTGGGATCGGGCGCGCCGGTGGACAGCAAGGTGGCCGTGCGCCGCTTCGGGTTCGGGATGTCGTCGCAGGCGGTGATGTAGTTGTAGGCGCACTCGACGATGGTGATGTACTCGGCGAACGGGATCGATCTCCCGGCAGCCTCGCCGCAGCTCACGACGGCCTTGAAGCAGTTGTAGGCGGATCCCCGGGTCAACCCGGCGCTGACGCCGCCGGAGACGCATCCGTAGGTGTCGGTCCCGCAGGAAATCCACTTGTTTATGGGGATCAGGCTCACCACGCAGTTGGCGACCGCCTCCAGACGCTTGTTGGTGCAGGGATCGCAACTCGACAGCGATTCCACCGAAGGGGGAGAATCCACGACGGTCCCGCCGCCGCCGCCGCCACCCCCGCCACCGGCCCCACCGAGGAAATACGCGAGTCCGGCAAACAACGCCTCCGCGTAACAGGTGTTCAGCCCGACATCGATCCCGGTATAGACCGGATGATAGACGTGGTCCTTTCCGCACTCGTAGAAATAGAGCCCACCCAGCCAGACGACGCAGTCGCCACCTCCGCCCGCCTGGGGTTTGGCCTGTCGCCCGGTGCCCGCGGCGGCCGCGGCCACCGCGTTTTTACGGCCGGCCGGTGCCCCACCGTTCCGCGTCACGGTGACCGGCACCGAGATCGCGCTCTTCGCCGGCAGCACACCGAGGGATTCGCTCAGGGCCACGAAGGTGAACTCCGGATGCGTGGGCAGGTTCAACTTCAGATCCTGCGCGGCGATCAGGCCGTGGTTCACGAAGTTCACGTCGATCTGCGCCGATTCGCCCGGGGCCAGATCCGGCAATTTGGCGGGCGCCTCGATCGTCACCACCGGGATCGGCACGTCGACCTCGAAGGTCGATTCGAGCGTGATCTTGTAGTGGTCCTCGATCTCGGTGGGCACCACGTTCCAGCGGTAGGTGACGGTTTCGCGCCCGACGAACACCTCGGTTTCCCGGGTCACTCCCGCGACGATCGTCCAACTCCCGTGGTAGGTCTGGTGCTTGTCGGCCTGGGCCTCCAGCAAATAGACCCCTTCCCGGACGTCCGGCAGCGTGACGAACCCGGCGGCATCGGTGACGCCCTCCGCCACGACCACCGAATTGTCGTACGGATCCCGCAGGCGCACCGCCGCTCCCACCACCTTGGGCGAACCCGCGACATGGAAGGTATAATCGTCGTTCACCGCCACCCGGACGCCGCCCGTCGCGTCGGATACGGAACGGAACTGGAACGGCACTTCCAACCGCGTCTCCTTGCCCTGGAGCACGATCATGCCGTCGAACTTCTGCAGCGGCAGGTCAATCGCGGGCGTCAACGCCAGGGTCACCGTCCGTTTCTCCCCGGCAGCGATCGACGGCATCGTCGAGGCCGACGTGAGGGACAGCCACGGAGCCGCCGGCAACAGCACTTCCAGATCCCCGGACGGCGCCCCGCCCGTGTTGGCCACCTCGAACGCAAGGATCGATTGGCTTCCCCGCACCATGCCTTGCACCAGCGTTCCCGGCGTCGCCAGCAATTGCGGCTTCAATGGCGTGATGGCGATGACGACGGGAATGTCCAGGACCGCGCCCTCGGCGGAGGTCAGGTGGATCAGGATCCGTCCCCGCGAGAGCGACGCATCCCTCGCGTTGATCCGATAGTCCAGCCTCCCCGTCGACTCGCCGTCCAACCGGCCCGGCGGCGTCAACTGCACCTCGAGGATTCCCGGCGCCCCCTGCGCGGCCGCGGGCCGCGCAATTGTCTTTCTGTAATTTCGGCGGGCATTAGTTCGTGGATGGATTTGAGGGGACCATGCCGAGGTAGATTTTTCCGGTTTCCCATTCCTCGGAGATCTCGGCCAGGAGGGCGGAGACGAGGCGGAGG
>WBXI01000119.1 GCA_008933025.1 Verrucomicrobiota bacterium
AGGTTGAGGACCGGGTTTTTCGCGCCGCAGCCGATGGCGTAGTGGAGCGCAAGACAGCCGGTGCCGTGGGGACGGTGGCATGGGGCCAGGCTTCGGTCCATGCGGTCCCCGGCGCTGCAGACCCAGGTGAGATCGTGGCAAAACACCGCGGTGGGGCCGACGCAGGCGGCGTCGAGGGCCCCTGCCGTCAGGGACGTGTGGATCTGGACGAGATCGGGTTGGAAGTCGCGGACGGCGGCGACGATGGATGCCCGTTGGTCGTCCTTGGAGAGGAGGAAAGTGGGGCAATCGACCTGGGGCGTCCCGGGGGTGACGTGGGCAACGGCCGGGGCATGGCCGCGGGTGGCCAGCAGGCGGCAGGTCTCGACGACGACCCGGTTGGCACCGCCGTTGTGGAACTGGACCGCGTCGCTGACGAGTAGGATGCGCACGGATCGCTCAGAACTTCTCGGGAACGCCCTCGTCGAGGATCCGGACCTTGTGGCTCAACGCCGCTTCGTGGGCGAGTTCCCGGAGCCAGCGGGGCGGTTCGTCGAGGGCCTCGAAACTGAGTTTGAAACTCCCGTAGTGCATCGGGACGAACCATCGCGATTTCAACTCGCGGAACGCCTTGATGGCCTCGTCCGGTCCCATGTGCACGTGCCGGAACGTGTCCGGGTAATAGGCCCCGATGGGCAGCAACGCCACTTCCGGTGCAAGCCGCTTCCCGATTTCCGCGAACCCGTCGAAGTAGGCGGTGTCACCCGCGTGGTAAACGGATCGACCCTGACGCTCGAGGACGAATCCCCCGTACCCGCGATGCTCGTCGCGGATCGTGCGCGCACCCCAATGCCGGGACGGCACCAGGGTGACCTTCCAGTCGTCGCAGGAAAAACTCTCCCACCAACGGAGCTCGATGATCCGCGAGAAGCCCAGGCTTTTCGCAAGGCTGCCGCAACCCCAGGGCATGATGCCGATTTTCGGGGACGGCAGGCGCCGGAGCGTTGGTTTGTGGAAATGGTCGAAATGCGCGTGGGTGAGCAGGACGAGATCGATCGGCGGGAGATCGCCCAGTTTCATGCCCGGATGACGCAGGCGTTTGAGCAGGAACAGCCAGTTCGCGAAATTGGGGTCGATGAGGATGTTGAGGTCGGGGAACTGGCAAAGAAACGAGGCGTGCCCGATCCAGGTCAACGCGAGTTCGTCGGCTTCGAGTCGCGGGAAAGCCGGGGTCTTGACGGAACCGGTCCGCGGCGTGAGCCACGCCTTCCAGACCATCTCGCGGAAAAAAGTGCGGGGGTTGAAATGGTTGCTGGGCGTCAACTCCCGGAACGAGCGCGGGATTTTGCGCCGTGCCGGTTTGCCGTGATTGGATGCTTCCCGGTTCATTGGCAGCGCGGTCGGATCATTCGCCCCCGGGTCGGTTCCGCGGAAAAAGAAACCGCTTGGCGGGCCGGCCGGCCCCAGGGGTTTTGTCCGGTCTCCCGATGCCGAGGGATTGCGGTCGGGATACCAGTGCCACGGGGCCGGGTCCGGGTCGCCGGTGGACCGAGGCGGCACGCAGCACCGGTGGCATGCCGGCAGCCACCGGACCGCGGGTACCGAACAGGCTCGCCAATTTCGGGGCCTGGATGAACGAGGCGAATTGCGGCAACGCCTCGCCATCCTCGCCATGGATGACTTTCAGGGCGTCATACTCGTCGATCAACCGACGGAGCGCCCCGAACATGATCCAAGTCAGGGGTCCGAACGGAATCCCGAGGTAGGGCGAGCCGGTGGGAATCTGCACCAGACTCATGAAGAACCACGCGCCGGCAGGGACACCCACCACGCCCAGACGCGATTCGCGCAGCGTCCACATCCAACGGAGCGAGTCGCGCACGCCATGGTAGATGAGGAGCGCGTAGGCCGTGAGACCGACGATCCCGAGATCGATGGCCAATCGTCCCAGATCGCCGTCCGCGCCCTCGATTTCGGCGGCACCGGGGGATTCGCGCAGCATTTCGCGGAGTTGGGGAACGAGCACGCTGGGCACGCCGAAGCCGCTGGCGCCGACTCCATGACCCAAGGGCGCCGCCATAAGCGATCTCCACATGGGGCCCAGCACGATGAAGAGGCGCATCCAGACCGTGGTGGAGTCGAGGAGGGAGCCAAACCGTTCGCCGGCGCCGCCCTTGGTGGCCGCGACGCCGAGATACAGGGCGCCGGCCGTGATGGCCGGAAACACCAGCCATTGGAGACGGCCACGGCGCACGATGGCGGTCATCAGGAGGCTTGTGCCCAGCAGCAGGAGGGAAGTCCGGGAACCGCTCAGGATGACCGCATAGGTGCACATGCCGGTGATTGCGAGGAGCAATGCGCGTTCGATGAGTGTGCAGCCCGGCAGGTACAGTCGGCTGACGGCGAACTGCGTGCACGCGGCCATCGTGGCCCCGAAAACCGCGGAGCTCACGAAGGTGGAGAAACGCCGGAATTCGGCCCCGGTGGTCGTCGCATAGAAATTGCCGACCAACCGGAGCTGCATTTCCGGACTGTTCTTCATCATCTCGCGGATCTCGGCTTCGGTCTGGAAGAAGATCCCGTAGACCGCGGTGGCCAGCGCGAGGCCCAACACCCCCCAAATAACCAACACGACTTTGCGGACGGTCTGGAACAGGTGGTAACCGAGGAGGAAAAGAATCGGCGAAAAGCACCATGCCCGGGACGAGGCGACCGCCGCGAGCCACGGCACCGGAAACGGCAGGACGGCCCAGATGGCGCAGACTGCCAACAGGAACTTGATGCTGGTGCTCACGCCGCACTCGGGAAACCACCGCGTCCCGCGGGGAAGCTTTGCCAGCGTGACGCTCAACGCGGCCAGCACCGGGACGTCGAACGCGAACGTCATCCACGTGAACGGGTACTTCATCTTCAGCCAGCCGTGCAGGAACCCGATCACCAGAGCGATCAGCAACAGCATCGTCGCCACGAAGTCCGTCCTGATTTCCGACCAGATGACCCGGAGGGTTCCGGCGATGCCGGGCCGGGAACGCTCGTCCTGGACTGCCGCCGGCACTGTTCCGCGGCGATGCGCGACTGGGACGCTCGGCATCATCGAACGGAATGGGGTGGTCCAACGTGGGGTATGCCCATGGCCATGGAGTAGATTTCCTCGGTCTTGCGGGCTTGGGCGACGGCTCCGAATTCACGCTCGACCCGGGTTCGTCCCGCCCCGCCGAATTCCCGCAATCGCAGGTCCGAACCTAGCGCCTCGGCCACCGTCGTGGCGAGCGCCGATTCGTCGCCTACCGGTACCAGCCAACCCGTTTCGCCCGGCACGAGGATGACCGCCGGTCCGACCGCCGCGTACGCCACCACCGGCACCCCCAGCATCTGCGCTTCCGCCACCGTCAGCCCGAAGTCCTCCTCCATCGCGGGATGGACCACCAGCGTGCTGTTCGCCAGCAAGCCAGCCACGTCCGCGTCCGGAATGAACCCCGTGAAGGTGACCCGGTCCGCGATTCCAAGACTCGCCGCCAGCGACTTCAACTCGCGTTGGTAATCGCTTTCCTGCCCGAACAACGAGCCGCCCACCACGATCCCGTGGATGTCCGGCGCCGTCCGAAGCGCCCGGGCCAAGGCCCGCAGGAAATGATCCTGGCCTTTGAACCGTTGGAGGCGCGCGCCCACCGTCACCCATCGGCGTCCCGCATCGATCCCGTATCGGGATGCGAGGGCGGTGCGGTCACACTTCGCCGCCGCCGATTCCAGCACCTCCCGGTTGACCCCGGGCCACACCAAGGTCGTCGGCTTGCCCTTCGACACGAAGTAGTCGCGTGTCCTCGGGCAGTTCGCCAGCACCCCCCGGGTCGGGATCGCGAGGATCGCCGCCGTGCTCCATCCCGGTTGCTCCACGGTGTGGGTGGTCCAGACTTCCGCGATTCCCGCCAGGGCGGCCGCGGTGCCGCCATAGGCATGGGCACGGAATCCATTGCTGTGCAGCAGACGGATCCCGCGTTCCTTGGCGAGGGAACGGATGCGCAGGATGGCGCCCGCGACCTTGTGGATCTCGCGCATGCGGTGCGTTTCGAGGACGTGGACGACGACATCGAGTTCGCGCAGCAAGCCCTCGAGGGGGCCTGGCCGCAGTTGGATGACCTCGGGCCGGAACCGCGTCCGGTCCAGAACGCGAAGGCACTCGATCATGAGTGTCTCGGCCCCTCCTTTTTCGCCGACGCAGGAGATCCAGGCGATCGGTACGGGCGAACTCATGGTATCGCCGGGCCTTGCCGTCCGGATTTCGCCGCCGCCGCGCTCAGTTCGCGGATTTCGGTCTCGAGGAAGCGTTCCAGCGTTTCGAATTTCGACCGGTTTTCCGATTTCAGGTCCATCAGGAAACGGTGGGCTTCGAGGCAGCACTCCGCGGTGGCCAATTTGTCGGCGGGCAGGGACGCCAATTCGGCGGACTCCCCGAGTTCCGGAACCTTGTCGTCGCTCCGGGCCAACCGCACCGCGCGCAGTGCCCCGAGATTGTCGAGGAGATCGGTGACCCGCGCGTTGGCATCCACCAAGGTGAAACGCGGTCCGTTCTCCGAGGCCAGATTGGCCAGGACCCCGGAAAACATGCTGTCCATGAGCAGGCATTCCGAGAGGTCGAGGTACACGTCCCGAACCCCGGTTGCCCGGAGGTTCTCGATCGCCGTCTTGAAGTCGCGGGCACGCTCCACCGCGGCCCGCCCCGTGATTTTGATCACCGCGGTGGGGCCCGCGATCGCGAGCTGTATTTTGGCCGGTGGCAACGGCATCGTCCCCACAGGCTCGTTCCGTCGGTGCCATGCCGTCAAGCGTCGGTCCCGGCGGTCCCTGCCGGAGCGCGTGTCGTGACCCTGCCCGCGCTCGAAGCACCTTCGGAGATGGCATGAAGGGCCGGCGGACGTGGGCCGAGTGTCCCCGCCCGCCGGCATTCCGAAGCGCGCTTCGCGCGCGGGGCCCGGCGCCGCCACCGACGTCGGGCCCTCGACGAACCGTTGCCCCCGGCCGGAGTCCTCAGGGAATCCGCCGGAACCGGTAAAAGCGGTAGGGATACCCGGAGGCCTCGGCATCCGTCACCCGGAGGAACGGTTCCGGCACCGCGTTGGTCGAGATCGGCACCCAGACCGTCGGCGGCACGGCGTTGGTCGTGGCTTCCAGCACGTAGCTGGTGCCCACCCATCCGAAGTAACACAAGGCGCAGCCTTCTTCGGTGAATCGCTCGACCGCCGCGGTCTCCTCCGGCGGTTGCACCACCTCGATCTGCACCGGATCGGACACCGTCACCGCCCCGAGATTGTCCGTCGCCACCGCACGGAATTCGTAGGTGCCGAGCGCATCGGTGTAGAACGGGGTCCGGAAGGGCAGCCCGAAGCGGGGCGGTTTGTCGTACTCCGCCAGCTTGTATTGGCCGCGGAAGAACTCGACCTTGACCACCGTGCCATCCGGATCGCTGGCCACGGCCACCACCGGGATTTCCCGGCACGGAAAGAACCGTGCCTTGGCCACGGGCGAGACGATCTGGACGGTGGGCGGCAGGTTGAGCACCTGTCCGGGGACCGGCAGGCTGTACCCGGCGCCGCCCGCGCCAAACAAGAACACCCGACCGCTGTTGTAGGCGAGGGCCCCGAGTCCGCCCGACGATCCCAAGCCCAGCGGCAGCCATGTGTTGCCGCCGTCGCGCGAGACGCAGAACAACCCGTTGTCGCCCGCGGCATACACCGTGTTGGCGTCGGCGACGACCACCGAGCGGAACGTGCCCGTGGTGCCGGTGTTCAACGCGACCCATGCCGTGCCGTTGTAGCGGCAGATGGTCCCGCCCGATCCCACGGCAAAGCCGAGGTTCGGATTCAGGAACGACACCCCGTAGAAGGTCGCTCCCGTGCCCACGGGCCAGGAACTCCACCCACTGCCGTTGTAGCGGCAGATGGTCCCGCCCGACCCGACCGCCCAGGCCACGCCGCCGGGGCCGCCGTCGAACGCCACCCCGTAGAAGGTCTCGGCGATGCCGGTGGGGTATGAGGTCCACGCGGTGCCGTTGTAGCGACAGATGGTGCCCGCGGATCCCACCGCCCAACCGCTGGTCGGCGACTGGAAGCAGAGTCCGTTGAAAGTGGCGGCGGTGCCCGCGGCGAAAGGCGTCCACGAGGCCCCCGCATTCGTCGAGATGCACAACAGGCCCCCGCTGCCGGCGATGTAGGCCGCCGATCCGACCCACTGGACGGCATTGACGTCCGCCGACACCCCGATGTTGAGGGGAACCCAAGTCAGGCCGCCGTTGATGGTGCGGCAGACGCCCCCGCCCGATCCGCCGAAGGCACGGAACGAGGCGAAACCGTTGTATTGCCCGAGGAACGAGGCGCCGGAGACGGTATTCGGGATGCCGAGTCCGATGCCGGCAAGGCCGGGCGGCGGGGGAATGAACACGTTGACCACCGCGTTCGAACTCTTGGCCGTTCCGTATCCGTTCTTTGCCTCCACCCGGTAGGTGCCCGAGCCGTCCGCGGTCGCGATGGTGTTGTAGGTCGCCGTCGTCGCCCCCTCGATCTTCGCGTCGTCCTTGTACCATTGGTAGGACAGCAGGGGATTGCCGATGGCCAACGATCCGAGCGAGAGCGCGTTGCCCAGCGTCGGATTGGCGCCGACGGGTTGGACGATGAACTCCGGAGGCGTCGGCGTCGGGTTTGCCGCCAGTTCGACGGCGTCTTCCGGGCGCAAGGCCCGGCCGTAGACGCGGACCTCGTCGAGATCGCCTTCGAGGTAGCCGTTGATGCCGCCGACATTCCGGCCGAGTTCGTTCGAACCATTCCCGCCCGTCATGGTCTGCTGGCCATCCAGCGCCACCGACTGGCCGTTGATGTAGGCGGCAAAGCTGGCGTTGTCGCCCTTGGGGCCGCCCTTGTAGACGACCACCACGTGCGTCCAGGTGCCAAGGTTCGTCGACACCGCCGCGCGGTAGTCGGTCGTCGCCGGGGAATTCTGCCCGCGGAATCCAAAATGGGTCGCCAACCCGCCGGAGACGCCGCTCCCGAGGTACACCGCGAATTCACCTTCCACCGTCGCCAACCGGATGGGCACCACCTCGCGGAGCGCCCGGGGCCGGATCCAGAACGCCGCCGAGAACGGGAGCGAAGGATCGACGATGGGGTCCGCCGGCGCCACCCCGAGGGGGATCCAACTGCGGCCGTCGAGTCGCAGCGCCGTGTCGCGCGATCCCGTCGCCACGTACACGGCCGTGCCGTTGGTGGTGCCGTTCCGCCCACCCACCACGTCGACCAGATTCCCGTCCAGCGGGTAGCGGGCGAGCAAACCGGAATCGATGCCCGTGGGATTCACCTTCAGGGTTGCCTCCTCGCTCGGCACCGAACCTCCCGCGTTGGAAACCAGGACCGTGTAGGTCGCCACATTCGAGAATCTCACCGGGTCGAACCCCAGCGTCGGGCCGGTGGCTCCCGGGATGGGAACCCCATTGCGGCGCCATTGGTAGACGAGGTCCGCCCCGGTCGCGGTGACCGAGAAGAGTGCCGGCGATCCGTCGTCGACGGCGATGCTGGCGGGCTGGACCGAGATTTCGGGCTTTGCCACGGCCGTCTTGACGAGTCGCAGGGTGACGTTCGTGGAGGTGTACGCGAGAGTCGGCGAGAAGCCGGACGGGGCGTTGGTGACGCTGAACGTGCCGGTCCGGGCACTGCCGGAAAGGATGACCCAACTGTCCGCGCCGCCGGGTTCGAATCCGTTCGCCAACTGGATCGCCAGTTCGCCGGCGACCGTCAGCGGGCCGACGGCGGCGATCTGGTCGGCGTTCGTGCCGGCGTCCGTGCCGCCGAGTTGGATGACGGTGCGCGCGGTCGGCGAATTGCTGTAGGCGTTTGAGACCCGCAGGCGACCCAGCGGGCCGCCGGGCCGGACCTCGCCCGCGACGTGGAGCAGGCCATCGACGAGTCCGGAGCCCTCGACGATGCCACCCTTGATGCCGAAGAAAACGTTGCCGCCGATGTTGCCGCCCGAGAGCAGGAGTTGCCCGGCAGTTTGTTCGAAGCCCTGCCGGACATTCAGGGTGCCCGCCTTGATTTCCACCGTGCCCGTGTTCGAGGTTTTCCAGTCGAGGTAACCGGTGCCGGTGCCGGCGGACTTGCGGACGGAGCCGTCGTTCTGGAAGGCGACGGGGGTGCCGGCCCAATAGACGATCTGGACGTCGCCCTTGAGGTCGAGGGTGGAGCCGGCCTCGTTCTTCCAGGTGGCGCCTAGGCCGGTGAGGTCGCCGTTGAGGCTGGACCAGTTGACGGTGGAGGCGTTGAAGACGTGGCGGTCGCGGAGGGAATGCTGGCCGCCGGTGACGACGTCGACGGTGGAACCGGCGGCGAAGGTCAGTTTGCCGGCGCCCTCGATCTGGCCGCCGGACCACGTGAACTTGCCGCCCGTGGAAATGCTGCCGGCGCCACCGAGCACGCCGCCCGGTGTCAGGCGGAAATCCGATTGGGACCCCAGGGTGCCGGTGCCGGAGACCGCGAGCGATCCCGTCGTGACCTGCACGATGGCCGCGCCGCTGGGAGGGTCGAACAACAGACCCGAGACGGTCGAGGGCACGTTGACCGTGACGGTATAGTTGCCGGCGTTGGTGATCACCGCGGTGTCGGTGGATCCAGGGACGGTTCCCGAACTCCATTTCGTGGCGTCGTTCCAGTTGCCGCTCGCGGCCGTTTTCCAGGCGATGGTGTCCGCATGCAGTCCGCATGCGGCCAATGCCCCGGCAATGAGCATGGGAAGCGGCCATCGGTTGATTCCGGAAGAGAATGGGTCGGATCTAATTCGGACCATTTACTGGGAAGCATCGGTTCGGACAATCCCGAATCCCTCGTCCCGTCGCCTTCGTCCAAACCCATCGTTGCCGGTCGGGTGGAGACGGACCATTGTGGGTCCGCGTTTATGAACGATGTGCAGCAACTGGACGAGCTCCTCGACTCCCGCCGCGATCAAGCCCGCCGGCCCGTGGAGCCATGCACGATGGTGATTTTCGGCGCGTCCGGCGACCTCACCTCCCGCAAGCTGATCCCGGCGTTGTATCATCTGGCACTGGAGAAACTGCTCCCGCAGCCGTACAAGATCGTGGGCTTCGCCCGCCGCGAGAAGACCGACGAAACGTGGCGCGCGGAATTGCGGGAGGCGCTCGGCAAGTTCTCGCGGACCCAACCGGTCGACGAGGCGGTGTGGGCGGCGTTCGCCGCCAACATCCATTATTGCCTCGGCGACATGAGCGACTCCAAGGCGTACGAAAAGCTCGCGTCCATGGTCGCCGGTTTTCCCGACGAAAAGCTCCGGCGGAACCGCCTTTTCTACCTTGCGACGAATCCCAGCCAGTTCGCGGAAGTCACCTCGCACCTGAATGCCGTCGGTCTGCTGACGCGTTCGGAGGCCGGCATGACGCCCGAGCGCGTCGTCGTGGAAAAGCCGTTCGGACACGATCTGGCGAGCGCCCAGGAGTTGAACGCGGAACTGACCCGGTTCGCCCACGAGAAGCAGATATTCCGGATCGACCACTACCTCGGGAAAGAGACGGTCCAGAACATCCTCACCTTCCGGTTCAGCAACGCGATTTTCGAGCGGCTGTGGAACCGCGAGGCGATCGACCACGTCCAGATCACCGTCGGCGAGAAGCTCGGCGTCGGGTCGCGCGGGGGTTACTACGAGGAGGCGGGCGCGATGCGCGACATGGTGCAGAACCACGTGCTCCAGGTCCTCGCGTTGGTGGCGATGGAACCCCCGGTGTCGCTCGAGGCGGAGAACGTCCGCGACGAGAAGGTGAAGTTGCTCAAGTCGATCCGGCCCATGACCGCGTCGCAGGTCGCGGAGAACGTCGTGCGGGGCCAGTATTTCGCCGGCGAGGTCGACGGCGAACCCCGTCCCGCGTACCGCAGCGAGGTCAAGGTGAAGCCGAACTCGAACGTCGAGACGTTCGTCGCCATGCGGATCAACATCGACAACTGGCGTTGGTCGGGGGTGCCGTTCTACCTCCGCACGGGCAAGAACCTCCCGCACAGCGCCAGCGAGGTCCGCATCCATTTCAAGTCCGCCCCCAGCATCCTGTTCAACGCGGGCCTGGGACGGAAGCTGGACGCCAATTCGCTCACGCTGCGTCTCCAGCCGAACGAGGGGATGACGCTCCGGTTCAACGGCAAGGTTCCGGGCGGGGCCACCGAGTTGCGCCCGGTCCGCATGAATTTCAGCTACGACACCGAGTTCGGCGCGTACACGCCCGAGGCCTACGAACGCCTGCTGCTCGAGGCCATGGCCGCCGATGCCACGCTGTTCATCCGGCGCGACGAGGTCGAGGCGGCCTGGGGCATCGTCGATGCCATCCGCACGGCGTGGGTGGGCAAGTCGCTCACGAACCGCGAATTCTACGCGGCCGGCACGTGGGGTCCGTTTGCCGCCGACGAGTTGCTGGCCCGGGATGGACGGGAGTGGCGCAATCCGCAGCCGCAGAAATAGGCCGGGGGAATGGTGGGCGAGACAGGACTTGAACCTGCACGGCTTGCGCCAAGGGCTCCTAAGACCCTCGTGTCTGCCATTTCACCACTCGCCCGCGGTCCAGACCGCCCGCCAGCCTTACCGCCTGTGCCCCGCCGAATCAATCCTTCACCGGAGCCCCGGCCACCGGCGCATTGACGCCTTCGGATCCGCGGCTAGCCTTGCCTTGGTTGTCCGGCCAGCGATTGATGGAGTGCGTTGTTTCGTTGCCCTCCGCCGCGTGCCGCAGCCCGAGCTCCGCGTTATCCATGAAAGCATTTCGTCGCCCGTCGCCGGTGTCCACAACCTGCCGGCGCGGGTTCACCCTGATCGAACTCCTCGTCGTCATCGCCATCATCGCGATCCGCGCGGGCATGCTCCTGCCGGCGTTGTCCAAGGCCAAGCTCAAGGCCACCGGCGCCGCCTGCGCCAACAACCAGAAGCAGCTCACCCTCGCGTGGATCCTGTATTCCGGTGACTTCAACGACGCATTGGCCCCCACCGACAACTGGAAGAACAATTCCGGCGTGATCGTGCCGCTGACCGGCGGCGGCTATTGGGCCGGGCCGACGCCCGACCTCGCCTCCGGGATCTCGATCACCGAGGCCATGAACCGCGTTGCCAAAGGCATGAGCAATGGCCCGCTGTGGAAGTATTGCTCCTCGATGGGTGCCTACCATTGTCCCGGCGACCTCCGGTCCAAGCTCAAGCCGGGCAGGGGTTGGGCTTGGGACGGCTACTCCAAGGCCAATGGCTTGAACGGTCTCCATGGTTGGGAATCCGTCCAGGCGCCCTACGAGAAGGTCACGCAGGTCGACAGCCCGTCCTCCACCTTCGTCTTCATCGAGGAATCCGATCCCCGCAACTCGAACCTCGGCACCTGGGTGCTCAGCGTGGCGTCGCCCGGTTGGATCGACGGATTCGCGGTGTTCCACGGCAATTTCACGACCTTCGGATACCAGGACGGCCATTGCGACGGCCATCGGTGGGTGGATCCGCTGACGATCAAGGCGGGCAAGGATTTCGCGGCGGGCATTCCTGTCTTCAATTGGAGCGGTGGCGGTGCCAAGAACCCCGATTTCCGTTGGGTGTGGAACAAGTACCGCTACATCAATTGGAAGGATCTTCCCTGACCCGGAACCGCCGGCAGAGCGCCCGAGCAAGTGCCCGATCCCATCCCAAGGGGTCGGGTTTTTTGCGGGGTGAAGGCCCGCGCCTCCCGGCGGATCGCCTCGCCGGCGCCATCATGGGCCGGCCGAGGCGTCGTTCTGCCGGATCCGGCGGCCCACCGCGCGGGCAAGCCGGTGGCTCGGAGCCTCGACCAGTCGGTGGAAGACCCAACAGAGCGCGAGAATCCCGGCCATGCGTGCCAGCGAAGCGGCGAGGACTCCGGCGGTGGACTGCGGCGTCGCCAAGGGGAGGCGTTCCCAAAGGGTCCGCCCCAGCTCGTGGAACAGGTACAAGGAGTAGCTCCACGTCCCGGCCGACTCCATCCACCGCGGCGGGGGCATGGTTTTGAAGCGCTCCATTTCCGCCCCGAGCCAGAAGTACGCCGCGACCGCGAAGCCCTGGAGGGTGATGATGAAGGCATTCGTCGGGAGCAGCGACGTCCCGCGGTAGAGCGACTGCCAACTCGCGGCACTCAGGACAAACATTGCCGCGCGCCATGCCGGCACCGTGCCGCCGCGGAACGGACCGGCAATGCCGCCGGCACGGCGCTCCGCCAGCAGGCAACTGAGCAGCCAGCACGGCAGTCCCACCAGCCAGGTCAGATGATAGCCGTAGGACTGCATCCCCTTGACCCCGGAATGCAGCATCATCGCGCCCGCCGCCAAGCCGTAGGATGCCGCGAGCAACGCTCCCCAGCCAATGCGGGCGGCCACGAGTCGGAGGGCGGGATAAAGGGCGTAGTAGACCAGTTCCGCCACGAGGCTCCAGAGGATCGTTGGCAGTTGCCACGTGTCCCTCGATACGGAGAGACCCTTGGCGCCGACGAAGCCTCCGAGGAGGAGTGCGGCACCCATGGGGGGGAGGATGCGCAGGAACCGTTGCGCGTAATGGGCGCCGATCCGGAACCCGGC
The DNA here is from genome assembly GCA_008933025.1 of Verrucomicrobiota bacterium. Lineage (GTDB taxonomy): Bacteria > Verrucomicrobiota > Verrucomicrobiia > Limisphaerales > UBA9464 > UBA6176. The sequence goes on from WBXI01000119.1 coordinate 12,576, forward strand.
CGGCCGGATGTTCGGCAGGTGGATGCAGAACCCGGAAATGACAAAGAACACGATCACCGCGGAAGGGCCGTTGGCGAACGTGGCGGCGAAGAAGCGTCCCGCGATTGCCGGTGTAAGAAGCTTTCTGTAATTTGCTTTCCGGCTGCTCCCACCCAACCCCTGCGGGGGAGGTGGAGCGATGGCGAGCGTAGCGAGCCGAGCGCAACCGACCCCGCAGGGGTTGGGGA
>WBXI01000120.1 GCA_008933025.1 Verrucomicrobiota bacterium
CCTCGATCGAATGGAACGTGATCACCGCCAACCGCCCGCCGGGCCGCAGCATCCGCATCGCCCCGGCCAATCCCTCCGCCAACCGCTCCAGTTCGCCGTTCACCACGATCCGCAGTGCCATGAACGGCGCGGTCGCCGGGTGCTTCTTCTGGCCGCGGCGCGGACACACCCGCTCGATCAACGCCGCCAGTCGACCCGTCGACTCGATCGGCCGAGACGCCCGCTCCGACTCGATCGCCCGCGCGATGCGGCGCGACTCGCGCACGTCGCCGTATTCCCAGAACACCCGGGCCAACTCCGACGCCGGCCACGTGTTCACCACGTCCGCCGCCGTCAGGCCGCCGCGCCCGTCCATCCGCATGTCCAAAGGTCCGTCCATTTGGAAACTGAATCCGCGCCCCGCCGTGTCGATCTGGTGGGAACTCACCCCCAGGTCGTACAAAACCCCGTCCGCGCCGCCGGCCGGGACCCACCCGGCCAGCTCCGAGAAATTCATCCGGCGCAATTCGAAACGCCCCTCGAACCGCGCCAACCGTGCCCGTGCCGCCTCAATCGCGTCGCCATCTTGGTCGCAGGCCCACAGCCATCCCCCCGGCGAACTCGCCGCGAGAATCGCCTCGCTGTGACCACCGCCACCGCACGTGCCGTCGACCCAGCGGCCGCCGGGGCGCACCCGCAGCGCCTCCAGCACCTCCTTCAACAACACTGGCGTGTGGGAAAAGCCGGATGCCATTCATCGCCCGTTCATGGATTGCCCGTTCGCGCGCCCGGCTCGGTTTGCCGGCCCCGCGACCCCGGTCAGTCGACCGAGACCTTCAGGTGGTCCAACCGTCGGCCGCGCAGCCGCTGCCAAGCCCGGTCGGATTCCTCCTCGACCCGCGGACGCGCCGTCGGCGACGGCAGCGACTCGTAGATCAACCGCGATTCCCCCTTGCGCCGCACCACCACCAGATCGTCGTCGACCAGCGAGTTCCTCACCGGCTTGACGGCGCCGAGGATCATCTCGAGTTGCTGGGGGGAGCGCAGGATACGCTCGCGCCCCGCCCGGCGGGGCCCCGACCAAAGACGGGTCCACCAACCACCGCGGGCCGGCCCGGCACCCGCGCCGAACGGATTCGCACGCGTCGCCTCCCCGACCGCCGGCATCGGGTCGCGGCCGCTTTTCCACCAGCGTCTCCAGTTCATCGTCTCACAGGGTCTTCGAGTCCACTTTCGCAAGGACCTTCTCCGCGGCACGCGCCGCGTCGTAGTCCTTGGGATTCCAGATTTCGAATCGGTCGATGCAGCCGACCAGCAAGGCTTCCTTGCGCAGGTCGGTCGGTTCGCGGAGTTCGGACGGGAGCGTGAAGCGTCCCGCACCGTCCAGATCGAGGCTCATGATCCGCTCCGAGTAATCATGCCGCCGCGCCAACTCCATCGGTTCGACGAACGGGCCGTCGAGCAACCCCGCGCTGAACCGCTCGAAGAGCTCGTACGGCAGGACCAGGATGAAATCCTTGTCGACCAACTTGTGGCGCACCACCACCGCGATGAGCTCGGCCTCGGCGGAGCGCATCTTCCATTTGTTGGGAAACTGGATGCGACCCTGTCCATCGACCCCGTGTTTGAAGCGCCACGTGAAGAGCGGCTTGCCCACCCGCCCCGCCCCACCCGCCCCGAACGCGCCCGACTCCCCGCCAGAATTGGCGCCGGGAGCGGAAACGCGTTCGTTGGATTCTTCGGATGGCATCGCCCAATCAATCGAGAGTTCGCACCGATGGAAACTCTCCGACTGACGGCTACTTTTTAAAACTTATCGCCTCTTTTGGTCAACTGATAACCACTGCATCAACCTAGACAGGTTATCCACATTCTATTCACCGATCGGAAGCCGTCAACCGACTGCCGGTGAGCGGGTTGAGGACGAGACCGACGGCATCGCGGTTCGCACACCCCGCCGAAACCCACGGGATTTCAACTTTTTCTTGGCAGGTTCACGCTCGCCTTCGACCGGTTTCGGCGTTAGCTGACCGGTGTCGTGCTGGTCTCCGCATTCGATTTCCATCTCCCGCCCGAACGGATCGCCCAACAACCGGCCGCCCGTCGCGACGCCTCCCGCTTGTTGGTCCTGCATCGTTCCGATGGCCGTCGCGAGCACCGCGGTTTTCCCGATCTCCTCGCCCATCTCGAACCGGGCGATGTCGTCGTGGTCAACGATTCGAGGGTGATCCCGGCGCGGTTGCGGGGATTCAAGGCGGACACCGGGGGGCTCTTCGAGATCCTGCTCCTCGAGGAAGCGCGACCGCGCGAATGGTGGGTGCTGCTGCGTCCGGGCAAGCGGGTCCGGCCCGGAACCCGCCTCCAGTTCCTCGATTCCGGGGGCAAGCCCCTTCCCCTGCACGCCGAGGTCCTCGCCAAGAACGAGGAAGGCAACGTGCTCATGCGTTTCGAAGCCGGCCCCGACGTGTTGGCCATCGCCGAAGCGCACGGCGAAATGCCATTGCCCCCCTACATCCACCGACCGCCCGGGGCTTCAACGGCCACGGATCGCGACCGGTACCAGACCGTCTACGCGGCGCCGCCGGGGTCTGTCGCCGCTCCCACCGCCGGGCTTCACTTCGACGCGGCGTCCATCGATTCCCTCGCGAAAGCAGGCATCGCGGTCCATCGCCTCACCCTCCACGTGGGCGTCGGGACGTTCATGCCGGTGAAGGCAGACCGACTCGATGACCACCGCATGCACGAGGAACGCTTCGCGCTCCCCCCGACCACCGCCACCGCCATCAACGCCGCCAAGGCCGCCGGGAAACGGGTCGTCGCCGTCGGCACCACCACCCTCCGCGTCCTCGAATCCGTCGCCCGCGGCCACGACGGCACCCGCTGGGGCGAGGCTCCCGACGCCACCGTCCCGCCCGGCTTCCTCCCGCTGCCCCCGGTCGAGGCCGGGCGGACGCGGATCTTCATCCGGCCGCCGTGCCGCTTCCGCGTCGTCGACGCGCTCGTGACCAATTTCCACCTGCCCCAGAGCACCCTGTTGATGTTGGCGAGCGCCTTTGCCGCCCCGGGCGAGCCGGACGCCGGACGCCGCCTGATGCTGGACACCTACGCCTTGGCCGTGCGCGAGGGCTATCGGTTCTTCAGCTATGGCGATGCCATGTTGATCCTGTGAACCCCGAGCTGGAGCCATGAAACCGGGTCCGACGCCACGAGGCCCAAACACCCGGCAAGGGAGGCCCCGGACGGGAACCCGTGGATCCGCCGGGCCCGCCCCGGACGGGGGCCGTCCCCAGGTGGTGGTCAACATGGCCATGACCGCCGACGGCAAGATCGCGACCTCGACGCGGTCGGTGCACACGTTCGGGAGCGCCCGGGATGGCGCCAACCTCCACGCGCTGCGGGCGACGGCGGACGCCATCCTGTGCGGGGCCCGCACCGTCGAGGAAACGGGGGCAACGATGGGCAACGGCGGCCAACGGTATGGCATGGCCCGGATCCGGCGGGGGCTTCGGGAACATCCCCTGCGGGTCGTCGTTTCCGGTTCCGGCACGATTTCGCCGGACGCGGAAATCTGGCGGCACCGCTTTTCGCCGATCCTCGTGCTGACGACGCGCCGGGCGTCGCGGGCCCGCCTGGATGGGCTCCGGACATTGGCCGACGGCGTCTGGGTCTCTCCCGGGAACACGCTGGACTGGGCGGCGGCGCTGGCATGGCTCCGGCGCGAACACGGGGTGCGCCGGTTGGTCTGCGAGGGCGGCGGCGAGGTGAACGACGCGTTGTTTCGCGGCGGGTGGGTCGACGAATTGCGGTTGACCCTGTGCCCCTTGGTATTCGGTGGACGCGATGCTCCGGGAATCGCCGGCGGCATCGGCGTCGAAAAGATCGCGGAGGCCGCGCGGTTCGAGTTGCGTGGGTTCCGGAGGGTGGGCGACGAGTTTTTCCTGATCTACCGGCGGCCAAGGGCGCGAAGGCCGGGATTTCATTGAACGGCCGAAGGTTGGGCACGTCCGAAGCTGGACTTGGCGGCACCTTCCTTGCTCCCTTTGCGGGATCCGGTGCGCCGGAACCGCTATGTCCAACGCTTCCCCCGAATTGAAAGGCCAACTGGTGGCCGCCGCCGAGCACCTGAAACAGGTCCGGACGGAGATGGCCAAGGTGATCGTCGGCCAGCACGAACTGGTTCACCGGTTGCTGGTGGGGTTGGTCGCGCGCGGCCACATCCTGCTGGAAGGACTTCCCGGCCTGGCCAAGACCGCCAGCGTCAGCGCGCTGGCCCGGGCCACCCATTGCGCGTTCTCCCGGATCCAGTTCACGCCCGACCTGTTGCCCGGCGACATCACCGGCACCCTGATCTACGACCCGCTCAAGGGCACCTACTCCACCCGGCAGGGCCCCATCTTCGCCAACCTCGTCCTCGCCGACGAAATCAACCGCGCCCCGTCCAAGGTCCAGTCCGCGCTGCTCGAGGCGATGCAGGAACGCCAGGTCACGATCGGCGACCGCACCTGGCCCTTGCCCGAGCCGTTCCTGGTCCTCGCCACCCAGAATCCCATCGAGCAGGAAGGTACCTACCCGCTGCCCGAAGCGCAGATGGACCGCTTCATGTTGAAGGTCATCGTGGGTTACCCCAGTGCCGAAGAGGAACTGGTGATCCTCGACCGCATGGCCAGCACCCGGCCCAACTTCAACCTCGACGCGGTGGTTTCCCCCGGGGAAATCGTCGGCTACCAGGCCCTCGTCAACCGCATCCACGTCGACCCCCTCGTCCGCGAGTACATCGTGCGGATCGTCGTCGCGTCCCGGGAAGCCGCCGCGGGCAAGGGCGTCGCCCCCGAGCTCAAGCGCCTCGTCCGCATCGGCGCCAGCCCGCGCGCCACCATCAACCTTGCCCTCGCGGCCCGCGCCTGCGCCCTGCTCGACGGCCGCGACCATGTCACGCCCGACGACATCAAGCTCGTCGGTCCCGACGTCATGCGGCACCGCATCCTGCTCACCTACGAGGCCGAGGCCGAGGAGATCGGCACCGAGTCCATCGTGCAGACGTTGCTCGGCAAGGTGAAGGTACCGTGACCGCGCCCCGGATCCGCCCGGTCCCGGCGCGGGCATCCACGACCCCATGATTCCCTCCCAATGGCTCCGACGGCTCCGCCAGGTGGAGGTCCGTGCCCGGGTCGTGAGCGAACAGCTCATGGGCGGGCGGCTCTCGTCGGTATTCAAGGGCCGGGGGATGGATTTCGCCGACGTCCGCGAATACGTGCCGGGCGACGACGTGCGGCGCATCGACTGGAACGTCACCGCGCGGCTCCGGAAGCCCTTCATCAAACGCCACGTCGAGGAACGCGAACTCGTCGTGATGCTGCTCGTCGACGCTTCCGCCAGCGGGCATTTCGGCACCGCGCCGGATGCGGCGATCGATGCCGGCACCGCGGCGGAAACGAAACGGGAGTTGGCCGCGATCCTCGCCGGCGCGCTGGCCTACAGCGCGGTGCGCGAGGGGGATCGCGTCGGCATGGTGCTCTTCTCCGACCGGGTGGAACGCTATGTGCCGCCGCGCAAGACCCGGCCCCACGTCACGCGCCTGCTCCACGAGTTGCTGTTCACCGAACCGCGCTCGCCCGGCACGTCGCTCGTCGCCCCCCTCAATTTCCTCAACAACCTTTTCCACCGCCCCGCCCTGGTCTTCGTGATCTCGGATTTCCAGGACGCGGACGAGGCCGCGTGGACCCGCACCCTCAAGGCCACCAACCAGCGCCACGAAGTGGTCGCGCTCCGTCTGGTCGACCCGCGCGAACTCGACCTGCCCGACGTCGGGTTGGCCCACGTCGAGGATTCGGAAACCGGCGAACTCATCGAGATCGACACGGCCGACCCGGCCGTCCGCCAACGCTGGAAGGAACTGGCCTTGGAACGGGCGGACCGCCTCGCGGCCACGTTCCGCAGCGGGGGCATTCCCGGCCTCGACGTCCGCACCGACGAACCCTGGGCGCATCGGCTCCAGCGATTCCTCGACCAGGCGGCCAAACGACGCGTCGCATGAACCGCACGAACGTCATCGAGGACCTCAGCCTGTTGCCGCTGCCGCCGTGGTGGCTGAACCCGTGGTTCGTCGCCGCGGTCGTCCTCGCGCTCGCCGCGATCGCCGGCATCGTGTCCGTCCTCGTCCACAGGTTCCGTGCGCGACCGCGGCCGGTGCCGCGCCGTCCCGTCGGACCGCCCCCCCACGACGAATTCCTCCGCCGCCTCGCGGATCTTCGCGCCCGGCGGGAATCGCTCGACGCCCATGCATTGGGGATCGAGGCCAGCGGGATCCTCCGGGGTTACATCGAGGCTTGGTTCCGGTTCCCGGTCTTGTTCCAGACCACCCGCGAGTTTCTGGTCCACGTGGCGGGCCGCGACGAACTGCAGGCGCGCCAGCGGGAGGCCCTGGCGGGTTTCCTCGCGGCCTGCGACGGCTTGAAATTCGCGCGGCACGACGCCACCCACGCCGAACGGGAAGCGCTCCTCGACACGGCGGAACGCTTCGTCCGCGAATGCGCCGGGCTTGTCCCGGTTCCCCAGGCATGACCCTTCCCGGCCAAATCGAATTCCTCCACCCCTGGGTCCTCCTCGGCCTTCCGGCCGTCGTGGCCCTCGGTTGGTGGGTGGGACGCCGCGGCCCCATCCCCGCGCTCCGGGTACCGTCCCTGCGCGGACTCGAATCGCTCGCTTCCATCCCCCGCCGGCACCCGCGCCGCTGGCGGGCCGGTTGGATCCTGCTTCCCCTCGCGCTCGCCGTCGTCGCCCTCGCCCGCCCCCGCGTCCCGCGCGGCGAGACGCCCGACCCCAGCAAGGGCATCGACATCATGCTCTGCCTCGATTTCAGCCGGTCGATGGCCGAGGAGGATTTCCGCCTGCAAAACAAGCGGGTCAGCCGGCGCAAGGCCCTGGAGACCGTCACCCAGCAATTCGTCGGCGGCCGCCCCAACGACCGGATCGGGATCGTGTGTTTCGCGCGGAGCCCGTTCCTGGTGAGCCCGCTGACGCTGGACCACAAGTGGGCGCTCAACGCGCTCCGGGAAACCGACCTGGCCACGGGCACGGGCATCGGCTGGGCGCTGCTGGCCAGCGCGAATTTCCTCAAGCGCGATTCCGACCGCAGCAAGGTCATCCTGCTGGTGACCGACGGCGAGAACTCGGCGGGACCCCGCGCCACCGAGACGGTGCAGGCCGCGATCCAGGCCGGCATCAAGGTGTACTGCGTGCTCATCGGCCCCGAGGTCGTGCCGCCCAGCGCGGCGTCGGGCCACGATCTCAACCGCGCGGCGCGCGCCACCGGCGGCCAGTTCTTCCAGGCCACGGATTCCCGGGCGCTCAAGGGCATCTTCGACCTCGTCGACCAGTTGGAAAAACGGGCGTTGATCCAGAAACGCCACGTGGCATGGCGCGAATTGCACCCCTGGGTGGTCGGCGCGTCGTTGGCATTCCTGGCGGGCGGATGGCTCGCCGCCGAGGGTTTCCGGAGGCGATCGCCATGAAATTCGGAATCCCCTGGATCCTGTACGCCACCCCGCCGGCGTTGCTCGCGGCCGGGTTGCTCGCCTTGGCCGCGCGCCGGCGCCGCGCCTCCCTCGCCGCGCGTTTTGCCGGCGGACCGCGGCGCGGTTGGGCCGACACCGGCGCCTCCGCGGCCCGCGCCCGCCTCGACGCCGCCTTGCTGCTCGTCGCCGTGGCGGGACTGTTCCTGGCCCTCGCCCGACCCCTGTGGTTCCGGCACGACGAGAAATCCGAACTCACCGGCGTCCCGTACTTCGTGGCCCTCGACGCGTCGCGCTCGATGCTGGCCGGCGACATGAAGCCGACGCGCTGGTTCCGCGCGACCAACGCCCTGGACCGGTTTCTGGCCAACGCCGGCAACGACCGGGTCGGCCTCATCTCGTTCTCGGGCGTCGCCTACCTCAACGCGCCGCTCAGTTTCGACATGAACGCGGTCCGCACCACGGTCCGCTATCTCGACCCGGAACTGATGAACGACGCGGGGTCGTCCCTGGGCACCGCCATCGAGCGGGCGGGCCGCTATTTCGCAAGCAACAACGTGCCCGTGCGCATCGTCATCCTCGTCACCGACGGCGAGGATCTGGAGGGAAGCCTGCTGCCGACCGCGCGCCGCTGGGCCCGCGAGGGTGTCAAGGTGTGTGCCATCGGCGTGGGCACGGTCGCCGGGGCCAAGGTTCCCCTCAACCGGTGGAATCCCAACTCCGGCGGTGCCAAGAACACCTTCGGACAGGAAGTCGTCAGCCGGCTCGACGAGGGCAACCTCCAGCGCCTCGCGTCGGCAACCGGCGGTCGCTATTACCGCCTCGGCGAGCGCGGCGAGGGATTCGACCGGCTCCGATCGGAGTTCCTTCGCCCGCTCGGCGAGGCATCGGCGCGCGAGGATCTCGAGAACTACCGGGAGGCATACCAATGGCCTCTGGGAATCGCCGCGCTCGCCCTCGTGCTCCGCGTCCTGCTCGGCGCCGACCGCGCCCGGCGCCCGGCCGGTCCCTCCGCCATCGGTTCCCACCTCGCGACTCCTCCACGCCCATGAAAACGTCCCTTGCAACCGTCGCCGCGCTTGCCGTCGCCCTCGGCGCCGTCGCCGCCCCCGCGTTCGGGCCCCGGGCCCTCGACGTCGCCGAGTTGCAACCCCTCGTTTCCGGCGGTGACCCGGCCGAGGCCCTGCGCCGCATCGACGCCGCGCTCGAGCACGATCCCGACAACGCCCGCTTGCTCTACAACCGCGGCGTCGCGGCCTACGCCTCGGGACAATTCGGCGATTCCCTCGTCGCGTTCGACCGCGCGGAAACCGGGGGGAGCCGCAAGATCGCCCGCCTGGCGCGGTTCCAGAAAGGGAACGCCGAGTACCGGCTCGGCGATGCCATGCGCCGGAACAACCTCGACGAGACCATCGCGCACTGGAAGCAGTCGCTGGAAGACTACCGCGACGTGCTCAAGGAATCCCCGGGCGACGAGAAAACCGTGGCGAACCACGAATTCGTGAAGGCGCGGCTGCTGGAAATCCTGATGCGGGACGCCGCGAAGCACGCGAAGGCGGCGCAGGACCCGCGCAATTCCACCGCGGAAAAGGTCGATCACCTGCGCAACGCGTTCGACAAGTACCGCGACGCGTCGCAGATCGACCCGCGGAGCCAGGAAGCCAAGGACGGCGAGAAACAGTCGCGCGAACAACTGGCCCAGGCGCTCGCGAAGGAAGGCCAGCGTCTGGCCAACCAACCGCTCCAGCCCCGGTTCAATCCGCGCGAACCCGCCCTGCCCGACTACGATACCCGGCCGCTCGAGGAAGGCGTGGGCATGCTGGAGGACGCCAACCGCCTGGTTCCCGAGCAACCCGAGATCAAGAAGGACCTCGACCAGGCGAAGGAGAAGCTGGCGGACGCCGACGTGCAGCGTGCCAAACGCTACATGGAACTGGAGGAACGCACGCCCTGGGCGCGCGAGAAACTCGCGGTGCTCCGGATGGGACGCGAACTCACCGAGAAGGCGCTGGACCAAGTCCAGAACTACAAGCCCGCCGAGGAGACCCGGGACGAAATCAACCGCCGCCTCGCGCAGGTGCACGAGGACGAGGGCGACGCCCAGAGCCAACTGGCACAGCACGCGAATCTCGAGCAGCAGGCCATGTCGCTGAGTCAGGCACTCGACCATTTCCAGCAGGCGAACGATCTCCAGCCCGCCCAGAGCCAGTTGCCGCCGAAGATCAAGAAGACCTCGGAACAGCTGGCCAAGGCCCTCGACAAACTCGCCGACAAACTCATGCAGTCCCCCAAGGGACAGGAATCCCTGGAGCAAGGCATCGCCCGCCTCGAGGGTGCCGACCAGGCGCTGAACGAACTGCAGGGACTGCAGCCCTCCAAGGAAACCCAGGCCAAGTCGGAGCAGGTTTCGCAGCAACTCGACGGCATGCGCCAGAAAGCCGCCCAGCAGGGCCAGAAACCGGGTCCGGACGGACAGCCCCAGCTCGTGCCCGGCCAGAACGGACCGGGCGGCCAGATGGTGATGCAGGGACCGCCCATGGATACCCGCCCGCGCATCAACACGCCCGGCATGAAGGGCGAATGGAATTCCCGCGCCATGAATGCCGGGAAGGATTATTGAGCGGGCCCTCCGACCTCGTCGCCTTGACCGCCCAGATCCTGGCGTCCGTCGCGGTGGCATGGGTCTTCCACCGCCTCGTCGAACGACGTTTTCTCGGGCCGGCCTCGCGGGGTCGGTCCGCGGCCGATCCCCCGGCCGAAGGCCCCATGCGGGGCATCTAGCCGCCCACGCGCCCGGGGTCCGCGTCGAACGCCACTTCGCCCGGCCAGAGCGCCCGCAGCAGGTCCCCCTTGCGGTTCGCCGCCTCCAACTCGGCCCCGATCTCCCCGTCGCCCGTGGCCGTCACCCGCAGGGTCTTTCCCGCCGCCGTCGCGGTGGCCCGGGCCACGCGCTGGACGTGGCGCCGGTCCAGGGCGTCCCCCACCCGCAGGATGGCCGACAGCCAACGCACCCGCCGGCGGTCCGGCGCGGACAAGGCGGCGAATTCCGGGTGGGCGACGTCCGGCACGGCCTTGCGATGGTAACGCGCGATCTGGGCGCACAGCGCCACGCCGCGCGCGTCCAAGCCGGTCCAGGGATGCTCTCGGATCATCCGCGCGGATTCCTTGTGGTGTCCCTTGCCGTCGGGCTGGGTCGCCGACCACCCGATGTCGTGCAGCAGCGCGGCGAACTCCAGCAACAGGCGTTCCTCGGAACCGAGCCCGTGGATGGACTGCAACGCGTCGTGCAGTTCCAACGACAGGCGGCACACGTGGCGCACGTGTTCCGGTTCCGTTTCGTGCCGCGACAGCAGTTCCTCGATCCCGCGACGCACCGCGTCGACGTTGGTCACCGCGCCGCGCTCAGGCATGGGTTGCCTCCCCGGCCCCGGGCCCGTCGAGCAGTGCCGCGAAGCGCAGGCCACGCAGGCTGACGCCCAGGTTGGAAAAACCGAACACCCGGATCACCGACTCGTAGATCGCCGCGCCGAACAGGATCACGTCCGCGCGCTCCGGCGGCAGCCCGGGCAACGCGCGCCGCCCCCCCAGGGGCAGCGACCACAACCGCTCCACCAACCGCCCCAGATCCGGCGCGGAAAACACCGTCGACTCGATCGCCGGCCGGTCGAACTCGGCCGACCCGAGCTGGATCAGGGCGAGGATCGCGGTGGTGCCGCCCACCCCGAGCACGTGCTCGGGAACGCCCCCGGCACCGAGGCACGGGACCAACCCCGGCGCCACCTCGGCGCGGAGGAATGCATCGAGCCATCCGCGCAGCGCGTCCAACTGCCCCGCGCCCGGAGGATCCGCCGCGGGAAACCGTTCCATCAGGCGCACGCTGCCCAACGCGAAGCTGCGGCGGAATTCGCAGGCGTCCGCGCGTCCGAGGACGAACTCCGTGCTGCCGCCGCCCACGTCGAGGATGAGCAGGCGCCGCCCGCCCAGACCCGGCGCCGACGTCACGCCCCGGAACCCCCATGCCGCCTCCACGTCGCCCGAGATCACCTCGACCCGCAATCCCGAGGCCCGCTGGATCGCGTCGACCAAGTCGGCCCGGTTGAGGGCGTCGCGGGCGGCGCTGGTGGCCACGACCCGGACGGACACCGCGCCGCGGGTCCGGGCCTCGGCGGAAAAGCGGGCCACGGCCATGGCGGTGGCCGCGATGGGTTCCGGGAGGAGCCGGCGGGTCTCGTAGAAACCCCGCCCCAACCGCGTTTGCGCGCTGGTCTCCCAGACGGGGATCACGTCCCCGCCCGCGACGTCGCCCACGAGGACCTTGACCGAGTTGGTGCCGACGTCGACGACCGCGCGACGGACGGCGTTCGTGGTCGCGCTCATTTCAGGGAGGCCAGGAACTCCACGAGGTTGCGCAGGTCGACCCGCGTGAGTTGGTCGGCAAAACCCTCCGGCATCCCGCTCAGGCCCTTTTCGCGCGCCTTGATGTCGGACTTCTTGATCTTCAACGGACCGTCCTCGGGCGAATTCAATTCCAGTTCCTCGGCGGTATCCGACTTGATCACGCCCGCGTAGGTCGTGTTGTTCTTCAGCGTCACCAACGCGCTCTCGAATCCCGCGGCGATCGACGCGTTGGGATGCACGATGCTCTGCAGGATGTAGTCGCGGGTTTGCCGCGTGATGATCCCGCCCAACTCGGGCCCCACCTCGCCGCCCTCGCCGTTGATCTTGTGGCAGCGGACGCAACTCACCTCGGCACGCTCCAGGAAGATCTTCCGGCCCTCGTCGACGCTGCCGCCCGCGAGGCACACCCGCCATTTGGCGATGTCGTCCTTCGGATCGAGCCCGGCCTCGTATTTGGCGACGCGTTCCTTCAATGCCGCCCGTTTCGAGGCGGCCTCGACCACGTCCAACCGCAGCTCGGGCGCGACCTTCCCGCCGAGGAAATCATCGAACCACCGCCCCACGAATTCGTCCGCGGCGCGGCCGTCGATGCCCGCGATCGACGCCAGGGCGTTCTGCTTCTCGGGAATGGTGCCGTTCGCGATCACGGCCGCGAGCGCGGCCAGTTTGTCGCCGGCGCCCCCGCGGGCCGGCACCGCCCCCGCGGGCCGCCCGGCCGCCGGCGGCGTCTGGACGCCGAGCCGCGTGGCGGTCTTGCGGACTTCCTCGTCAGGATCCTTGGCGGCGGCATCGAGCGCCGCCGGAAATTCCG
>WBXI01000121.1 GCA_008933025.1 Verrucomicrobiota bacterium
CTGCGGCGCCAGGAGGTCGCGGTCGCCACCCGGCAGGGCGAGTTCAACGCCCTCCAGACCTCGCGTCGCTCGTTGTCGGCCAAGGCGGACGCGGTGGCGCACGAACTTTCCCAACTGTCCGCCCACGAGGCCGAGGGCGGCGAGAAACGATCGTCGCTCGCCGAGCGCATCGCCGAATTGGAAAGCCAGGAACTGCACGCCACCGAGCGGGTCCAGCAGCTCGGCGGCGAACTCGAATCCCAGCGCACGCAGCGCGACGGGGCGAATTCCGTCCTCAACGATGCCAAGGTGGCCCTGGCGACCGAGGAACAATTGCTGGCGTCGCACCATCGCCAGCGCGGTCCCTTGGAGCAACGGCTCCGCGAATTGGACCAATTGGTCGCGCGGTTGCGCTCGGAGATCGGCGCCTTCGCCGGCCGCAAGGAACAGTTCGGGTCCGAGATCGCGGAATCCCGACGCCAGATCGAGCGCCTCCGCGGCGAACGCGAGGTGGTCTCGGCCCAGATGGTCGCGCGCCTCGAGGAACGCGCCTCCCTCGACGCCGAGATCGCGCTCCGCGAGGAACGCCTCCGCGAACACCGCGCCCGCCTGACCTCGCTCCAGACCCACCGGGGCCAACTCGAGGTCGAACTCGCCCAGAAGACCATGTCGGTCGAGAACCTGCGCGAGCGCATCCAGTCCCGCTACCAACTCGCCCTCGAAGACATCCGCGGCGAGGCGATCCGCATCACCCTCGCCGACGAGGGCGGTTCGGCGAAGGTGGAGACGGTCCCCCGGGAGGAGATGGAGGCCGCGGGCCTGTCCACCGACTGGACGGCGGTCGGCGACCAGGTCCAGGCCTTGCAGAAGCGGTTGGACGAGATCGGCCCGGTGAATCTGGTGGCCATCGACGAGTACGAGGAAACCGAGCAACGCCACACCTTCCTCACCACCCAGTGCGACGACCTGATCCGCGCGAAAACCGAGTTGTCGGACGTCATCCAGCGGATCAACAACGAGACCAAGGCGATGTTCACCGAGACGTTCGAGAAGATCCGGGCGAACTTCCAGGTGATGTTCACCGAGATGTTCGGCGGCGGGAAGGCCGACCTCCGTCTGGTGGAAGGCGAGGACGTGCTGGAGGCCGGCATCGAGATCGTGGCGCGGCCGCCGGGCAAACAGTTGCAGGGCATCTCGCTGTTGTCCGGCGGGGAGCAGACGATGACCGCCGTCGCCCTCTTGTTCTCGATCTACCAGGTGAAGCCGTCGCCGTTCTGCGTGCTCGACGAGTTGGACGCGCCGCTGGACGAGTCGAACATCAACCGGTTCGTGCGCGTGCTCCATCGTTTCCTCGAGCAGAGCCAGTTCATCGTCATCACCCACAACAAGCGCACCATCGGCATGGCGGACGTGCTTTACGGCGTCACGATGCAGGAGCGCGGCGTGAGCCGCCTGGTGAGCGTCCGTTTCAACCGCGAGGACGACGCAACCCGCCTCGGCGAAACCCCGTCCGTCGCGGAGACGATGGCGCCCACGCCCAAGGCGACGACGCCCACGGCACCGGCTCCGGAACAGGAAGTGGTCCTGGCCAAGTGATCCGGCAGCGACGACGGGTCAGTAGAAACTCGTCCAGTTGCCGTAGTGCCGCCACACGATCCGGGTGTTGCGCGCCGAATCGGCATGGCCATCGGCGTAGCCCCGGCTGATGGAGGCCGCCTTGCCGCCGTTGATCTGGAATCCCGAATCCGCCTTGGTGGTCGGATGGCCGCCCCAGGCGAGTTCCAGACGGGTCTCGAACCCGTCCTTGTAGAGCGTGTCGGTGATGATGGGACTCGTCGAGGCGCCGGGATCCTCGAGCCGCGTGGGCCATCCGTCGGTGATGGAGTTGGTGTTGACGCGGGCGGTCGCCGGCATGACTTGGAAGCCGGGCTTCCCCGAGCGTGGCACCCACCAACTGTGCTGGATGATCGCGAATCCGAACGCCCAGCGCTGGCTGTAGTAGTACCTCAGGTCCTCGTTGTTGGAGATCGTCCGCTTCTTCGTCTTCAGCAGCCACGATTGCGCCTCCTGGAGTTCGCCGGGGCGGACGGGACAGAAGAACATGGGCACGGTGAGTCCGTAGGCCTGCACGGCCGGGATCATCGCGTCGGCGACATCCCACGGATTGTTGCCGACGTCGCCGAGCATCGGGAGCCGTCCACGGCCGTCGTCCAGGGCGTAGAGGTTTGCCCCCAGCGACCACTGGCGGAAATTGGAAAGGCAATTGGCTTCCTTCGCCTTGAATTTGGCCTTGGCCAGTGCCGGCAACAGCATGCCCGCCAGGATCGCGATGATGGCGATCACCACCAGCAGTTCGATCAGGGTGAAACCGATGCCCAATCGATCTTGGCCAAGGCGGCCCGGGTTGCTTCGCGTGAGGCGGCGAACGGGGATCATTGTGGCGAACGTCTACCAGAGGCATCGGGAACAATCACGCGCGGATCTCGCGCCGGCTCCGGTGCCGCCCCTGGGCCTTCCATCTTGAAACACGGGCGCGCGTGGTTGCGGGCGAGTCGCGATCGTGGCAAACAAAACCCCTTCGGGCCCGGCTGGAGTGGAATCAAGACTCATGGCCCCCGGTGTGCAGATTCCGGCCCCGCTCCCTTCGTGCGCGTGGCGAGCGCGCCGGAGGAGCGCTCGCGGTTCGATGCACTCGCTGGACAACCCCGCGGCCGCCGCCGGCGCGCCTCACTGCCAGCGCAATCGGGCGCGAGCCATCGTGGAGAAAAGCCGGGAGTGTCGGAGTGTCGGTTGCAGCGCAAGGGGAACCAGCCCCACCCGAACGAAAGGCCGTGCGGTGGCGGGCGACCATTGACCGTGGGGTCGACGCTCGTGGCACCCGCCCGGCCTTTCCCTAGCTCCCGGATGGGCCGAAGCCCCGATGGGGAGCGAAGGATGCCTTGCCACCGCCCGGCCATGCCGATGCCAGAGCCAGAGGGAATGCCGGGGAATCGGCCGGCCCAAAGAACGCGCGTGGATGGGCTTGGTCTGGGGAGCCCGGGGTGACCAACTCCCACTGGACGCCAATCGACGGCGGGCGCGACGCCGACCCGGGTGCGCAAGACCTGTCTGATACTGGGATTGGGGCTCGCGACGAGCGTGGTGACGGTGACCCTGGTCCGCGGAGTGGAGGCGTCCGTGGCGTGCCTGATGTTTGCCTGCATCGCCAACATGGCGGGGGTTGCGGCTCCAGCGGTCACCGGCTTCGTGGTGGAGCGCACCGACCATTGTTTCTGGGCGTTCGTCGTGTGCTCGGGGGTGGTCCTGGTCGGCGCGGCTGCGTACGCCTTTCTTCTGGGACGGGTGGAACCGGTGCAGTGGCCCGACCGGAGGCGTGGTTAGGGGAGCCAACCCTTTTCCCCCTTCCATGGAATTCACTGCACCAAAACCCGGAAAAACTGCTTGCTCCCGGGGACGGCCACCCGCATCCGGTTCTTCCCGGCCTCCACCACCGGTGACCCGGAAACGTCCGACCAACCATTGCCATCCCCGAGATCCCCGTTGGATTGCAACTTTCCCGAACCCACCGGCCAGGACACGACGAGTTGATCGGCATCGAACCACACCTCCAGGGAAGGCGCAGGGACGTTGCCCAGGGCCACCACGACGAACTCGCGGTTCGCACTGGCCAATCCGTCCGACACGGACACGACGACAGAGTTCGTGGAAGGACGCTGGTTGGGCGTTGGGCTCCAATTCAACTGCCCCGGGGGATTGACCGTCATTCCCAACGGGCCGCGGACGAGGGAGTAAAGCAGGGTTGCCTTGGGGAGATCGTCGTCGCTGGCCGCCAACCTCAGGGCGAGGGAGGAGCCCGGGTCCAACATCTGGTTGGGCACCGGCGCGAGTTTCGGGACCAGATTGACTTCCAGCACCACCACCACGAATTGGTTTGTCACCGTCGTCAACCCATCCCCCACGTAAACCTTCACCACGTTTGTCGACGGGCCCTGCGCCTCCGTCGGTGTCCACGAAAGATTGCCGGTGGCGGCGACGGACAAGCCGGTCGGGCCCTCGGCCAACCCGAACTGCAGCCCCAGCGAACCGTTGTTGCCTTTGCTGGCGGACAAACCGATCGACAACAGCGTCTGCTCCGGCACCACCCGGTCCGCGATCGGCGCCAACGACAGGCTGTCCACCACCCCGTAGGCGACACGGAAAGTCCAGGGGACGCCGGGCGCCAATTGCATGTCGACGGGCGCCGGGGTCGGCAGTCCCGGCACCGGCTTGAACTCGACCTCCAGTTTCGTGATGGCCGACGGGATCTGCACCGGGACGCCGTCGCCAACGAACGGGGCCGAGGAGTCGCCACGCAGGCGCCAACCCGCGGAGGGTGCCGCCCCGGACGGGTCGAACCGGAACGAGATCTCCTTCAAGGAAAACGCCGCGCCGAAATCAGTCCCGCTGCGCAGCGCGCCGCCGAAGGCAAAATTGAGCCCGAGCAACGCCGAGGATGCGGCGCGGTTGACCAACTGGACCGCGGTGCCGTCGATCACCCGGAACACCGACTGGTCCCCGTACCGGCCGAGGAACACGGCGGCCGGGAAGTAGATCAGGCCCCCCGGTCCGCCCCGGTCGAAAAGCATCAGCAAGGGGCCGCCGCTGTTTCCGGGCAAACCCTGGATTTCGTCGGTGCCAAACACGTGTGACGCCCCGGAAACGGGCTGAAACGTGTAGTTGAACACCGCCGTCCGGTGCATTTTCCCTTCGGCTCCGGTTCCAAACGGATACCCCGCGAGAAGGCTGGGATTCCCGCTGTGCAACCACTCTCCCGGGTCGGACGACAGCAGGTAACCGCTTTGGCCGTCACGCGCGACCGGTTCGTCGAAGTAGATCGCCGCGACGTCCCACTCCTGGGAAAGCGGCGTCACGCCTGCCGCCAGTGACTGCCGCTCCGCAAGCCGCGCCGCCGCGTAGTTTTCGTTCACGTAGTACCCGGCCGCGCGGATCGGGACCGGCTCATAACCGGAGTTTCCAGCCTGACGCTCCGGACGCCACTCGATCGTCGACGGATCGACGAAAGCCCCCGTCGATTCGTCGAACAAAACGTGGGCCGCCGTCAGCACCACCCGTTGGCGGACCACGATCCCGCTGCCGAATCCGGCCGGGGTGCGGAGTTGACCCACCATCGGGAGCGGCATCCGGGGCACGTCGGATTGGGCCTGGCGGATGAAGGAATACCCGTCGAGAGGGACCGGCACCGAAGCGCCCGGAATCACGTCCGGAATCCGCGTGTACTCGACCACTGCCAATGCCGTGAGCCCCGGTTGTACGCGCACTGGCATCGCGACCGGCGCGATCCAACCCGGTGCGGGACGGAACTCGACGACGTCAGAGCCCGGGGGTCTCCCACCCGCGGCGGAACCGAATGGCCTCCAGCCGATCTCGCCGACAAAACGCCATCCGATGGGGTCCGGGGGAAGGACGCCGCCGGCGGCGACCAAATCCACCCCGACCGCGCCCAGGATCTGCGCGGGATCCGGGGAGTAAACCTGTGCGACCTGGGCCAGGACGGCGGCCGCCACGGCATTGGTGACGGGGGACGGCGTGTGGAATCCGAAGGCCGGCCGGAACTCGACCACATAATTTCCAGGATCGAGATTGGTGAGAACGGTTCCCGAGGCGCGCCAGACGTTTTCCCATGCGAGCCGCCATTGTCCGCCGGCCTCCGGAGGTGAAGCGGTGACCTGGAGTTGGCCGGGAATCGGGACACGGCTCGATGAAGGATGGAAATCGAGGAACGATGTGGTTTCGAGGCTCCCGTCGTTGTCCTGGATGGACACGACGATGGTCGGATTTTCCCCGAGTTCGATGCCGGCATCGGGAAGTCCCAATGACACGTCGAACTCCTTGGTGCCGTCCGCCACAAATTCGTCGAGCAACTGGACCTCGACAAAGTTCGCGGTGTCGCCCGCCAGAAAATCCAGCCGCCCCGACGCTTCCCGGTAATCCCGGTTCAGCTGCGCCGACCGCGAGCGGGTATTGAAATACACGGAACCGGCGTTGAGCCCGGACTTCAGGACGCGCAGGCGCAGAACCGTGGTGGACTCGGTCACCGAAACGATCGGCGACTCGAACGTCACGCGGGTGACTTCCGGGGGGAGCACGTTGATTTCGATGGGCACGGTGAGTGAGGCGCCTCCCTCGGAATCAACCGCCTTCGCATACACGGCATGCACGCCGGGCAGCGCAGTCGACCATACGATGCCGTAGGTATCCGCCACCGTGGTGAGCCGGCCGGTACCGAGAAGGGCGCCGTCCGCATAGAATTCGAGCCGGTCGATCGTCCCGTCGGGATCCACCGTCCAGGCCGACAACGGGAGATTGGTCGGATACCGCGCGGTCGTCGCGGCAATGGGTGTCCGCATCGCCACCAATGGCACGGCATTGGGCGGCTTCACGACCACCAGTTGCGCGACCCGGCTTGTGGCCTGGCCGTAATCGTTCCAGACCACCGCTTGGTACCCGCCCTTGTTCAGTGCGCGCAGGCCCGGCACCGAGAGCGTCGGCAGGGCCGCCCCGGGGATCGGCGTCCCGTCGAAATACCACTGGAAGTTCATCGGGATCGAACCCGCCGCCGCCACGGCGAAATCCGCCGTCTGCCCGTTGGTCCTCACCAGGTCCGAGGGCTGTACGTTGATCGACGGCGGGGTCTGCGGCACGTTGCGCCGGAACAGCGCGGTGACGGAAACGGACGTGTCCATGGCCAGGTTCACGACCGGCTGGGTGCCGGCCACGCCGCCCGACCAACTCTCGAAAATCCATCCCGGATCCGCCACGGCCGTCAGGAGGACCGAAGATCCCTGGGGATGGTCGGGAAGTTGCGGGGACGCCTGGATCGTGCCCCGTCCACCCACCAGCAGGGCAAGGCTCTGCCTGCCCGCGCGAAGGTTTCCGAAAACCGCGTTGTATTTGGTGGCGGGATCCGTCACGCGCACCGTAAGCAGCGAGTTCGTCAGGACGGGCGACGCGTTCCATTGCGCGAACGAGCGGTCGGCAGCGGGAATCGCGGAGAGGCGCACCAGCGATCCATACGGGTAAGGCCCGGCGGAAGGCTCGACCACGACGGTCCCGTTTGCCGACCCCCCCGTGACGCTCGCCGACAATGGGGTCCCGAACACGGCGCGTACCGACTTGGCAGAGTCCACCGTCAGCGATTTCACCGGGCCCGCCCCCCCAAGGTCTCCTTCCCAACGCATGAAAACCCACCCGACTGCCGGCACCGCAGTCATCTGGACGACGCTGTTCCTGCGATAAACACCCTGCAAGGGCGTCACGCTCACCGTGCCGCCGCCTTCCGTCGAGACCGACACGGCATAGCTCGGGATGAAAACCAACCGGACCGGCTCAGCTTCTGCGTAGTCGAGGTAGCCCCCCGAAAAGGCCGTCGCGCGGATCACCCCCGGTGGGCGAACCCGGAATGCACCGGTGTACGGCACCGACCGCACGTCCGCCGCCGTGCCGTCCAGCGTGTAGAAGAGATTCGCGCCGGGAAATTCGCTCGTCAGCGTCACCTCCAACTCAGCCGTGTCCGTGAATTCGTGGGCGTTGTCGGCGCGGAACACCCCGTTCACCCGCACGATCGGGCTTCCCGGCGAAACCTCGTCCACCGACAACTCCTGGTTCGCGGCGACGTTCCTCAACTCCGTCTTCAGCCCGGACGGCCAATCCACCCGCACGACATCCGCCACGGTCGCATCGCCCAAACCGAACACCGGAAGCCGTTCGTCCCCGCCCCCGAATCCATTCCCGGACACCAGTTCCCGCGACTGCGCCACCGGCACGCCGTCCACGACCGCCGACACCGTGATCCGCGCCCCGAGTGCCGATCGATTCGAACTCACGCTGCGTGGACGCACCTTCAGCCAGGACGTCGTCCCCACGGAATTGGTCGCCACCCGGATCGTGCCGTTCACCCCTCCGGCGACAAGGTCCGGGACCCCGTTCCTATCCACGTCGGCCACCGCCAGCGACGCGACCCCGAAATCCACGGGGAAGGCCGCGATCGATTCCGCCGGCCCGAACGTGCCGTCGCGGCGATTGTGGAACAGCGCGACGCCGCCCGATGTCAACGCGACCACGATGTCCTGCCATCCGTCGAGATCGATGTCGGTGGCCACCGCCGCGTCCGCCCCGATGGCAGCGGTCGGGAACGCATCCACCGAAGCCTGCGCGAACGTCCCGTCACCGTTGTTGTGGAACAACGACGTCGTCCCGGGATTTCCAGCGATCAGGAAATCCGGGCGCAGATCGTTGTCGGGGTCGATCCAGACCCCCCCCAGGATTCCAGCCACCGAAGCCGCCGCCGGGAGGTTCACGGGCGAGAAGACCAATCCACCCGTGTTCCGGTACAACCGCGCCCCATCCGGCCCGGTCACCAACAAATCCGGGAAACCGTCCCCGTCGAAATCACGCGCCGACACGGACCCGGCCGGCGCCGGGCCGAATCCCGCCGCGGCGCTCGCGTCCGCAAACGAGGTCCCACCCAGATTCCGGTACAGGCGCACGCCGCCGCCCAAGGTTGCAACCACGAGATCCACGAAACCATCCCGGTCGAAGTCCGCCCACGCCACCCCGCGCGATCCCGCGTCCGATCCCGGGAATGCCCCTGTTCCGTTCGCCGTGAAATGCCCACCGCCGGAATTCCGGAACACCGTGTTCAACGGCGACAATCCGCCGTCCACCGCCACCGCGAGATCCTCGAGGCCGTCGTTGTCGGCATCCGCCCACGCCGCGCCCTGAACCCCGGCCAGACCCGAAATGTCGGACGTGGGATTCGCCGTCAGCACGCCGGCGGAATTGTCGAACAACCCGCTGGGTGCCGCGCCACCGAGAGCGAACACGTCCGCCAATCCGTCCGCGTTCCAGTCACCCACCGCGATTCCCGTCACCGGTTGGCCGGCCGCCGGCCCATCCAGCGGTGGCATGCCCGTCAACAAAGGCTGGCGTTCGACCCAGACCGGTGTCCACGCCGCCGCGCTCCAACGCTGGCGAGAGTCCCTCGCCCGGACTCCCAAACGATGGGCACCCAGCGGAAGCGACGGCACCGGGACGTCGAGTTGCGAAAGGTTCTCGATCCGACGTCCCCAACTCGGCCCGCCGGGAACCGCCACCGGTTGCCCGCGGCCCTCGCCGGGATCGTCGTCCCAGAAATATTCCGCCGCCACCAACCAGTTGTCTTCCTCCAACGCCGGAAACCGCGCCACCCCGGCCGTCAGGTCGTCCGACAACTCCACCTTGAAGGGAACCCATTCCGTCCCAGTCCAGCGGCCCATCGCGTCGCGCGAACGGAACCCGAGTTGATGGAGGCCCACGCCAAGCCCGGATACATTCGCCGTGATCGGGGCGGACATTCCAAGCCCCGGCACCGTCGATTCACCGGCTTCCATCGGGATTCCCGTGCCGCGCCCGAATCCCGGGTCGCGATCCCAAAAATACTCGGCCGCCACCAGCCAGTGGTTCGTCTCCGCGGCGGGCCAATGATCCACGGCGGACAGCAGTTGTATTCCCGATTGCACGTCCACCGGATCCCACGCGACGTCGCTCCAGCGTCCCGACGCGTCGCGCGAACGCACGCCCAACCGGTGCAATCCCACGGACAAACCCGACACGTCCGCCTGCCATCCGGAATCCCCGAAGCCCTGCCAACTCTCCGCAGTTGCCACCGGCACCGGGGTTCCCTTGCCGGCGCCCGGATCGGTGTCCCAGAACCATTCCGAAGCCACCAATCGCTGCGACGGAAACGCCTCCGGCCGGAACGACACTGCGGCCAACAACGCGGATGCCGATTCCACCATGACAGGGCTCCACGCCACGTCGCTCCAACGCCGTTGCTGGTCGCGGACGCGGAAACCGATCTGGTGCATTCCAGGCGCCAGCCCGGACACATCGTAATGGGCGGGCCCGTGCCTCCAGACCGCAATTGCAGCCAATGGAATCCGGGTTCCATTCCCTTCCGTCGGCGCGGCGTCCCAGAAGTATTCCGCCAGATTCAGTCCCTCGACGTCCGGTTCGTCGGCAGGACGCGCGACGAACCGGGCCGTGACAATCTTGTTGCCGG
The DNA here is from genome assembly GCA_008933025.1 of Verrucomicrobiota bacterium. GTDB lineage: Bacteria > Verrucomicrobiota > Verrucomicrobiia > Limisphaerales > UBA9464 > UBA6176. The sequence continues at coordinate 10,079 of WBXI01000121.1, forward strand.
TCACCGGGTACATCAACGGGTTCGAAACGCCCGTGGCGTCCCCGGTCCAACCATCGAATATCCAACCCGCGTCGGCATGCGGTCGGAGTTCGACCACGGTTCCCAGGACATAGGTGAGATCCGCGGGAACCCGCTCGACCGTTCCCCCCCCGATACTTTCAGGCTCAGCGTGCCCTTTCCCGCAGGGACGCCCGCCCCGAAAATCGCCCGGAACGCAGGCGTCGGATTGGTCATGACCGCCGTGATCAATCCGTTGGTCGGCACCCCGAGGTTGGTCCAGCGGGCAAAGGTCCGGCCCGGCGTCGGCACCGCCATCAAGCGGACCAGCGACCCATACGCGTACGGCCCTGTTGCCGGCTCCAGCGTCACGGTTCCCAATCCGGTCACCGTCGTCGACACCGTCGTCCCGAACACCGCCCGGAACGATTTGTCGGCATCCATCACCACCGACGTGGTCGCGGTCGCACCCGTAACGTCGCCCTCCCAGCGCAAGAATTGCCAGCCCTCAAGATTCGTCGCCGTCAACGTCACCACCATCCCGTGCGGGTAGTCGGCGGCCGACGGGCTCGCCGAAACCCCGCCGCCGCCAAACGTGCGGTCGGTCAGGACATGCCGCGACACGAGCCCAAGCCGCACCTCCGCCACATCGCTGACGTTGCTGAAGTCACCCGGGTACGCGATTGCCCGCACGGTCGCCGGTGCCGTCACGTTGAAGGGTCCCGTCACCCCGTAATCCAAGCCGATGGACAGGTCGGGCTCGCTGCCGTCCAGCGTGTAGAAAATGAGCGCGTCCGGAAAATCGCTCGACAGCGTCACGGGGGCGACCTCTCCGGCGAACATGCTGACCACGCCCCCGGCGGGCACCGTCCCGTTCACCCGGATCACCGGGGTTCCGGCGGCAGGACCCGATTGAGCCCGGGTCGGGTTTGCGATCCAGGCCGCAGCCATCCAGAGCAGGAAGACCAGCTCGGGGCAGGGGCCGCCCGCGGGCTTCCGTCCGGTCCGGTCCGCGGCTTCGAGAAGCGTGAACATTCCGGTGGGATCCGGTTCAGTGGCCCGCTGCGGCCGCCGCCTCGACCTTGATCACCGTGTCCACGCCCTTGATGATCCGCCGCGGCGTCGTCGTCGCCCAGAACGCGATCGGTCGGTCCGTCGTCGCATTCTCCGGATGGTACAACGGCCCGCCCGTCGAACCCACCGTGTTCCGGCTGCCGTCCGTGTTGTTGTACAGCGGATCCTTGGACCCACCGTTGATCAACGGGGAATTGGGCAGGATCATCACCTTGTAACCCCACTGGTCCGGCCACGTGACGCTCGCGAGGTTGTCCGTCACCACCCGCACGTTCGTCGGCACGGGCGCGCTCGCACCGGCCGCAGCAATCGTGTCGATCGCGCCGTACGCAGTTCCCTGCAGGAAGTCCCACGACCAACTGGCCCCGTGGACCAGCGAGTCGCTGAAATCCACGATGGCGCCGTTCAGGCCATGGACCCCGTACGACGGGGGTGAGTGGGAATGGATCTCGAAATAATTGTTCTTCAGAACATGGCGGCCTCCGGTGCAACCGATGCCAAGACTGCTGCCCCCGTGTACTCCCGGCCATCCGCTGCCCCACGTGATGATATCACAGTTGATGATCTCCTGGTCGCAATCGGTTCCGTTGACCGCAAAAAACTGCTCGTTCCGGAAGCCCCAGTACGAGCTGTTGAAAAACTGGCTGTTCGACCACCGATGCTTCCCGCGGACGAACACCGCGGCCGTCAGCCACCCTTCGGGCGTCCCCAACCGGTCCGTCGAATTGAACAATTGGTTCCCGACGCCCACGGTATCGCTGTCGGTCGTCCCCACGCCCTGCGCGAACGTGTAAGCCATGGCGAGTTGGCAGTTGTACGCGAGGACCAGCGACTGCACCCGGCACTGCGACAGCGTCATCTTCGACTTCGTTGCCGACGAGGCCCCGTTGAAGTTCACCCGCCCGTTGTTCGTGTGCCGCAGAGCGTCGGTGTCCGTCCGCGTCAGGTTCAGCGTGCCCGCCAGATACGACCGTCGCAGCGTCAGTTTGCCGTCGGTCACGGTCAGGTTCTGGCCCGAGCAATCGTAGATCCGCAGGTCGAGGTTCTGGGTTGCCGCGCCGATGTCCGCCGCGAAGTTCAACTGGGACAGATTCACGATCCCCGCCGTCGCCACCGTCACCGGGTACAACAGGTTCACCGGTTCCGTCCCGGACCGCACGAATGTCAGCGGCTTGTCGACGGTGATCTTGCCCGAATACGTGCCGCTCTGGATCACCAAGGTGTCGCCCGGGCCCGCCTCATTGATCCGCGTCTGCAGGTCGTCCCCCACCACAACCAGATTCGTCCCCACGGCACGGACCACGGGGAGCGCCCCAGCCAACAAGGCAAGGACCATCAAGAGCGACGGGACTCGGAAGAAGGGTTTCATTCGATCAACTGGGTTGGAAATGCGTCCGCGAACTCAGCCTGCAACAGGAACATCCCCGGTTCCTCGCTGTTTCCTGTGGCTGGGGGACTTGGTAGAACGGCCCGGACATGATTCCGGAGAAGGCATTCGCTGGGTTGTTGCAACTGGACGACAAGTGGGA
>WBXI01000122.1 GCA_008933025.1 Verrucomicrobiota bacterium
AACTCAGCCCGGACGACCGAGGCCGGCCGTCGAGCGATTCCCAAAACCACGCGAAGAAAACGGAGACGGAGGGGGTGTGTCCGCTTGACAAGAAAGAGGCCATATCAGCGGGGTGGGCGTCGCTGACGCTCCTACCCCCCGCACTCCGACGGCGCTTCGCGCGGGGAAACCGCCGAGGCCTGTCTCCCGCGACACCGCCGTGAAACCGGGCGTGACGCGGGAGTTCAGCGCGGGCGTGACGCGCGATAAAACCGCGGCGCGTCCGCAGCCGGCGTGGCGTCCTTCGCGAAGCCCGTCGGGCCTTCCGTGAAAGCTCCCAGCGGCGTCCAATGCTCCAGATCGGTGCTGTACTCCAACTGCAGTGATCCCGCGGCTGGGTCCCCGGCGCCTTCCGCAACCACGTGCAGCGCGCCATCGGCCGCCCGCGCGATGCCCAGCAGGTGCGGCGCGACGGCGGCCCCCGTCGGGGTTCCCACGGCGGTGCTCACACCCACCGGGTGGCCACCGAACGACGCCTGCCCGCCAAAGCTCACCCGTGCCGATCCCGGGTAGGTGCACCGCACGACCCGGGCGATGCCGTCGGTGAACGGGCCCCAGCGCACGATGCGCCTCGACCCATCGTAGATGCCGCCATCCGTGACGGCCGTGGGCGGGCCATCCACCGCCAATTCGGGCGCACACGCCCCGGCCCGGGGGCCGGGGATCAGCCGCACCTCGATCGCGGCGTCCTCTCCCCCTGAGCCGGCCCGCCAATCCGACGAGGTCCGGCGATTCGACCGCTGCCGCCGCCGGCAGCGCGCCGCCGGCGATCCCGAGCGGGGCGGGCACCCACTGCGGTGCACTGACCCACCACAACGGCGCCGGACCCGCCGATGCGTCGAAACGATAGTGTTCGCCGCCGAGCCAAAGCGTGCCCGCGCGCGTCACGTAATCCATCGGGATGGGTTGGCCTCCCCACGGCTTGCCGAGACGCCACGCCGCCGCATAGGCCGTCAACTCCTCGGCCGTGATCCGGTCGTCCGCCGGTGCCAGATCCGCCGGATGCCGCGTTTCCATGACCATCCAATGGTCGCCGCCGATGGCTGCGGCCTTTCCGTCCGCGACGTACTCGCCGTCGAACTGCGCCGACTGGACGACGGCGTCGTTCGGGATGACGTGGTAGGTGAGCGTGCGGGGTTCGCTGCCGAAAAACGGGCCGAACTTCACCACCCCGTTGGGGACGTCGTGGGTCCCGCCGTCCACCGACGCCACTTGCCACCACGGCATTCCCGGGAACGGCGCCGCGCCGCCGGCGTGCAGGAACGGCGGACGGTCCATCACCACCCATGCCTGGGTCCCAGGCGCCGGCGTGACATCGATGGCCACCGCGAACGGTGTGTTGGCCGCGAACGACCCGGGGAGATGTCGGATGGCCAGGGCCATTGGCGGCACCGGGGGATCGACCGCGATGGTCACCGGTGCGGACACCACCCGCGCTCCCGAGGCATCCATCGATTCCGCCCGCAGCGTGTGCAGTCCGGGCGTGGCGTCCTTCCACGCGAACTCATGCACGAGCTCCGCTCCCGGCGCCGGCTTGCACACGGGGCAGGTCCAATCCGAGGAGCCGATCTTCAGCTCGCCCGCGAAGAAATCGACGTGGAACAGGAGCCCCGCGGGATCGCGGGCCACCACCACGAAGGGGATGGGGATGCCGAAGGCGAAATGCTGACCCCCGACCGGTTGCCTCCAGACGATGGTTGCCGGAGACGCGGGCGGCGTGGCGTCGGCAATCTCGCCGCGGGCCACGGCCGGGTCGCCGATCTGGTAGGTCGGCCGTGGGCCGGCGTTCGGCGATGGCTTGAGCCGCACTTCGACGCTTTCCGGCCCTTCTTTGAGCGCATCCGCCAACGCATAGAAAGTCTCGCTCGCTTCGGACTGTCCCGCAGGGATCACGAAGGTTGCCAACTGCGTTGGGTCCGCCGGCAACACGATCGCGTCCGACGAGCGCATGTAGTCGATCCCAAAGGTCGCCGTGCCGCCGAGACCGTAGAACACGGCGAGGTTGCGCGACGTCTCCCCGGTCCGCGTGAAGCGGAAAACCAAGGCCCGGCTCTTCGAGTCACCGCTTTCCGAAGCCGAAGCCTTGTCGGCACGCACCGTCACATACGGCGCTCCCAGCGCTTCGCGGACTTCCAGATTCCGGGAGATCGCCAGACGGGTTCCGCCCGCCGAAACCGCCGAGGCAATGATGTACCGGAAGCCGGCGGGAGGATTGGTCCATGGCCAGGTGTGGACCCGCGGGCGACCCGGGATGATGGCGTCCTTGGTGAGGATCTCGGAAACGCCGAGCAAGGCGTTGCCGTCGTGGAATTCGACGCGGCGGATCTCTCCCAAGGGATCGGTGGCGGTGACCACGAGCGGCACGATGCCGGGCGTCTCGACGACCGACCCGGGGAGCGGGCTCGTCCACACCAACGACGGGACCAGCGGTTCCCGGACGATCACCTTGACGGGGTCCGAGCCCTGCCAGTTCCCGGCGGCGTCGGTATGCCGGACGGTCAACGCATGGCTTCCGGGCAATGCCCCTTTCCAGACGAATTCATGCTGGACCGGAACGCCGGGAGGGACGGCGACCAAGGTGAAAACACGGGAAGTGCCGACAAGATGGTCGTCGGCGAGGAAATCCAGGGAATAGGCGGCCTCGCCGGTGCTGACGGCGACCGCCTGGATCGGGATGGGATCACCCGATGCGAACGCGGTGCCGGACGCGGGGGCGACGATCGACAGTTTGTAGACGGGTTTGTCGGTCGATTGGGCGCGGCCGACGAGCGACACGAGCCAGACGGCGGCGAGGAGCGGCAGGAAGCGGGACAAGGTTTTCATCACGGTGGCGGGACGCGGGGAAAGGCGCCGGGAGGGGTTCGCATCAGTTTCATGGCACATGCGGGGGTTGGCCGCAAGTCGGGTTCCGGGCCGTTCGGCACTCTCTCCTTGCCCGCGGGCGCGATCCCGGGAAGCTGTGGGGACCGCATGAAACTCCCGATCCGTTTGCTGGCGTCGACGGTGCTGACGTTGCTCGCCGCCTCGATGCTCCACGCGGCCGACAAGAAGGTCGTGCTGATTGCCGGGCGGCCCAGCCATCCGCCGGGCATGCACGAATTCCGCGCGGGAATGCTCCTGTTCGAGAAGAGCCTCGCGGGTTTTCCCGGCCTCAACGTGGTGGTCGCCAGCAACGGCTGGCCGACGAAGGTGGTGGATGGCAAGGCGGTGGACGACGACAAGGTGTTCGAGGACGCGGATGCGGTGGTGATCTACGCGGACGGCGGCGGCGGGCACCCGGCGTTGCAGGGCCAGCGGACGGCGTTGTTCGATCGTCTGGCCAAGAAGGGCGTGGGACTCGGGTTCGCGCACTACGGGGTGGAAGTGCCGGCGGGCGACCCGGGGGCGGCGATGCACCGGTGGGTGGGTGGCTACTACGAGCATCAATTCAGCGTGAACCCCATGTGGAAGCCGACGTTCGACACCTTTCCCGAACACCCGGTGACCCGGGGCGTAAAGCCATTTGCCACCCACGACGAGTGGTACTTCAACATGCGCTGGATTCCCGCGGGCCAAGGAGTGACGCCGATCCTGGTATCCAAGCCCAGCGACACGGTCCGGAAGGGGCCGTACGTGCATCCCGCGGGCCCGTACGCCCACATCGTGGCGGCGGCCGGGAGGTCGGAGACGATGATGTGGGTATACGAGCGCGCGGGCGGCGGGCGCGGATTCGGATTCACGGGCGGGCACACCCACCGGAACTGGTCGGACCCCAACCAGCGCAAGGTGATGCTGAACGCGGTGGTCTGGCTGGCGGGTCTCGAGGTACCGGCGGACGGCGTGAATTCGAGTCCTGGCGAGGCGGATTTGGCCGCGAATCTGGACAAGAAGGGGCGCTGAACCCGCCGATGGGTGGGGCGTTTTCCCGAAAGGGCCGCCGCGCGAGGTAAGAAACTTCTAACCGTGTTCGCGGGCACTGCCTAACAGGGTGGCATGCATGCTGCGCACCAAGGATGCGCATGTGTTCGTCATCGGGAGCAATCGCCGGGCAACAGCCCCGGCTGCGGGCGGCCCCGGCCGCCGGGCTCCTCGGTTTGTTCCTGGTCCTCTGGCCCCTGCGGCGGCTCTCCGCCGAAAACCGGGTCGAGTACCGGTTCTCGGACTACGTCGAGGACGCGGATCGCATCAAGGTGCAGACCCACTCGGTGTGGTTCGAGTACGATCTCCAGAGCAAGGTGGCGCTGCGCGGTTCCTACGTGAACGACGCGATTTCCGGGGCGACGCCGACGGGACAGGTCTACCGGGACGGGACGGCGGTCGACCCCATCCCGCTGAGCGACGAACGCAACGCGGGCTTTCTCGAGACCTCGATCCGCGCGGGGCGCACGACCACGACGCCGCAGATTTCCTACAGCGAGGAAAGCGACTATCGGTCCCTGGGGGTTTCGCTGACGGAAGCGATCGATTTCAACGAACGCAACACCACGCTGGTGCTGGGCATCGCCCACAATGCCGACCACGTGGGGCGGTCGAAGAGGCCGGATTCCTTCAAGTACAAGGGGTCGTCGGACTTCTTGGTCGGTCTCAACCAGATCCTGGGGCCGAAGACGGTGCTGACCGCCAACCTGACCGTCGGGTACGCGGACGGTTACCTCTCGGATCCGTACAAGCGGGTCAGCTACCTGTTCGATCTGCCCGGGGTACCGGCCAACAACGTCCTGAATTTCGACAACGATCACCGGCCGCGCCACAAACTGAAGCAGGTGGTCTTCGTGGGGTTGAAACAGGCGGTGACGGCGGTGGATGCCAGCATCGACGTCGGGTACCGGTTCCATCACGACGACTGGGGCACGATCGCGAACACGGCGGAGGTGACCTGGAACCAGCGGGTGCTGAAGCGGGTGATCGTGTCGCCGCTGTTCCGCTACCACCGGCAATCGGCGGCGGACTTTTACACGACGCGGTTGAACACCTACGTCGGCCTTGCCGGGCGGCGGTTGGCATTCACCCCGGACGACAGTCTCGTCGCGATCGAAGGCGACGGCTCCGGCGTGTTCGAGACCGAGGTGTTGGGCAACCCGGGCGCCTACAACATCGTCGGCGTTCCGGCGGCCCCGCGTTACTATTCCGCGGACTACCGGCTCAGCGCGCTCGAGACTTTCACCTACGGCCTGAGCGTCGCGATCAAGCTGCACGAGAAGGTCACGCTGAATCTCGGCTACCAGCGCTACGAAATGCACGGGCTCGACGGCGTGACGCCGCGGTCCGTCTATCCCAAGGCGCATGTCTTCAGCGCCGGACTCGGCGCCACTTTCTGACCATGACGTCGTTGCACCACAATCCGGGCCGGATGGACGGCAGCCCGACGGTGATTCCCCCGCGTCCGTGGCCGGTGGCGTCCGTGCTGGAACGGGTCCGCGGCAGCGCCCGGCTCGGGATGCATGGCCACGCCCACGAATTGACCTTTGGCGCCATGGGCACCAATTGCCGCGTCCAATTTGCTTCGCCCGGCGGCAACGCCCGCCGCGTCGCGGATGCCGTCGTCGAATGGGTCGCCGGATTCGAGGCCAAGTATTCGCGGTTCATCGACGACTCGCTGGCCTCCCAGATCAACGCCGCCGCGGGCGGACCGTGGATGGCTCTCGACGCGGAGGCCGACCGGCTCGTCACGCTCTGCGACCAATTGGTGTTCATGACCCGGGGCATCCTGGATCCCACCGCGTTGCCGCTGATCCGGCTTTGGGATTGGAAAAAGGCCCGGATACCGACCGACGACGAGGTGGCTGCCGCCATGCCGTTGGTCGGTTGGCGCCAGGTCCAACACGCGCCCGGGCGCATCCGTCTGCCGCTGCCCGGCATGGCCCTCGACTTCGGCGGCGTCGGCAAGGAATTCGCCGTCGACCAAGTCATCCTCCTTCTGGCCCGGGCCGGCGTGACGAGCGCGCTGGTCGACTTCGGCGCGGACGTGCGGGTGATCGGGCTTCCGGCGGACGGGCGTCCGGCATGGAAGATCGGGCTCGACGACCCCCTCAACCCGGGAACGCCCTGGACCCACCTCGTCCTGCGCGAGGGGGCGGTGGCGACCTCGGGAGACTACGTCCGCGGCTTCGAGGCCGGTGGGCGGCGGTACGGCCACATCGTCGATCCGCGAACCGGCCGTCCCGTCGACCAAGGCGTCCTGGCAGCGAGCGTCTTCGCGCCGAGTTGCACCCAGGCCGGGATGCTGAGCACCGCGGCTTGCGTGCTGGGACCCGTCGAGGGTCGTCGCCTGCTCGAATCCTCCCCCGGCATCCACGGCTGCATCGTGACCCGCAAGGGCACGGTCACCACCTCCCGCTTCCATGAATATGTTTCGACCTAGCTCCCTCGCCGCGGCCCTTGCCGCCGCCTTGCTGTCGTTGCCATCGGTGTTCGCCGGATCGGTGCGCATCGGCGACGCCTTTCCCGACCTTGCCGGGGCCGGATTCGAGGGACGGTTGCCGGACCTCGCCGGGAAGATCGTCATCGTGGACTTCTGGGCGTCGTGGTGCGTGCCGTGCAAGAAGGCGCTGCCGATGTACGCCGGCCTCCAGAAAGAATACGGCGATCGGGGCGTCGTGGTGGTGGCCATCAGCCTCGACGAGGAGAAGGACAAGATGGAGGCGTTCCTGAAGAAGATCCCGTTGCCGTTTTCCACGGTGCGCGACGCCAAGGGACAATTCGCGGAAAAGGTCGGCGTGACCGGCATTCCCACCAGCTACGTGCTGACTCCCGACGGCAAAGTCCACGCGTTGCACCGCGAGTTCGAGGGCGAGAAGACGCGCCGGAAACTCACCGTCGAACTGGACGCCATCCTGAAATCCAAATGAGCGACGCCATGAAGACGCAACGTCCCCTCCAAACCCTCCCCTGCCTCGCCCTGCTGGTGGTCGCCGTCGTCGCGACCGGATGCCAGACCGTGAAGCCATGGCAACGCGCGACCCTGGGCGACGAGTTGATGCGGCCGGGCCGCGACCCGCTGGGCCTGGCGTTCTCCGAACACGTCTGGTTCTCCCGCGAGGCCGCCTCGGGCGGCCGCGGCGTGGGCGGCGGCGGCTGTGGCTGCAATTGATCCCCCGGACTTTCCCAGGGACCCGGACGACCGAAACCGTTTCCTCCCCACCCCTCGACATTCTCATCATGAATCTCCGTCGTTTGCCCTCGCTGTTCGTCGCGCTGTTCCTCCAGTTCTCACCGCTGGCGCGCACGATCCAACCCGCGCTTTCCGGCCTGCTGCAACCGATCGCGATCCTGTTGCGCCTTGCCAGCGCGGCCTCGGCCGTCGCCGGTGGCTCGCACGCGCTGGCGGCCGTCAGCGGACTGCAGAGCGCCTCGCCCGTGAAAGCCACCAACGGCCTGCCGTTCAGCTACCAAATCCAGATCAGCAGCGCCGAATACGGTCCCGCACAATCGTATTCGGTCGATCCTTTGACGCCACTCCCCACCGGGATCGTTTTCGACAGCAAGGTGCTGGGAACCCTCAAGGGAACACCCAACGTGGCGACGGTGGGTCCCAAGGTCATCACGGTCATCGGATGGGAATTCGCCACCACGAGTGGCCACAACCTGAGCGTGTCGCTGACCATCAATGTCATCGCCGGCGCACCCATCATCACCGCGGATCCGCTCTCACCGACCGTCACCGAGGGCAACAATGCCATCCTCAGCGTCTCGGTGAAATCCGACGGAACGACGCCGACGTACCAATGGATCAAGGACGGGGTCGACATCCCCGGGCAGACCAATCCCTCGATCCAGTTCACCCCGGCCAAACTTTCGGACAAAGGTTCCTACACCTGTCGCGTGCGATCCAGCGGGGGGCTCAGCACCACGAGCAAGGCGGGGGTGCTCACCGTCAATCCCGCCGCGATCCCGCCGGTCATCCACTCGTTCGTTGCCGGCCCGTCGGCCCACCTCCATGCGGGCGAGACGCTCACGCTCACGGTCAACGCGACCGCCGCCGGCACGCTGGGGTACCAATGGTTCAAAGGCGTGTCTCCGGTCGCCAGCACCGCCCTGCCGCAACTGGTCCTGCCGGCCGTCGCCGCCGGGAACGCGGGCTCCTATACCGTCAAGGCCACGGCCAACGCACTCAGCACCACCTCGGACCCGGTCGTCGTCGTCGTCGGTGCCCCGCTCGCGGCGGGCAAAGTCACCCCGGACGGGACGGGAACCACCGTTGGGTTCGACGCGATCGTCGGACGCCACTATTCCCTCGAGTCGGCGGCCCAGCCCGACGCGATCTCCTGGTCGCCCGCCACCGACGCCGTCGCGGCGACGCCCGCGGGTTTGCTGGTAGACCCGGTCGCCGCGGGGGCGGCGCCCCGTTTCTATCGGCTCCGCGTGCAGTGACGCGTCATTGACGCGCCCGGCGTCCGAGCCGCAGCGCGTTGCCGATCACGATCACGTCGCTGAGGCCCATGGCCACCGCGCACAGGACCGGGCTCACCATGCCGAGGGCCGCGAGGGGTACCGACGCGGCGTTGTAGAAGAACGCCCAGAACAGATTCTGCCGGATCGTCCGCAACGTGGCCCGTGCCAAGGCCAGCGCCTCCGGCACCGCCCGAAGATCGGCCCGCAGCAACACCAGACCGGCCGCCTCGCGTGCCACGTCGCTCGCCCGCCCCATGGCGATCCCCAGATCCGCGGCCGCCAGCGCCGGCCCATCGTTGATGCCATCGCCCACGAAAGCCACCCGGCGACCCTCGGCCTGGAGCCGGCGCAACACCGCGACCTTCCCGTCCGGCTTCACTTCCGCGAACACGTGGTCCGCGGCGATCCCGGCTTCCGTCGCCGCCACCGCGGCGGCACGGGGATGGTCGCCCGTCAGCAGGTAGATGCCGATGCCCGACCGGCGCAGCGCTTCCACCACCGGGCCCGCCTCGGGGCGGACTTCGTCGCGGAACGCGAACGCACCCCAGAGATGGCCGTCGGCGACGACCAACGCCGGCGTCGCCCCTTTCGCCAGCCAGACGTCGAGGAAAGGCATCGCCGCCGACAGGTCGACCCCGGAATCGCGGAACGACCCGACCGAACCGATCGAGACGGCTTGGCCCCACCAACGTCCCGAGACGCCGGCCCCGCGGAGTTCCTTCCAATCCGCGACCTCGAGGGAACCCGGCGCCAGGGCCGCGAGGGCCTGGCTGAGCGGGTGTTGGGAATGGCGCGCGAGCGACGCGGCGATTTCCGCGATCGGCACGACGCGATCGGCCGCCCCCCGGAGGTCTTCCTCGGCGACGACCACCGGATGGCCCAGGGTCAGCGTTCCCGTCTTGTCGAAGACCACGGTGTCGATGGTGCCCGAGGTCTCGAGCGACACCGCGTCGCGGATGAGGATGCCGCGGCGGGCACCGGCATTGACGCCGGCCATGAGCGCGACGGGGGTGGCGAGGCCCATCGCGCAGGGGCAGGCCACGATCAACACGGCGCAGGCCACGGCCACGCCGGCAGCGAGCGGGGAGTCGGGGAGTTGCACGTGCCAGAGGCGTTCGGCCAATGCCGCATGGGCGGCCCGGGCCGATGACGGTGCCAGCCACCACCACAAGCCCGCGCCGACGGCGACGGCGACGATCAGCGGCACGAACACCGCGCTCACCCGGTCGGCAAGCCGCTGCACCGCCGCACGCGTCCCCTGGGCATGCCGGACCAACTCGACGATCCGGGCGAGCGCCGTCGATTCGCCGGTCGCGGTCACCCGCGCGACCAACCGGCCCGACTGGTTCACCGAACCGGCCAGCAGCGACGCGCCCGCGGATTTCTCGACCGGGATCGATTCGCCGGTCAGCAACGATTCGTCCACGGCGGAATCGCCCTCGGCGACGAGCGCGTCGACCGGGATGCGGTCGCCGGGACGGATGGCCACCCGGTCGCCGGGGACGAGGGATTGCACGGGCACCTCGGATTCGGTGCCGTCGGGGGCGAGGCGGCGGGCCGTGGCGGGCGCGAGTTCGAGCAGGGCACGGACGGCCGAACCGGCGCGGGCCGCCATGCGGGCCTCGAGGAAATGGCCGAGGCTGACGAAGGTGAGGATCGTCGCGGCTTCGGCGAAGAAGACGTGGCCGGTGTGGCCGGCAAGGAGCTGGACCACCGAGAAGACGAACGCGGTGGTGGAGCCGAGCGCCACGAGCGTGTCCATGTTCGCCGCACCCGCCCGCAGCTGGTTCCACGCCCCGCGTTGGAACCGGCCGCCCAACCAGAGCTGCACCGGCAGGGCGAGCGCGAAGGCCACCCACTGGAACGTCCGGTTCATCCCGAGCCCGAATCCCCAGTCCGCCGCGAGCAACACCGCCGTGACCGGAATCCCGAGAAACAGCGGTACCCGCCATGGGTTCCCACCCGGTCCCGGCGCTTCCCCTTCCACGGGAAGTTCCGCCGTGTAGCCCGCGCCGCGTACCGCCGCGAGCGCCAACTCCGGCCGGGGAATCGCCCCGGCGCGCCAATGGACCACCGCCGTGCCCGCGTCCAGCGACACTTCGGCATGGGCAACACCCGGGACGGTACCGAGCGCCTTGGCGACCGTGAGCACGCAATTCTGGCAGGTGATGCCCCCGACGCGGAGCGGGGTTTTCGCCCCGCCGGCAGGGACGGACGGTTCGGCGGCTTGCGGCGCCGGCGGCCGGAACCGCGGGACGGTGCCATCGGCGGCCCGACGATGGAATTGAACGGGGGCTTCTCCCATTTCGATAGACTCGTGCCGCCATGGGACCGGGGCAATCCGGAAGAATCCCCGGGGCTGCCACCTGGTGCGTCCGGGCCGGGCAATCCGCCGGGGATTTACCGCAACCGGCCGACAGCAGGGTGGACACCCGGCATGGCAGTGTGGTGGGGATGCGTGTTGCGTCCCCGCTTTCCGTCGCCCCGGCCATTGCCGTGGCCTTGCTGCTGTCCCCGCTGCTCCGGGCCCACGAGGAACCCTTCGGCTATGTCCGCGGCACCCAGGTGGAACCGAAAGGCGAATGGGAAATCACCCAATGGGCCACCAGCCGCGTCGGCAAGCAGACCGGGCGTTATCTGGGCATGGATTTCGCCACAGAGCTCGAGTACGGGGTGACCGAGCGCTTCCAGGCCTCGGTGTACCTGACCTCGAACTATCACTTTGTCCGCAACGCCACCGGCAGCTCGGAAAAATTCGACGACCGGAACCATTTCGGGATCTCCGGCAGCACGCTCGAATTGAAGTACCAGATCACCTCGCCGGAGACGTCGCCCCTCGGTTTCGCCGTCTATTTCGAGCCGGGCTACGACACGATCGACCGGGTGGACGGCGCCCGCACGCAGGAGGCCGAGGTGGAAGCCCGGTTCATCCTGCAGAAGAACTTCTTCAAGGGCCGCCTGATCACGGCGCTGAACTATCTGGTCGAGCCGGAATGGGAACACGAGGGCGGCCGCTGGAAATCCGAGCTGTGGATGGAGGGATCTCTCGGCGCGAGCTGGGCGTTGACCGACCGGTGGCGGATCGGGATCGAGGGACGCGTGCGCACCGTGTTCGCGCGCGCCGATCTCGGGGATTCCGAATACGTGGCGCTGCATCTGGGGCCGACGCTCTTCTACGCGCGGGACCGTTGGTACGCGTCGTTCACCGCGTTGCCGCAGGTCTCGGGCTGGCCCGACACGCGGGGCCGGGGCGGGCTGCATCTCGACGAAACCGAGCGCCTCGAACTGCGGCTGAAGTTCGGTTTCGAGTTCTGAACCCCGGATCGGCGGCCCCGCTGGCACCCGGGCTTCCGTTTCCAACCGACGGGGGCAACTCGCTTCCCCCCGCGTCTTCCCCCCGCGCGATCCCATGCCCCAACGGCGGCGGGATGCGCGCCGCCGGGTCGGCGGTCGAAAATCCCGGTTTCACGAACGCCCGGATTGGGGAAGCCTATCGCCCGTCCCAATGGAATCTCCTTTTGCCGTGACGACCGCCCACCCGGGTTCGTCGTTGTTGATCCGGGATCTTCTCCACCGCCCGCGCCGCTGGGCGCCGCGGGAGACGATCACCTACCGGAATCTCCGCACCCTGACCTACGCCGAGTTGCTGGGGCGCATCGACCGCCTGGGCGGTTGGCTCCGGGAGTTGGGCGTCCAGCCGGGCGACCGCGTGGGGGTCCTCGATTGGGACAGCCACCGTTATCTGGAATTGTTCTTCGCGGTGCCCATGTCCGGCGCGGCCCTGCACACGGTGAACGTGCGGCTGACCCCGGAACAGATCGCCTGGACCATCCGGCACGCGGCCGATTCGGTGCTGTTCGTGCACGTGGATTTCCTCCCGCTGGTGGAGGCCTGCCGGGACTCGATGCCATGCGTGCGCCGCGTCATCGTTGTGTCGGATGCCGAGGCCGCCCCGGCCGTCCCGGGGACCGACGGCGAGTACGAAAGCGGCTTGGCGAACGCCCGGCCGCTGGATGCGTGGCCGACGTTCGACGAGAACACGGTGGCGACCCTCTTTTACACGACGGGCACGACCGGGGATCCGAAGGGCGTCTATTTCAGCCACCGCCAGATCGTGCTGCACACGCTGACGGCGGGCATGGACCTGTCGCTGCAGGACGACCCGCTGGCGCTGCGGGCGACGGATGTCTACATGCCGCTGACGCCGATGTTCCACGTGCATGCGTGGGGATTGCCGTATCTGGCGACGGCG
>WBXI01000123.1 GCA_008933025.1 Verrucomicrobiota bacterium
GATCCACAGCCTCACGCCGTCGTCGCTGATGGTGTGGAACGCGTAGGTCTCGGTGAACCGCGGGACCACGAAGCCGGTCCAGCGCACGGAGAAATTGTCGGCGGGGATGCCGGCGTCGGGAACCCCGCCGCCCCAATTGTTGTCGATCTGGGCGTCGAAGCGTTCGACCAGCGGCGTCCCGGAAAGGGTGGCGTTGTTCCACAGTTGGGCACGCAGCCCGTAGGGCGTGGTTTGCGACGCCTGCACGGTGACGCCCGGCACCGGATGTCCATCGCCGTCCGATACGCGACCCACGAATTGTCCGGCCGCCGGTTGGGCCGCCTCCACGGAGAACGCCAACCCTCCGGCCACGCCGATATTCCACGAAAGACCCGCGGGCAGTTTCGGAAGCTCGAAGCGGGTCCCGATCGTCGACGCCGGCGGGCCCGACACCAATTGGAAGCGATCGCCGGCCGAAGGCACGAATCCATTCGCCAGCACCAACCGCACGGTGCCGGCCAATTGCGCGGGCCGGGTCAGCACCAACTGGTCGTATCCCGTGCCGGGGGTTTTGCCGCCGATCTCGAATTCCAAGGTGCCCTGCGCCCCCTGGACGAAATCGCCGTTGACCGACAGCACCGCCAACCCCGGCCCGGGTGCCACCGTCGCGTTGCCCAGCACCGACCCCACGATGGCGCCCGCGCCCTCGATGCGCCCGCCCCCGGCCTGCACCCCGCCCGGCAGCGTCAGCGTCACCCCGGCCGCGACCGCGATCTCGCCCGTGCTCAGGACCGGCGTCGCCGCCTGTCCGAGCGTTGCCGAGAAGTCCGCCCGGATCTTCCCCGCGCTCCGGACCTCGCCCGTCACCGAGCGGGGCCCGCCCGACCCGGCCGAGAATTGCAGGAGTCCGCCCACGCCGATCGCCAACGGCGCCCCGTCCACGCGCAACGCGCTGTTGTAGCCACCGTCGCGCGACACCAATTGCAGCACGCCGTCGATTCCCAGCCCGTTCGGGGCGACTTCCAGCGTGTGGTACGCGTCGCTCGATCCCTGGACGATCACCGTGGCTCCGGAGGGGATGCGGCCCGAGAGGCGCATGCCGCTGCCGCCGGTCAGGAACGTGCCCGAGGGACCGGCTCCGGGACCGAACTCGAGGGTGTCGTTGGCCATGTAGATCTGGCCTTTCACCAAGCCTCCGAGGTAGCGGAATGTCTGGTCGCGAAGGGTCGCCGATCCGTCGATCTGGAGGAAACCACCGGCCTGTTCGAAGGTCTGGCCCGTGCCGGAGAAGCCGAGCGCGGCGCCCGGCGCGACGACGAACTCGCCCTCGTTGCGATGTTTCAATCCCGCGCGGCCGAGAGTCACGGACAGGTTGGCCTCGACACGACCGCGGTTGAGCAACGCCGCGTCGATCGGCCGCGGTCCACCCGCCCCGACGCCCGCGCGCAGGATCCCGCCCGGTTGCACGGTCAGGTTGCCCGACCCGACGCGGACCCCCGACTGGTAACCGCCGTCCCGCGATTCCAGCAGCAGCAGGCCGGCGTCCGAGAAGTCGTCCGGCAACCCCAACATCATGTGGTAGCCGCGGCTGTCGCCGCGGACCCAGAGGGTCTGGCCGGTCTTGAGTTCGCCGGTGAATTGGCTGCTGCTGCGGATCAGGGACAGCGAGAAGGGTTGGGTCACCCCGGGGGCCACGCGCAGATCCACGCCGTCGAGCAGCGGACTTCCGACGAGGGTGCCGCCGACCCAGTCGAACACGATGCCGGTGAGGTCGGCCCCGCCGTCGAACCGGATCCGGCCCGCTTCCTGGCGGAACGTCTGTCCCTGGCCGGAAATGCCGAGCGCCATGCCCGGCATCACGTCGAACTCGCCGCGGTTCACGTGGGTCGCGCCCGCGAACACCAGGGTGGCGGGCCAGTTGATCGACACCCATCCCTCGTTCACCAATGGCCCGGCGAGGGTCCGGGGGCCCGCGGCCCCGGCCTCCACCAGCAGTTGGCCGTCCGCCGCGTTGAACATCCCGCCCGAGGGCACGCTCACCGAACTCACGTACCCGCCGTCCGCAGACCGCAACCGCAGCACGCCGTGGTTCGTCATGCCGTCCGGGAATACCAGCGTCGTGTGCGCTCCCCGCGAGTCGCCACGCACCCAGATTTCCTGTCCGGGCTTGATGGACCCGCGGACCTGGGAACCCGTGCGCGTCATCGGCAACTTCGCCGGCCCCGTCGCCCCGTTGCCGAGGGTCAGGTTCACGTTGTCGAGATAGGGCGTGCCGACGATCTCGCCGCCGAGGAATTACAGGTTCAACGAGGAAAGGTCCATCCCCCCGCCAATGTTGATCGTGCCGGCTTCCTGCCGGAGCGTCTGCCCCTGCCCGGCGATCCCCAGCGTCTGCCCGGGCGCGATGTCGATCGTCCCCCGGTTCAAATGATTCGCGCCCGCCGCGTTCAGGGACACCGGCTGCTGCACGAGGAAGGCACCGCGATTGGCCAATTCGGCCTGCAATTCCCGCGGGCCACCGGCCCCGGGGGCCACGATCAATTGCCCGCCCACCTCGTTGCTGAGCGAACCCCCCGTCACCGTCAGCGACGACCGGTACCCGCCGTCGCGCGATCGCAGCAACACCGTCCCGCGGTTCGCGAAAGCCCCCACGGTCACCGTGGTGTGGCTGTCCCACGAATCGCCACGGATCCAAACCGACTGTCCCGGCTGGATGTCCCCCTCGAACTTCGAACTGCTGCCCGCCAGCACGAAGCTCGCGGGCTCGGTCGCCGCGGACGACAGGACCAGGGTTCCCTGGTGCAGTTCCAAGGGACCTTCGATGCGCCCGCCGAGGTACTCGAACCGGATCCCCGTCGCATCGAGATAGCCGTCGATCCGGAGCGTGCCGGCTTCCTGGCGGAAGGTCTGGCCGTTGCCCGACAGGTACAGCGTTTGTCCCGCGGAAATGCCGACCGTACCGCGGTTGGCGTGGACCCCGCCCGGCCAGACCAACGTGAGGGGTTGGTCGGTCCGGAAGGTTCCCTCGTTGACCAACGCCGCCGTCAGGGTCCGCGGTCCGCCGGCACCAACGCCCGAAACCAGCAGGCCGCCCGTCCGGTTGGTGAGCCGGCCGGAATCCAAGGCCAGCGAGGCCTGGTAGCCGCCGTCGCGCGACTGGAGGCGCAGCGTGCCGGCGTTCGCGAAGCCGAGCGGCGCCCGCGCCACCGTGTTGCCCACCCGCGCGCTGCCTTCCACCGTCACGGACTGCGCCGGGGCGATGTCGCCCCGCAACCGACTCCCGCTGCCCGCCAGCACGATCGCCGCCGCGTTCGTGTTGCCCGGTCCGAACTCCACCGTCGAGTTCACCGCCGTGACCGGCACCTCCAACCGACCGTCGAGGAACCGGATCTGCGCCGAAACCGCGTCGATCGACTGCGCCCCTGTCACCGCCCCGCCCGCCAACTCCAACTGCACGCCCGCCCCCCGCAGCAGCAACCCGCCCGTCGACAGGTCGATCGTCCCCTCGTTCCGAAGGATCGCGAGCGACCGGTCGACGGTCAGGCCCTGGCGCACGTTCATCGTGCCACGGTTCAGGAAGTTTCCCCGCAGATACCTCGGGCCGCCCGAGCCGACATTGACCGCCACCTCGCCGCCGGCCTCGTTGGCGAGGAATCCGTCCCCGACGTCGACGCCCGAGACATAGCCGCCTTCCGTGGATTCCAACCGCAACCGCCCGAACACCGAGAAACCGTCCGACACGACGACTTGGTTTCCGGTCGCGGCCCCCCCGCGGATCCATCGTTCGGTGCCCGCGGCGACGTCGTTGGGCACGTCCGCGGCCGGGATGCATTTCCCCGCGGAACCCGCGCCGAACAGGGCCGCCACCTCCGCCGCCGACAGGGCGCGGTCGAAAACGGCCAACTCGTCGATGGTTCCCGCAAAGGAACCCGATTTGTCGTCGCCGCGCCGGCCGATGGCCGCCGGGGTTTCGAAGCGGAATCGTTGGTCGAGTTCCGCCTCACCCACGGCCGTGCCATCCGCGTAGAAGGTCACCGTGCCCTCGCTCCGGGTGAAAGCCACGTGGTGGAACGCCGTGTCGGTCACCACCGGCGACGCGCTGGCGACATCCGCCTCTCCCACTCGGGAGAGCACCAACCGGCCGTCGTCCAGCACGCCCACGCCCCAGCCACCGGCGCCAAAAGACAGGATCCAGCCGCGATCGCCCGCGCCGTTCGCCGCCACCGTGGCATCGCGTCGCTGCACCCATGCCTCGACCGTGAAATCTTCCCGCTGCAACCATGGCGCGGCCCCCAGCGACAGCCCCGCGGTCGCGCCCGCGAAGCCGAATCCCTGTCCCACCCGGCCGGCGCCGAACGTCGACCCGTCGGCCGTGGCCGGCGTGAACGAACGGCGCTCCTCGCCGTTGCCCTCCGCGGGCCACCACGCGACCCATCCCGACGGCGGCGCGGTGCAGGTGTCGGCGCCGACGCGAAGGAAGGACAGGGCCGCGGCGAAACCGAGGCTGGCCGCGAATCGCGGCGAACAATGGGAGGGACACATGGCGGGGCGTGGGCTGGAAATCGTTGGGGGCGGCAAGGTCGGATCGGAATCCAAACGGATCCTTGTCCCGGTACCAGTGCACCAAGCTTCCGCAAGGCAATTTCCATTCGATCCGGATGAAGACGGGGTGGGGCCCGATGGACGCGGCCTCCACCGTCGGCCGTGGCCGGCGGGTTCGATCACGAGCGCCGCGCCAAGCAGCCCGCCCGGCCCCGGACGCGGGTCTCGGCTTGCAGCCGGCGGAGGTTTGCGATAACCACCACCGCCATCGGCACCCGGCCACCATGCCTCTGGGGAGTCATCCTATAACTTCCGTAACCTGCTTCGGCGTGGGCGAGGGCTGGCCGTGTCCCGACCGCAACCACGCGTCGTTCCTGTTCCGCTTCGGCGACACGCGCATTCTGGTCGATGCCGGCGACGGCCTCAGTTCCACCTACAAGGCCATCGGGCCCGGATACGACGTCATCGACCGCGTGTTCCTGTCGCACATGCACAGCGACCACGTCGGCGGGTTTTCGCTGTTCGTCCAGGGACTCTGGCTGGAGAAACGCCACCGTCCCCTGCCCGTCCACATGCCGGGTGCCGGCATCCCCGCGCTCAAGGCGTGGCTCAATGCCACCATCCTTTTCGAGGAACTCGTCGGCTTTCCCATCTACTGGGAACCCCTCGCCTCCGCGGTCAAGGTCCGCGAGGCGGACGTCACCGTCACCCCCTTCCCGACCACCCATCTGGAATCGCTCCGCCGCGCGTTCCAAAAGGCCCACAAGACGAGTTGTTTCGACACCTTCGGTTTCCTGTTCGAAGGCCATGGCAAACGCGTCGGGCACACCGCCGACATCGGGCACGTCGACGACCTCGACTCCCTGCTCTCGCATCGCCTCGACCTCCTCGTCTGCGAGTTGTCGCATGTCCAGGCCGAGGACCTCTTCGCCAAGCTCAAGGGCAAGGACATCGGGCGCATCGCGTTCATCCACGTCGAGCGCCAGTTGTGGGCCGACAAACCGGGGCTCAAGCGCCTCGCGAAATCGATGCTCGGCGGCATCCCGTTCGTGATCGCCCAGGACGGCGACGAGATTTCGTTCTGAGGGTGGCCGTTGCGGGCCCTTCATCCCGTTCATGGAACTCCGTCATCTGCGGTACTTCCAGGCCGTTGCCGAGGAACTGAATTTTTCCCGCGCGGCCCGGCGTCTGCGCGTGGCCCAACCGGCCCTCAGCCGCGCGGTGAAGGAGATCGAGTCGGAACTCGACGCGCTGGTCCTCGAGAGGAGCCGCCACCACGTGCGCCTTACCCCGGCGGGCGCCGTGTTGCTGCGCGAGGCCGCGCTGCTCCTCGAACGCTGGGAGGAATCCCTGCGGCGCGTCCGGCGCACCGCCGCCGGCGAGGAAGGCGAATTGCGGCTCGGTTACATCGGGCCGCCCACCCAACCGTTCCTCGGCCGCTTGCTGCACGAGTACCGCCACCGTTACCCGCGCGTCAGCCTGCACCTCGAGGAACGCACCCCGGAACGGGTCTGGGAAATGGTGGCGAAACACCGCCTCTCCGCCGGCATCACCCGCCCCGTCCAGACCCACGACGCCCTCGGGTTGCGCACCGCGCCGCTCCGCGAGGAACGCCTCGGGTTGGCCGTCCTGCCGGACCATCCCTTTGCCCGCCGACGATCCCTCCCCTGGAAAGCCCTCGCCGAGGAAGCCCTCGTCGTCCTCGCCCGACGCGAGGGCATGGGACTTCACGATGCGATCCTTGCCGGTTGCCGCGACGCGGGATTCGTCCCGCGCCTTGCCCAGACCCCCAGCCTCATCGGGACCGTCCTCGGCTACGTGGAAGCCGGCGCGGGCCTCGGCATCGTGCCCGACTCGGTGATCGACGCCTCCCAGGCGTTGCGATTCGTCCCGCTGACCCCGCGGTCAAGCGTGCCGCTCGTGCTGGTCTGGCACGAGGACGACGACCCGCCTCCGGTCCGGCGTTTCCGGGAATTGCTGCTCGAATGGAATGCCGCCGGAAAACTCTGGCGCGGCATGCCCCGCGGTGCGCCCTGCGGATCGTAGCGGACCCGCCCGCCGGATCCCGCGAACCGCCGCATGGGAACGGCTCGGCCCACGGATCAACCGCCCGTCACGCGGTACCAGTTGTCCCGTTGCCGCGGCTCGTATCCCAGATCGCGGATCAAACGCTGCATGTCCGCCACGCCCATCCGGAACGTCGTGCCCGCGCTGCTCACCACGTTCTCCTCGATCATGATCGACCCGAGGTCGTTCGCCCCGTGTTTCAACGCCACTTGCCCGACTTCCTGTCCCTGGGTCACCCACGAACTCTGCACGCTCGGGATGTTGTCGAGATAGATGCGCGCCAGGGCCTGCGTGCGCAGGTATTCCGGCGCGCCGACCACCCGGGCTTTCAACACCGTGTTCTCCGGCTGGAACGTCCACCCGATGAACGCCGTGAACGCGCCGCCACCCAGACGCCCGGATTCCAACGCCGCCGCGTAGGCCCGCGACCACCCGGCCGGGGTCGCTCCTTCCGGCCCGTCCAGTCGCCCGGACTCCGCCAACCGCCGCAGCGACCGGTCCTGCTGCCCGCGCACCACGCCCAGATGCTCGATGCGGTCGTCCATGGTCTCGACGTGGCCGAACATCATCGTGGCCGTGCTCGCGAGTCCCTGGGCGTGGGCCACGTCCATCACCCCCATCCATTCGGCCGTGTTCGCTTTCAGCGGCGCGATCCGCCGGCGCACGCGGTCGACGAGGATTTCCCCGCCGCCACCGGGTATCGAACCCAACCCGGCCGCGACGAATTCGCGGATCAGGTCCCCGACCGGTTCCCCGAACACTTCCTGGAAATGGATGAACTCGCTCGGGCTGAACCCATGGACGTTCACCGCCGGGAATTTCGACCGGATGTGCGACAACAGGTCGAGGTACCATTGCTTGGTCAAGCGCGGGTGATGCCCGCCCTGCATCAGGATCTGCGAACCCCCCAGCGCGATCGTCTCCTCGATCTTGCGGTCCATGGCCTCGTGCGTGATCACGTAGGAGTCCGCGTCCTTCTCCGTCCGCCAGAACGCGCAGAACTTGCAGTACACGTTGCAGACGTTGGTGTAGTTGACGTTGCGGTCGACGATGTAGGTGACGATGTCGTTGCCGCGGCCGCCGTGGGCTTCGGCCCGGGCCAACTGGCGCCGCCGATCCGCGAGCGCGCCGAGTTCCGCCAGGGGCAGCGTCGCCAAAGCGCGCGCCTCGGCATCGTCGATCCGCGCGCCGTCCCAGACCCGTTGCAGCAACGCGTCGTCCACCGCGCCCCGGCCGCCATGTTCCACCGCATCCCGAACCATGGACGAAGCCTACGCCGTTCCGGCGCCGGGACAAGCCATCGGACCCGTGTTCGGCGGCTCCACCCCGACGCATACGGCGCTCATGCGGGGGTTGCCGGATTTCCGACGGCTGATTACTGATTGCCCATACCGACCACCGATCCACTCCCTGCCGATCCGACCGTCCAACCGCAGCTCGAGCGCCGCCTCGGTCTCTTCCCCGCGACCGCGCTCAACATGGCCAACATGCTGGGCGCGGGGCCGTTCATCACCATCTCCACCCTCATGTCCGCCCTCGGCGGGCCGCAGTCGATGCTGGGTTGGTTGATCGCCCTCGCGATCGCGTTGCCCGACGGCATGGTCTGGGCGGAACTCGGCGCCGCAATGCCCGGTTCCGGCGGGACGTTCCGCTATCTTCTCGAGGGATTCGGCGCGCGCACCTGGGGTCGGCTCATGGCGTTTCTCTTCCTCGCCCAATTGCTCGTCAGCGGCCCGCTCGAGATCGCCTCGGGCTACATCGGTTTCCTCCGTTACCTCGGATACCTCTGGCCCGGCGTGATGGCCAACGACCTGCCCACGTGGAAGGGGGGCGCCGTGCTCGTCGTGCTCGGCCTCGCGATGATCGTCCTGCTCTATCGCCGGATAGAAAGCATCGCCCGACTCACGGTGGCGCTGTGGATCGGCGTGGTGATCACGGTGGCCGGCGTCCTGGCGACCGGCCTTTGGCATTTCGACGCGAGGCTGGCCCTCGACGTGCCGCCCGACGCGTGGCGTTTCAACTGGGGATTCGCCATGGGCCTCGGTGCCGCCGCCCGGACCGGCATCTACGATTTCCTCGGCTATTACGGCATCTGCTACCTCGGCGACGAAGTGAAGAACCCGGGCAGGAACATCCCGCGCTCGGTCCTGCTGAGCCTCGTCGTGGTGGCGGTGATCTACGTCGGCGTGAACCTGTCGATCATCGGTTCGGTGCCATGGCGGACGTTCGTGCCGGAGTCCGAACATCCCGAGGCGCTCCACGTGGTGTCGGCGTTCATGGAACGCCTGCACGGCCGGGGCGTCGCCGCGGCGTTCACGCTGATGGTGCTGTGGACCTGCGTGGGCTCGTGTTTCGCACTCCTCCTCGGCTACAGCCGGATCCCCTACGCGGCCGCGAAGGAAGGCGTTTTCTTCCGGGTCTTCGCCCGCCTGCATCCCACCCGCCACTTCCCGCACGTCGCGTTGCTGCTGCTCGGCGGACTGGCCATCGCGGCCTCGTTCGTGAAGTTCAGCGTGGTGCTCGACACGCTGGTGGCCCTGCGGATCGTCGTGCAGTTCCTCGGGCAGGTCGTCGCCGTCGTCTTGCTGCGACGGCGGCGCCCGGAGATGCCCCGACCCTATCGGATGTGGCTCTATCCGCTGCCGCTCGTGCTGTCCGCTGCCGGATGGCTGTTCGTTTTCGGAACGCTGGACCCGGCGGTCCTGAAATTCGTCGGCGCCGCGGTGGCGGCGGGCGTGGGATCCTTCCTCGCGTGGTCCCGGTGGAACCGGGTCTGGCCCTTCGAACCGTCGGGGAAATAAAAAGCCCGTCCGGAAGGGACGGGACTCGAAAGCTACCCAACCACCCGCTCACCGGTGGCCGTGGCCACCGCCGCCGCCGCGGTAGCCACCGTGATATCCGCCTCGGTAACCACCCCAGTAGCCACCGTGGTAACCGCCGTAGCCGATACCCCAACCGTGTCCCAGGCCGACCGAAAGCGACAACGACGGACCCCAATAGTTCCCGTAATAGCCATACGGATAGCCGCGATAGTAGGGGACCACCGCGGGTTCGTAATACACCGACTGGACAACGGTGGGGGGCGGTTGCTGCACCACGATGGTGGTCGGGGCCTGCACCGGGGCCGGGCCACCGGGATAGACCGTCTGAGCCGGCGCCGCATAGACGGGTTGGGCCGGGGGAACCGGGGCCGGGGCCGCTGGCGCCACCGCCGCTTGGGCCGCGGCCACCGGCACCGACGGCGCGTCATACGATGCCTTCTGGCGCGCCAACATCGCGTCCAGCACCCGGTCCGAAACCCCCTGTTGCTTCAGCGCGATCAAATCGGAGGCAGTCAACCGGTACGGAATGCCGCTGGCGGCGACGAAAGCGACGATGGTGTCGTCGCCGATCTTGGCGCGGACCAACTTCTCGACCTCGGCGACCCCGGGCGAAACCGAAGCCCTGGGCGAAGCCTCCGCCGCGACCGCCAACGGTGCACTCGCGGACGCAAGCCACACGGCGAGGACGGCCAACCCGGCCGACGAAACGGGAATCCGAAAGGTTTTCATAAACGCGGCCCAGTGCCTGATTCCAAGCTCGCGGCACGATTCCTGGAGTCAAGGAGCCATCCGGCCATCCCGCCCCAACGCGGTGCTGGAAACACGCCGGGGAATCCCAATTCCCATCGCGACGTCCGGCGGGGCGCCTACGCCCGGCCGATCTCGCCCCGCATCTCGCGCAGCATCTGCGGCACCTTCACCCGGGGCGGTTCGGGCCATTCGTATTCCAGCGCCACCCAGCCCTGGTATTTCGCCCGGCGCAGGATGTCGAAGGTCATGTGGACGTCGTCGGCATGCTTGGCCTTCTCGCCCCGGGCTTGGATGTAGCCCTTGTACTGCACGTTGACCGCGTAGGGCGCGCACTTCTCCAGATCCCCATGCGGGTCCTTCGTGTGGAAATTTCCCGTGTCCAGATTGATGCCCACCCACGGGTTCCGCACCGTGCGCACGATCTCCAGCAAGGCCGAGGATTCGGCCACGATTCCCCCGTGGTTCTCCACGCCGAGGAAGATGCCGTGTTTGGCCGCCGTTTCGGCGCACTCTTCGAGCGACTCGATGGTGTTGCGGATCGCCTCGTCCGACGGTCGGCCCTTGGGATCGCCGGCAAACACGCGGATGTGCGGCGCGCCGAGAAGCGCGGCCTTCGCGATCCAGTCCTTCACGTGCGCCACCTGTTTGTCGCGCTCCGGACCGCGCGGGTGCGTGAAATTGTTGCCCACCGCCGTGCCGCTCACGCTCACGCCCCGCAGGAACGCGTGCCGCCGCACCCGGACCAAATACGCGTCGTCCGCGTCTTTCGGGAAATAGTAACTGGTGAGTTCGGCCCCCTCGCAGCCGTTCGCGGCGCAGTAGTCGAGGAACCCGAACATATCCAGGGTCGGCGCCGAACCGTCCCGGCCCTTGCCCAGTTCGTCGCGGAACGAATAGGCGGCCAACGAAAGGCGCAGCCGCGCGGGATCCGTGTGGACGAACGGTTCCACCGCCCGCAGGGCCGGGGCCGCCGAGGCTGCCAAGAGGGCGGTCGTTCCGCGGCGCAGAAAGCCGCGGCGAGTGCACGGATCGGGGTTCACGGGTCCACCCTAGCGAATTCACCCGCCCGCCCGCCAGCTTCTCCCTCCGCGCCCCCCCCGCCGCGGGCCGGATCCGGACGGCTACGAGGCAGGCCCACTTCCCTCGCGGGGCTTCGGAACCAGCCCCAGCCATGCCGCCGCCCCGGGGATCGGCCGGTGCGCGGGACAACCTTCGTCCCCGAAACTGTACCGCCGGTCCCCGTCGTCTTCCGCCACCATCGCCGACCCGTCGACCACCCAGCGGATCAATCCGTCGATCCGGGCCGCGTCCGCCGCGTCGCCCATCCGGCTCCGGATCGATGCCAACGCGGGCGCGTCGAGGCGAACCCGCGTCGGCCAACGCCCGTACCGCGCCCGGAATCCGTCGATGGCCACGCACAGCCGGAACCAAGCGTCGTCGTCCGGGTTGGGACGGAAGCGCGTCATGGGCGTGCCGGCGATCTGGGCCAGAACTTCCGCACCGTCCGCACCCACTCGTCCGCCATGAGTTGGTGTCCCGAGTAGGTGGGGTGGACCCCGTCCCAGATCCAGTGTTCCGCCGGCGCCTTCCCGCACGCCGCGTCGAAGACCGGTTGGAACCGGACCAAGGCCGCGTGGTGCTTGGCCGCCAGACGGGCCACGATCGCCTGCCGCGCCTGGATGTCGGCGAACTTCTCCGCGTACTTTTCTTTCATGCGGCCCACCGGCAGCAGGAAGGGGGCGCACAGGACCAGACGGATCCGCGGGTTCGCCGCCACCGTGTCCGCCAGCAAATGGTCGTAATCCTGCTCGAATTGGTCCAGCGGCACGCCCCGGCCATGGTCGTTGACCCCGACGAGAATGCTCAGGATGTCCGGTTTGAGATCGAGGGTGTCCGACTGCCAGCGTTTGGCGAGATCCCGGACCGTGTTCCCGCTGATCCCGCGATTCATGAAGTCCAGATTCCGTTCCGGAAACGCCGCCCCGTACCGCGCCGCAACCAGGAACGCGTAGCCATGCCCGAGGATGTGGTTCGGATCCGGACTGCGCCCGCGATTGCCGTCGGTGATGGAATCGCCCTGGAACAGAATGCGCGCGTCCCGGTGGAACGCAGGGACCGGGGGCACGTCGGAGGCCGCCAAACGGCCTCCCGACAGCCCCGCTCCCGCCAACCACACCCCCAGGAACCAGCGCCACAACCCCGGCTTTCGAATACCCATGGACATGGGTGCGACGATGGGTCCGCCGCCCTCGGGTCGGCAAACCGAAAGGTGACCGCCGCGTCCGGACGGGTGCACGACGGAATCGTTGGAATGTGGATTTAGGCGGCCAAGGCAAGGGAGTCGTTGCGGGCCGAGGCGGCATTGGCGCGGTCGACCCAGAAAGCATCGAGCCGGCGGCTCAGCAGGA
>WBXI01000124.1 GCA_008933025.1 Verrucomicrobiota bacterium
GCCCGAGGTTGAGCAGGAGGCCCCACACGCCCACGAAGGCGACGAGTTTGAGATAGTTGCGGTTGCGGAACGGCAGCGCGATTTCCGAAAGGTCCGGCGGGTTCGCCGCACGTTCCATGACCGACGGCGGGAACCGCATCCGGGTGAGGAAGAAGAATCCGACCAAGCGGGCCATGCCGGCCGCGGCGAAGATCCAGCCGTACACGACGAGCGAGTTGTGGCCACGGTCCGCCACGATGCTGGCCACGATGACGACGAGCAGCGTCCAGAAGCCGAAGACCAGGTTGCGCCGGCCGAAGAAATTCCCGGCGATCCGGGCGGGCACCAACTCGGCGATCGCCGCGGCCCAGACGACCGATCCCAGGCTGTTGGCGAACGTCGCGACCGCGAGCACCGCCGCGAAGACGGGATGGCGGGCGGATTCGGAAAGCATGGGCAGGACCGAGACGAATCCCCACGGCAGCGCGCTCAGCACGAAGCTGCCCGCCATGATTTGGTAGAGCGAAAGGCGGCGGCGCAGCCAGGTGGCGACGGGCGGTTGGACGAGGTTGCAGAGGTGGGGCAGCGCGGCCATGACGCCGATCGCCGTGGGTCCCCATTCCAGCACGGCGACCGCGAACGCGATGACGAACGGGAAGCCCGGCATCGTGAGGTTGAGCATCGGGACGGAGAAACACGCCTCGATGGTCGAGTACTTCAGGGACAGCAATAGTTCGCGGTGGCGGGGACGGGGCATCGGAACGGGAATCAATGGCGCGACCAGGACACCGGGAACACCCGGGGCCCGGGACATCGGCAAGCCCTGCCGGGTCGTGGGGCCACGCGTTCGCCCGGCGTTTCCGTTGGCACGGACCCGGCAATGGGTCCCCGTTCCCGACTCACCGACCCGCGACCCCTCACAGCACCTCGAGGTAAAGCGCCCGGAAATCCCCGAGGGCGACCGGCACGGCGTTGGTCTGGTGGCAGGGATCCTCGAAGGCCTGGGCGACCAGCGCGTCGAGATGGGCCTCGGTCACGCCGTGCTCGCGCAGGCGGGTGTTCAAACCGATTCCCGCGAGGAATTCCGCGACGAAGGCGATGGTCCGCGCGTCGGCCTCGGCCTCCGGCACCCGCTGGACCTCGAGACCGCAGGCGATGCCGACCCGCCGATAGAGGCCGGGTTTCCGGACCGCGCAGAACTTCATGCCGGCGACGAGGCACAGGGCATTGGCGAGCCCGTGGTGCATGCCGCAGATCGATGACAGCGGATGCGCGAGGGAATGCACCACCCCGAGATCCTTCTGGAAGGCCACGGCGCCCATGGCGGCCGCCACCAGCATGTGGCCGCGCGCTTCCAGATCGCGTCCGTCGCGCACCGCGCGCGGCAAGGCCTCGACGATCAACCGCACGCCTTCCAACGCGATGCCGTCGCACATGGGGTGGAACGACGGGCAGGTGTAGCTCTCGATGCAGTGGGTCAGGGCGTCGGCACCGGTGGCCGCGGTCAGCTTGGGCGGCAGGCCCACCGTGAGTTCGGGATCCAGGATCACCAGTTTCGCGAGCAACTCGGGATGGAACAGCACCGCCTTCCGCTTCGTGCCGTCGAGGGTGATCACCGAACTCCGGCCCACCTCGGAACCGGTCCCCGCCGTGGTCGGGATGGCGATCAACGGTGCCAGGCCGCTCCAGTCCAGACCTTCGTCGTAGAAGCGGGACAGGCTGGCGTGGGGATGCTTCGCGAGCAACCGGGCCGCCTTGCCGGCATCCAGCGGGCTGCCACCGCCGATGGCGATCACGCCGTCGCAGGCGTGCTCGCGCATGACCGCGGCGGGACGCCTGACGTCGTCCTCGATCGGGTTCGGATGCACCTCGGAAAACACGAACCAATCGCGGTCGCGGCCCGCGGCCCCGAGCGTGGCCACCAACGCGGCGAAAGCATCGGTGCGGGCCAACCCGGCATCCGTGACCACCAGCGGGCGCCGGATGCCGAGGCGCTGGAGATTGGCCGGAAGTTCGCGGAGCGCGCCGGCGCCGTAGAGCGTGCGGGTGGGAAAGGAAAATGCCGTGATGCCCATCGGGCGAAGCCTGCCGGGGGGGCGCCGGGGCGGGAAGTTTCAAGTTTCGAGCACCGGCCCCAGCCACCCGGGGAAATCCCGCCCTTGTCGTGGGTCCGGGCCGATTGCGATGCCGGCCAGCGAGGAAACGTCGGCGACTCGTTCGCGCGAAGGGCGACGATTCCTTGGCCCAACACACTTGGCTTGGCCAAGGGACTGGGCGCCCACGGTCCCGCCGACGACACGTCGTCGCCCCGAACACGCTGGCAAAGGCGCCGCAACGCCCACCCAAAGCACCCGTTCCCGGCGGCCGGTCGCCGGCCTTCGCTTGGGAAACGCCGGCAATTGAAACTCCAACAAGCCCGAGGTGGCGTCCGGGGCGTACCGCGCTATCGTCACGGCCCGTTGACGATGAACCGCCGCATTCAGTTCCTTCTGGCCTTGGCGTGGGTGTCCCTCTTGCCCCTGTCCCCGCGCCTCCATGGCGCGCCCGCCCCGGCCGTCCGTGCCCCTTCCGCGCCCGCCGTCGTCCATGTCGTCGAGGATTCCAGGGCCACCAAAGCCTTCGAGGCCGACGAGGCGGTCGTGCGGCAAATGGTGGAAGAGGGTCTGCGCGCGCTGACCTCCAAACCCGATTCCGGGGCGGCATGGCGCGCCTTGCTCAAGACCAACGACGTCGTGGGCATCCGGGTGTGCAGCGGGCCGGGCCCGGTCAGCGGAACCCGGCCGGCCGTCGTCGCCGCACTGGTGCGGTCCCTGTTGGCCGCCGGACATCCGCCGCGCCGCATCGTGCTGTGGGACAAACGCGCGAGCGACCTCCTCCTCGGCGGCTACGCCGCGGTCGCCGACGGACTCGGTATCCGCTGGGCCGCCACGGAGGAAATCGGATGGGACGACGCGAAATCGTACGACTCGCCGGTGGCGGGGCGGTTGATGGTGGGCGACCACGAGTACGGGCGCAAACCGTCGAAGGACGTGGGCCGGCGTTCGTTCGTCTCGAAGCTCCTCACCCAGGACGTCACGAAGATCATCGTGGTGGCGCCGTTGCTGAGCCACGGGCATCTGGGAGTGAACGGCCAACTGGCAAACCTCTCGATCGGCGCGGTCGACAACACCTTCCGGTTCATGAACGACGTCGAGATGCTGGCCACCGCGATTCCCGAGATCTGCGCGCTGGACGACATCGCCCAACGCCTCGTGTTCTGCGTGAACGACGCGTTGGTCTGCCAGTTCCGGGGCGAGGAAAACACGCTGCTCCACTATGCCGTTCCCCTCAACCAACTCCGGTTCGGCTTCGATCCGGTCGCGCTCGACGTCCTCGCGCTCGACGAGATCCGCAAGGCGCGCGCCGCGCATCCGATCGAGGGCGAGAAGGAGTTCAAGACCGACCTGTACCTGAACGCGGAGGTCCAGGACCTCGGCGTGGCGAATCCGGCGCGCATCCAGATGCGCCGCCGCTGACCCCATGAATTCCCGCGCACCCACCACGCCCGCCGCACCGCGGACGCGCGACGGTTGGCTGCGCTGGGGAGCCATCGGGCTCGGGTTGCTCGCGACGATCGTCGTGGCGCGGCGCTTCCCGGTATCCGACGCGTTGCAATGGGTCCGCGGCCAGGGAGCGGCCGCCCCGATCCTGTTCGTCCTGCTCTATGCCGCGGCCTGCGTGGCCTTCGTCCCGGGATCGATCCTCACCCTCGGCGCCGGCGCGGTGTTTGGCCCGGTGCTGGGCACGGCGTGGGTGTCGGCCGGATCCACGCTCGGGGCTGCGCTCGCCTTCCTGCTGGGGCGATTCGTGGCGCGCGATGCCATCGCGCGGCGGTTCGGCAACGATCCGAGGTTCCGGGCCATCGACGAGGCGGTGGCGCGCGAGGGTTGGAAGATCGTGGCGTTGCTGCGCCTTTCGCCGGCATTCCCGTTCACCTTGTTGAACTACGCCCTCGGCCTGACCCGCGTGCGTTTCCGCGACTACGTGGTGGCGTCGTGGATCGGCATGATGCCGGGCACCGTCCTCTTCGTGTATCTCGGCTCCGTCCTCGGCGAGGCCTTGCCGCGCGGCGGGGCGACCCGACCGACGCGAACCCCGGCCGAGTGGGCGCTCTACGCGGTCGGCCTCGCCGCGACCATCGCCGTCACGGTCGTCGTCACCCGCCTCGCCCGCCGCGCCCTCCAACAAAGGATCGGATGAACCCCGAAGCCACCGAACGTCTCGGCCTGCACCCGGCGGACGACGCCAACCAGCGACTTGCCGACGCCGTCCACCCCGCCGACTGGCCGCGACCCGAACCGGCCGCGCTGTACGACCTCGTGGTGGTGGGTGCCGGGACGGCGGGACTCGTCGTGGCCGCCGGGGCCGCCGGTCTCGGCGCGCGGGTCGCCCTCGTCGAACGCCATCTCATGGGCGGCGATTGCCTGAACGCGGGCTGCGTCCCCTCGAAAAGCCTTCTGGCAGCCGCGCACGCCGCCCATGCGGTCCGCCGCGCGTCGATCCTCGGGATCCGCACCGGGCCGGTTGCCGTGGATTTCGCCGCGGTGATGCGGCGCCTGCGGGAGACCCGGGCGGCGTTGGCCTCGCACGACTCGGCCGCGCGGTTCCGGTCGCTCGGGGTCGACGTGTTCCTGGGCAACGCGCGTTTCGTCCGCACGGGCGAGACCGAAGTCGACGGCGTCGTGCTGCGGTGGCGCAAGGCGGTGATTGCCACCGGGGCTCGGGCCTCGCTGCCGGATGTTCCGGGCCTCGCCGCGGCGCGACCGCTCACCCACGAGACGGTCTTCAACCTGACGGAACTCCCCCGCCATCTCGCGGTCATCGGCGCCGGTCCCATCGGCTGCGAACTCGCCCAGGCGTTCCGCCGACTGGGTTCCGAAGTCACGCTCGTGGCGTCCGGGCCCCGCCCCCTGCCACGGGACGAACCGGCGGCGGGCGACATCGTGGCCGACCGACTCGGGGCGGACGGCGTCCACCTGATCGCCAACGCCCGGTTGTCCCGCGTGGAATCCCCGCGCCCGGGTTTGCACCGGCTCCACGTGGGCGGCCCGTCCGGAATCCGGACATTCGAGGCCGAACACATCCTTGTCGCCGCCGGTCGGCGTCCCAACGTCGACGCCCTCGGACTCGACGCCGTCGGCGTGCGGACCGACCCGCGCCGCGGGGTGCTCGTCGACGACCACCTCCGCACGACCAACCGCCGGATCTTCGCCGCGGGCGACGTGTGCCTGCGGCACCAATTCACCCATGCGGCCGATTTCTCGGCGCGCATCGTCATCCAGAACGCGCTGTTCTTCGGTCGCAAACGGGCGTCGGCGCTGAACATCCCGTGGTGCACCTACACCGACCCGGAGGTCGCCCAAGTGGGATTGACGGAAGCGGCGGCGGCGGCGCGCGGGATCAAGACGACGCTGTTCGCGAGGGAGTTTGCCGACGTGGACCGGGCGCGAACCGCCGCGGAGACCGATGGCTTCGTGCGGATCCTCGTGCGGGCCGGCACCGACCGGATCCTGGGCGCCACGATCGTCGGGGCCCGGGCCGGCGAAATGATTTCGGAGATCTCGGTCGCGATGGCGGCCGGCATGGGTCTGGGACGGCTCGCGGCGGTGATCCATCCGTACCCGACGATGGCCGAGGCCATCCGGCAGTGCGGCGACGCCTACAACCGCACGCGGCTCACGCCCCGCGCGAAGTGGTTCCTCGGGCACCTGCTGCGGCTCTGATGCGGGTCAACGTTTGCGTCGCTCGATGGACCAGAACGGGTGTTCGTCGAGCAGGTTGGGGAAGACGCCGGCCACGCGGCGGGTATCCAGCGCGTAAAAACCGACGTAGGAATACAAGGGGATGATGGGGACGCCGTCGCGAACGAGGCGGGATTCCGCGGCCTGCAGCAGGGCGAACCGGGCGGCACGGTCGGCGGTCGCGTTCGCGGTTTCCACGAGGCGATCGTACCCCGGGTCCTTCCATCCCGTGCGATTGTTCCCGCCGCCGGAGAGGAACAGGTCCAGGAACGTGTTGGGATCGTTGTAATCGCCGACCCACGAACTCCGCATGAGGTCGTAGTTCTGGCCGGACATGTCGGCGAGGTACGACTTCCATTCGAGCGGGCGGAGTTCCATGCGGATCCCGAGGTGCTCGCGGAACATCGCCTGCAACTCCACGGCGATCTGTTCGTGCAGTTTGGACTCCGCGTTGAAGGTGTACTCGAAGGTGCGGAACCCGCGTCCGTCCGGGAAACCCGCCTCGCGCAACCAACGCCGTGCCGCGTCGACGTCGCGCCCGAGACCCGCCGGGGGCGAATAACCGCCCGTGCCGTCCGGCACCAGATGGTCCGACGGCTTTTCCCCCATGCGCGTGATCCTTTCCACGATCCGCGACCGGTCCACCACCAGGGCCAGTGCCCGGCGCACCCGCGGATCGTCGAAGGGTTTCCGGGTGCAATTGATCCGCACGAAGTACGCGCCGAGATAGTCGTACCGGTGGAAATCCGGACGCTCGCGCAGCGTGTCCGCCAACTCCGCCGGGAACATGTCCTTGTCGACGATGAAATCGACCTCGCCCGAGAGGTAGAGATTGAGCGCGGTGTGGCCGGAGTCGCCGGACAGCACGTCGATCACCTCGGATTTAACGTGGGCGACATCCCAGTAATGCGGATTCCGGCGCAGCCGGATGCGGTCGTTGACCCGCCAGAAATCGAGTTGGTACGGCCCGCTGCAGGGCAACGGGCGCGCCCGGATCCAGCGGTCGCCGTGGGTCTCGAGGGTCCCGCGCGGTATCACGGCGAAAACGCGGGATGCCAACAGTTCGAGGAAGAACGGGGTCGGATGGTTCAATTCCACGCGCAACCGGTGGGGACCGTCCGCCGTCACGCCCAGACGCGACAGGTTCGTCTCCTTGCCGGTGTAGATGGCTTCCCCCTGCTTGAGGTAGAAGTACTGGCTGGCGTAATCCGCCGCCGTCCGGGGATCCACCGCGTGCCGCCAGGACCACGCCACGTCGTCGGCCACGATCGGCTCGCCGGTGGACCATGCCGCGTTGGTGCGCATCCGGAAATCGTACACGCGGCCGTCCGCCGAGATTTCCCAGCGCTCCGCCAATCCCGGGATGGCGGACGCGGTGACGGGATCGAAACGCGTGAGTCCTTCGAACAGCGAGCCGCCGATGCGCCCGTCGGCCTGGCCGGTGAGCAACTGGGGATCGATGGTCTCGGGCTCGCGGCCGTTGTGAAGGACGAGGTCGGCCGGGGGATCGCGCCGGCACGCGGACAGGCCGCCGAGGAGCGCCAATCCCATGGCGATCCACAAGCCGGCCCGGCGGGGGTGCCAGGGGAAGCCCGGGGAATTGGTGGAATCGTGCCGCATGCCGCGGTCCGTGCATGCCACCGTCGGGGGAACGGGGGCAAACAGTAATCCGGGATCCGCAAGCGGCGGCCGGCGGCGGGCACTCCGCGAACGGGCGGTTGGGCATCGCCCCCTGCCCTTCCCCTGCCGGTCCCCGTGCCGTGCCCTCCTTCCGGGCGCCCGGCTTTTTGCTCCGCGCCATGGCGGGCCCGATGTAGACTGGTGCCCATGCCGCAGACGTCTGTTTTCGCATCCCGTCGGGCCCTGGGACCCGCGATGGTCCTCGCCATCGTCGTGCTTGCCGGCGTGATCGCCGCCCTCGCTTTCTGGACCAACCGGTCGTCGGAAAGCGACGATGTGCGCTTCGGAAGCCTGATGGGCTCGGGGAAAACCTATTACGAGAAGGGCGACGCCGGCCGGGCAATCGACGTGTTCGAGCAGGCGCGCGGCATGAACCCGGCGAACCCGGACGTCCATCTCAACCTCGCCAACGCCCATCTTTTGGCGGGCCAACCGGTACCGGCGGCGGCGCACGCGGCCGAGGCCGTGCATCTGGAGGCCAACAACGCAGCCGCCCACTATGTGCTCGGCTGCGCCTTGCTGCGGCAGAACCAGTATTCGAACGCCGTCCAGGAACTCCAGATTTCCAAGGACATCGACCGGACCGTGAATGCCGTCAGCTTCCAACTCGGGCGCGCCTACGTGGGCCTGGGCCTCTTCAAGGACGCCGCCGAACAATTCGCGGAGGTGACCCAGTTCGATACCAACCATCCGTCCGCGTACTACCAACTCAGCCAGATGTTCCAGCGACTCGGCCAGCGCGAGGAAGCCGCGCGTGCATTGGCGTCGCACCAGGCCATCGCCGCGGGCCGACAGGTGTCCGCGGACAATCCGTCGATCTACGAGCGATGCGCCCACACGCAGATCCGCTCCCCGGCGACGCTCGAGCAACCGGACCGGAACGGCGTCGCGGTCCGTTTCGTCGACCAGACCGCGGGCGCGTTCGGTCCGGACGCGGGGACGCTGCACGGACCGCTCGGGACGCTGGACGTGAACCGACGGGGCTGGAACGACCTCGTGGCCTTCGGCGCCGACGGGTCCCTGCGTTTGCTGTGGAACTCCAACGCGGTCTTCCGCGCGCGGAGCGAACCGATGGCGTTGCCCACCGTGGGAACGCCGCGAGGCCTGGCGATCGGGGACCTCAACAACGACCGCTACGAGGACCTCGTGGTGGCCGGCGACCGGGGCACGGCCGTGATCCGCCTCGGGACCAACGCCGCGATGTTCGACGTCACGCGGGCATCGAATCTGGGAACCAATGCCGCGACCGGGGCGGTGCCGGCGGATCTCGAGTTCACGGGGAAACTGGGGTGGATCGGGATCGCCCCGTCCGGAGCGCCCCGGGTGTTCCGGGGGTTCGGCAACCTGGCATTCAGGGACATCACCGCCACGAGCGGCGTGCCCGCCGCGGTGGGCTTCGTGACCCAGGTGACGGTCGACGACTGGAACAACGACGATCTCCCCGACGTCCTGCTGACCCGACGCGGGCAACCGCCGCTGGTGTTGTTCAACGTGCGGGGCGGGCCGCTTTCCTCGGCGAACCAACCCAACGACTGGCCGGCGACGCGGGCGCTGGCGACGGGCGACCTCAACAACGACCTGCGGAACGACATCGCGTTCCTCGGGGAGAAGACGATCGACGTCCACCTCGGCGGGTTGAAGGAACCGCGCCGATTGGCCGCGCGGGACAACCATTTCACGGGCCTTCGATTCGTCGACTACGACAACGACGGTTGGCTCGACATCCTGGCCTGGGGACCCGATGGGCTCCGCGCGTGGCGCAACCGCGGTCGGCTGGGCTTCGAGGAAACCACCCGGGCGCTCGGTCTCGAGGGCGTGGGACCGGTGGAGGGCGTCCTCGCGGCGGACTTCGACCGGGACTGCGACATCGACCTGATCGTCGACACGGGAAAAGGCGGTTTGAAATTCCTGCGGAACGACGGCGGCAACGCGAACGGCATGGTGAAGGCGCGGTTGCTCGGGAACCGCTCCAACGCGAGCGGGATCGGGACGCGGATCGAGGTGGCCGAGGGCGGATGGCGGGCGGTGCGGACGGTGCAGCAATTGCCGGTCGAGATCGGCGTCGGCAAACGCGCGAAGCTGGATTCCCTGACGGTGCGATGGTTCGACACCCAGTTGCCCAGCGTCGACGTGGCGGTGGATTGCAAGGAACCGATGAACCTCCCGGAACTCACGGTGCCAACCGGTTCGTGCCCCTACCTCTATGCTTGGGACGGATCGCGGCATCGATTCGTGACCGACCTGCTCGGGGCCGCGCCGGTGGGACTGCCGGTGGCCAAGGGCCGGTACATCGAGGCCGATCCGGAGGAACTGGTGCGGGTCGGCGACACGCGCTCGTTCGTGCCGCGGGATGGCCGTTACGTGATGCAGTTGACCGAGGAACTCCGCGAGATCCTGTATCTCGACGCCGCCAAGCTGGTGGTGGTGGACCATGCGCCCGGGGTGGAAGTGCATCCGGGCAGCAAATTGATGCCGGGGCGTCCGTTCCCCGCGCACCATCCCGTTGCCCTGCGCCATGCCCGCGCCCCGCGGCACGCCGAGACCCTGGAAGGAACCGACGTCACGGCGGCGCTGGCGTCGTCCGACGGGTGGCGCGTGTCGCCGCCGCGGCCGTTCGGCGAACAATACCGCGGGCTGGCCGCGCCCCATGGCGTGGTGCTCGATTTCGGGCCGTTGTCGGACGACCAACCGCGGCAACTGGTGCTCGACGGTTGGCTGCGGTTCGGCGGTGGCATGGCGAACATCGCGGCGTCGCAACGCGACGATTTCGGATTCCCCTTCCCCGTGCTCGAGGCGGAGACCGCACCCGGCCGGTGGAGCCGGGTCGACGTGCAGGTGGGCGCCCCCGCCGGCAAGACCAAGACCATCGTGGTCGACCTTGCGGGCCGCCTTCCCCGGGAAACGCGACGACTCCGGTTGACGGCCTCGTTCGAGATCCATTGGGACCGCATCGCGCTCATGGAACCCGCGGCCGACGAAACATTGCGGGAGACCCGGGTGGATCCGATCCGCGCGGACCTGCACCCGCGCGGCTACAGCGCTTTCGCGGACCTGCCGTGGACGGAGCCGTTGACGCCCATCTACGAGAAACTCCTTCCCCAGCCGAACTGGCGGATCACGCCGTCGGGATGGGCGACGCGTCCGGGCGATGTCCGGGAGTTGTTGGCCGCGCGGGACAACGGGTTGGCGATCGTGGCGGGCGGCGACGAGCTGACATTGGAATTCGATGCCGCAACCCTGCCGGCGCCCGTTCCGGGAACGGTGCGCGAATTCTTCCTGTGGACCGTCGGCTGGGACAAGGACGCCGACTACCACGTGGCCGCGGGCACGACGATCGAACCGTTGCCTTGGTCGGGAATGGACGACCAGCGGCACGGCGTGGAGGTACGTCCGGCGTTCCCGTCGGATGCCCTCCATTCGAAATACAACACCCGGTGGATCGGGCCCAGAACGCACGCGCGCCGCTGATCCCGCGGCGGTCGTCCCCGCGATGGCGGGAAGGCGGATCCGCCCGGGATTCGGGAACGCGCCTTTTTCCCCAAGGAAACCCGTCGATCGATCGTTGTCCCGGCAGGACACCATCACCCGCGCCTTCCATGAATCCCCTCGCCAACCTCGTCCGCGCGACCTGCTGGGCCGCGGCGCTCGCCCTCTTCGGCCCGCTGGCCCTGGCGGCCGATGCCGATGCCGCCGTCGCGTCGGCCGCGCTCAACCAACTGGGCCTCGACCTCCATCGGCGCATGGCGTCTTCGGATGCCAACGTCTGCCTGTCGCCCTATTCGATCCAGAACGCCCTCGCGATGACCTACGCGGGGGCGGACGGGGCGACCCGGACGGAAATGGCATCGGTGCTGCACTATCCGGCGGATGACGCCGCGGTCCACGCCTCGTTCGAGGCGCTCAACGCGGCGCTCCGGAAGGTCGCGGAGCGGAGCGCGGCCAACGTGGAGGCAATGGCGCGGCACGGCGGCAAGGGCGAACCCATCGCGTTCAACCTGGCGAACCGCCTGTTCGGCCGGAAGGGATTCGAATTTCGCGCCCCGTTCCTGGCGTTGACCCGCGACCGGTACGGCGCGCCGCTCGAGATCCTGGACTTCCAGCGCGACCCGGAGTGGGCGCGCCGGCACATCAACGGGTGGGTCGAGGACCAGACAATGAAGCGCATCCGCGACCTGATCCCCAAGGATGGGATGGATGGATCGACGCGACTGGTGTTGGCCAACGCCATCCACCTGAAGGCCGCGTGGGAGCGGGAGTTCCCGGCGTCGGCGACGAGGCCGGAGCCTTTCATGGTGCGCGGCAAGTCCCCGGTGGCGGTCCCGACCATGCGGCACGAGCGCCCGATGGGGCATGCGCGGCGCGAGGGCTACACCGTGGTCGCGGTGCCGTACTCCGACCCCGGACTCCAGTTCGTGGTGTTGCTGCCGGACGCGCCGGACGGACTGGCGGCGATGGAGAAAGGCCTCACGCCCGCCGCGTTGGCTTCCTGCGCGAGGCTGGAGCGAAGCGCGGTCCGGCTGCACCTGCCGCGATTCCGGTTGGAATCGGCCTCGTTGCCGCTGGGGAAGGCCCTGGTCGCACTGGGCATGAAGGGCGCCTTCGACATTCCCGCGGGCAGCGCCAACTTCGACCGCATGGTCGCCGGCGCGCGGCACGGCGAGATGGCGATCTCGGAGGTGTTCCACAAGACGTTCATCGCGGTGGACGAAAAGGGCACGGAGGCGGCGGCGGCCACGGCGGTGGTGATCGCGACCGCGTCGGCGCCGGTGCGGCCGCCCAAGCCGGTGGAAGTGAGGGTCGACCGTCCGTTCGCATTCGCCATCCAGCATACCGGCAGCGGCGCGTGCCTGTTTCTGGGGCACGTCACCGACCCACGGTGACCGGAAGGAGCACGACGGATCGCTGCCCTTCGGGACGCCCGAACACGGGCGGCGCGTTCCCGGCCCGCGGGGACGGGTCGTGGAACCCCGGGCCTTTCGTCCTGCCGCGGACGCACTGCCGGCTGTTCACGGGCCCGGGCGCTCCCTAGCCTCGACCGTTCATGAGCGACTTTGTCCGAGC
>WBXI01000125.1 GCA_008933025.1 Verrucomicrobiota bacterium
GATATGTCCGTGAACTTGATCCCGGTGGCCAGATCGGCATCGGCCCGGGGGTCGACGACGGAGTCGTCGAGACCACCGGTGGCGCGGACGACGGGCACGGCCCCGTAGCGCAGGGAATACATCTGGTTGAGGCCGCACGGCTCGAAGCGGGACGGCATCACGTAGAAATCGGAGCCCGCCTCGATGCGATGGGCGAGCTTGGCGTCGAAACCGATGCGGGCAACGACCTGCCGTGGAAAGCGGGCGGCGAGGGAACCGAAGGACGCTTCCAGCAAGGGGTCGCCGTTGCCGAGCACCGCAAACTGGAACTGCTCGTCGGGCAGCAGGGCCTCCAGCGCACCGAGGACGAGGTCGCACCCCTTCTGCTCGGTGAGCCGGGTGATGTTGCCGAAGAGCGGAATGTCGTCCCGGACGGGCAGTCCGAGTTCCGCCTGGAGCGCGGCCTTGTTGGCAGCCTTGCCGGCGAGGTGGAAGGCATCGTAGGCATGCGGCAAGGCGGGGTTCGACGTGGTGTTCCACTCGGCGTAGTCCACGCCGTTCAGGATCCCGGTGAGGTCGTGTCCGCGGCGGCGCAGCACGCCCTCCAGCCCGCAGCCATATTCGGGCGTGCAGATTTCCTCGGCATAACGCGGGCTGACCGTGGTGAGGGAATCGGCCAGGCAGAGGGCTCCCTTGAGGAAGTTCAACCGGCCGAAATGTGCGGCACTCTCGAGATGGAACCAGCCCAGCGGCAGGTTGGTCAGCGACCACGCCTCGACCGGAAAGGACCCCTGGTAGGCGAGATTGTGGATGGTGAACACCGTGCGGGGCGCGCCCGGCCAACCACCCGACACGCGCCCATGGTGCACCAGCAGCGGAAGCATCCCCAACTGCCAATCGTGGGCATGGACGATCGCCGGCGGCTCCGGATGGTGCCGTGCCAGCAACAAAGCCGACTTCGCGAGGAACAGGAACCGCGCCGGGTTGTCCGGATAATCGCGGTGGGCCTCGTTGTAAAGACCCGCGCGGTCGAAATACCCGGGCTGGTCCACGAACCAGTAGGTGAGATTCGGCGTCGCTTCGAAACAGCGGAAACTACCGGGAACCAAGCGCGCCCCCATCGGCACGTCGAACCGCCAGTCCGACGGGCGGATGCCCGGAAACCGCGCGGCGATCCCCCGGTACAGCGGGGTCACCACGCTGACCCGGATCCCGGACCGGGCGACGGCCTGCGCGAGCGCGGCCACCGCGTCCGCAAGCCCGCCGGTCTTGGAGAACGGGTGAAGTTCGCTCGCGGCGAGCAGGACGTGCATCTGCGAAACTTTCGCGCGGGCCGGGAAACGGGCTCAAGGCCTAAATGCCGACTGCACGCCACCGTTTTTCAACGCGCGGAAGCCTCCAACAGGAGACCGACATAGGGCAAATCCGGCGGCGACGTCACCTTGGGGTTCGGGAACGGCGATTCCACCAACTCGACGGATTGCCCGATCAGGGCGCAGGCTGCCGTGTCGTCGGTGACCACCAGGCCGCGTTTCCGAACCTCCGCCAGCGCCCGGCGGATCACGTCGAGCCTGAAACATTGGGGCGTTTGGACCGCCCACAGGCGGCTCCGGTCAAGGTGGGTCGCGATGAGGCCCGCGTCGTCGGATTCCTTGATGGTGTCCGTCGCCCGCTGGGCCGCGACGCTGGCACCGACCCTGCCGGCCGCCTCGAGGCACCGCGCGATGAGTTCGGGCGGGGTGCACGGACGGGCGCCATCCTGGATGGCAACCAATCCGTCGACGGCGACGGCGGCGAGCCCGTTGGCCACCGAATCCTGGCGTTCCTTGCCGCCAACCACCAGGCGCCATGGCTTGGTCGGCCGGACGAACCGCGCCGCCAATTCGCGGAAATCGGACTCCATGCCGGCCCTGACGACCAGCACGACCTCGTCGATGGAAGGGGCGGCGTCGAACCGCCGCCACGTGTGGGCCACGACGGGCGCGCCGGCCACATCGAGGAACAACTTGTCGATCCCGGGCCCCATTCGGGTGCCGCGACCGGCGGCGACGATGATGGCGGTGTTCATTCCGTCGTGAAGGGAAACGGCCGGTTTGGCCCCGAAACGGTCGAGGCGCAGGACAAGCCTGCGCCTCGGTTTTCCTCGGGACGGGGACGACTACTTCTTCTCGTCCTTCTTCGCGTCCTTCTTGTCGTCCTTCTTGTCGTCGGCCGCCTTCGGGGCCTCGGCCGGCGCGTTGGCATTCAACTGCTTCAGGACGGCGTCGGTGATGTCGTCGGGTCCACCCAGCAAGCTGGTGTAGATGACCACCGGGGTCTGGTTGACGGACTCCGCCGCGGTGTCGAAGACCAGGTTGTAGCCGGCCGCCTTGGACTTCTCCTCGACGACGCCACGGATGTCGCGGAGGACGCTGTCGCGAAGCCGCTTTTGTTTCTCGAGGATGCCCTGCCGGGAATTGTTGTCGAAGGTCCGGATGCTGTTCTCCTGCTCCCGGATCTCGCCCTGCTTTTTCTCGGCTTCCTTGCGGCGCTTCTCCTTCTCGTCGGCCGAGATCGACTGGTCGTTGATGCCCTCGAGCATCTTTTTGAAGTCGTCGTTCGCCTTCTGGTACTCGTCGACCATCCCCTTGCGGAGCTTGTCGAGATCGGAGGCCGAATCCTTGAGCTGGGTGTCGGCGATCTTGGTCCGGTAATAGTTGTCGAACACCTTCTTGAGATCGACGACGGCAACCTTGTTCTGGGCTTGGGCCGGGAGGGTCAGCGCGAACACGGCAACCAGCGCGGCTATGAATTTCGTCACTTTGGCTTTCATGCAGTCAATTTCGTTGGGCGAGTCTGTCAGAAGTCGCGGGACCATCCCACACCAAACTGGACGCGGCCAGCACCACTCGAACGGGTGTCGTGGGTCATGGGGATCGCGTAGTCGATGCGGAGCGGGCCGATGGGCAGGTTCAGTCGGATGCCCACGCCCCAGTTGTCGTTGTAAAGGTGGGTCGTCTGGAGCCTGCCATTCGCGTCGATGAAACTCTGCGGATCGAAGCTGTAGGCGTCCTCGTAGACCATGCCGATGTCATAGAACGCGGCCAGACGGATACGTTCAATGACGGGGATGCTGTATTCCGCGCCGCCGAGCCAGTAGGTCCCGCCGCCGATGGGCTCGTTGGAAAGGACGTCCCGGGGCCCGACCTCACGGAAACGGGCCCCGCGCAGCGAGTAAAGGCCGCCAAGATACCAGCGGTCGAACAGCGGGACCCGGTTGCGTTTCCCGCGATCGCCGTCCGCATAGGCTTGGATGACGCCGATGCGGCCGGAAAGTTCGAGCGCGTGGCCCGCGAAGAAATCCTGCCAGTAGCTCGTCTCCGAAAACAGCCGGCCCGGATTCCAGTACTGCGTGGCCCGCGCTTCCAGACGGTAGTAATCGGCATCGCCGGCAAACGGGCCGCCCGCCACCTCGGGCAACAGTTCGAACCGCATCCCCTTGGTGGGAACCTGCAGGTTGTTGCGGGTGTCGTAGGCCAGGGTCGCCCCGACCTTCGACACGAGCCGACTCCCTTCCTCCTGCAGGAGGACCGTGTTCTTGTAGGCCGTCTTGTAGGCGTCGTTGAAGTTGATGCCGACGTTCTCGATGGTGTAGCTGATGCCACCCACGAAGTTTCTGGGCAACTGCCGGGTCAAGCCCAACCGCATGCCGGTCTGGCGCTGCTCGTAGTTGTCCGAAAGGAAGTTCAGCTGCCGGTGGTACAGGTCGACGCTGAGCGAGAGGCGGCGACCGAGGAACCAGGGTTCGATGAACGTCGCCAGATAGTCCTGCCGTTGCGGTCCGGCCTGGATGCGAAGACGCGCCTTCTGGCCGCCGCCGGTGAATTTCGGCGCGTTGAACAGGTCGAAATTTCCCTGGCTCACCTCGACGAAGCCCACGACGGAATCCACCGAACTGAAACCGGCGCCGATGCCGATGTTGCCGGTGTTCTTTTCCTCGACGCCGATGACCAGGTTCTTGCGGTTCTCGATCCGCGTGTCCTCGTTGGTCGTG
Organism: Verrucomicrobiota bacterium; assembly: GCA_008933025.1. Lineage (GTDB taxonomy): Bacteria > Verrucomicrobiota > Verrucomicrobiia > Limisphaerales > UBA9464 > UBA6176. The sequence continues at coordinate 4,013 of WBXI01000125.1, forward strand.
TCCACCTTCTCGAAGAACTGCAACTGCTCGAGACGGCTCTTGCTGACCTTGACGCGGACCGTGTCGAAAGTTTCGCCGGGCGAGATCGCGAGTTCGCGGCGGATGACCTTGTCCTTGGTCTTGGTGTTGCCCCGGATCTCGATTTTCTCGACCTCGTACCGGTCGCCCTCGCGGATGGAATACTTGAGGTCGAGGGTTCCCCGCTCGACGTTGGCCACCTTCTGGGGATCCACCCGCGCCTCGATGTAGCCGCGCGCGCCGTAGAAATCGGTGATCGCCTCGACGTCGCGCTGCAGTTTCTTCGGCGTGAAGGTCTGGCCGTCCTTCAGGAGGAGGCCGTACTTGATGCGGTCGCCCTCGCGGGAACGCAGGTTGCCGGTGATCTCCGCCTTGGTGAACAACTCGTTCCCGGCGAACTCGACGTTGCCCACCTTGTAGAGACTGCCCTCGTCGACCTGCAGATGCAGGGACATGCGGGTGGGCGAGGGTTGCTCGAACCGGACGTCCTTGAGTTCGAAATCGATGTACCCGCGCTCGGCATAGAAGTTCCGGAGCTTCTCCTTGTCCTCCTCGAAGACATCGTCCTTCAGCTTGCCGCTGCCGGTGATCCACGACCACATCCACCAGCGGCGCGTCTTGATGACACGGCGGAGTTTGCGCTGTTTGAACTCCTTGGCGCCGTCGAACACGACGTCGGTGATGCGGACCTTCGGGGCTTCCGTGATCTCGAAAGTGACCACGGCGCGGCCCAATTCCTCGTTGATGCTGGGGACCGGCTTGACCTCCGTCCGCTGGAGGCCGGCCTTCTGGTACATCTTGAGGATCTCCTGCGCGTCGTTGAACAGCTTCCGGTCATCCTCGGGTTCGCCGACCTTGGAGGTGACCTTCTTGCGCAGCTTCGAATTGCTGTACTTCTTGTTCCCCGAAAACCGGATCTCGGTGATGACCGATTTGCCCTGCACCTCGTACACCAGCGTCACGCCTTTGTCCGACGACTCGGCCCCGACCTGGACGTTCCGGAAATAACCGGTGGCGTAAAGATTCCGCACGTCCTCGTCGATGCTCGCCGCGGTGTACGGCTCCCCGACCCGCACGCGGATGTGCGCCCGCACCAGATCCTCGCTGACCGCCGCGGGACCCCGGTGGCGGATGACGATTTTTTCGACGGGCGGCCCCTTCGGTTCCTGCCCGAGGGCAGCAAGCTGCAGGCAGGCGACCAAGAAGGCGCAGATGCGGGTCCACCGGCGAGAAGCTGGTTTCATGCAATTCGATCGATCAACGGACGGCTCGGACAGACACGGATCAAATCCAATCCCCCGGCGTGGGTGCAACACCCAAACGCAGCGAAACGCATGTCGCTATTCCGCCGGGGCGATCTTCGAGGCGCTTTCGTACCGCGTGATCCCCTTCAGGAAGGTCAGGCACACGTCGCCCGTCGGTCCATTGCGTTGCTTCGCGATCAGCAGGTTCACCGGCGTCGCCATCATCCCGTCGTCGCGTCCGTCCGGCTCGTCCTTGCGGTGGTCCTCCTCGTCTTCCTTCGGCTTGTACAACAAACCCACCAGATCCGCGTCCTGCTCGATGGCGCCGGATTCGCGGAGATCGGAAAGCTTGGGCTTGCGGTCCTTGTCCTTCTCCAGTTCGCGGTTCAACTGGCAGAGGACGATGATCGGGATCTTGAGTTCCTTGGCCAGGGCCTTGACGCCGTTGGACAATTCCGAGACCTCCTGCTGGCGGTTGTCCTGTGCCTTTTTCGAACTCGAATGGAGCAACTGGAGATAGTCGATCACGACGAGCTTGATCCCGTGCTGCTGCCACATCCGTCGGGCACGGGCACGCAATTGAAGGATCGAAAGACCCGGTTGATCGTCGATGTGGATCGGCGCCTTGCTCAACTTCGAGGCCGCCGCCGTCAACTTCCGGAAATCGCCCTCCGACAGGAACCCGTCGCGGATCAGGCGCGCGTTGACCCGTGCCAGGGAACACAGCATGCGCATCACCAGCGATTCCGACGTCATTTCCAGACTGAACACCCCGACGGGCAGCCCGGCCTCCACCGCCACGTGCTCCGCGATGTTCATCGCCATCGACGTCTTGCCCATCGAGGGACGCGCGGCGATCACGATCATGTCGCCGGGCTGGAGGCCGCTCGTCATTTTGTCGAAGTCGGCGAAACCCGTCGGCAATCCCGTCAGCCCCCCCTGGCGTTGGTGGTATTCCTGGATGAGGTCCACCGCGCTGCGGACCAATTCCTTCATGCCGCGGATGCCGACTTCCTCGCGGTCCTCGCTGATCTTGAGAATGTCGCGCTCGACCTCGTCGAGCAACCCGTCGACCTCGCCCTCGTGCTCGAACACCCGCGAAATCACCCCGGAACACGTTGCCAGCATCCGCCGCAACACGTGCTTCTCGCGGACGATGTCGAGGTAATAGGACAGGTTGGCAGCGCTGGGAACCGCGTCCACCAGGGCCGAAAGGTAAGCCAGACCACCGACCCCCTCGAACTGTTGGGTATCCTTCAACCGCTGCCCGAGGGTGATCAGGTCGATCGCCTCCTTCTTGTCGTACATCGCCACCAGCACGTCGTAGAGACTGCGATGACGCAGGTCGTAGAAGGACTCGGAACCCGCCTTCAACTTGTCGACGCAGATGCCGAGGCTCTCGTGGGGCGAGAGCAGCACGCAACCCAGGACGCCCTGCTCGGCCTCCAGCGAATGCGGCGGCAGGCGATCGATGCGGCCCAAGTCGACCCTGGGGACCTTTTTCGTCCTGGGCTTGGGCGCCGTCGCGGCCGGCGTGCCGGCCGGGGCATCCTCGTGAAACTCTTCCATGGGGGAGATGGAACGGTCGCCGGACCCGGTACGGAAGCGCTAGTTGTCGGGCTCTTGTCCACAACCGCCCGACGGGGCCTCGGCAAACGCAAACGGCCCGGCACGAGGCCGGGCCGTCCGTGTTGGAACCGAGCCTACTTCTTGGCCGGCTTGACGTCGGACGAGGGAACCTCGCCCTTGCGTCCCGTGACCGCGCGGGCCGAACGCTTCTCGGTCTTCACAGCCTCGCCCGTCGCGTCGGCCACCACTTCCGGCGGCGGGTTGCTGCTGCTCACGATGACCTTGATGGACGCCTTGACGTCCGGGTGCAACCGCAACTCGACCTCGTGTTCGCCCAGCGTATGGATCGCGCGTTCCAGATGGATCTTCCTCTTGTCGAGGGAAACATCGAGCTGGGTCTTGAGGGCATCGGCGATCGAACCGGTGGTCACGCTGCCGAACACCTTGCCATCATCGCCGGTTTTGACGCTGACCGTGATCGACATCTTGCTCAGGTTGCGACCCAACTCGCTCATGGTGTTGAGTTCGGTGGCCTCGCGTTCGGCGCGGCGCTGGCGCAATGCCTCGAGCCGACGCTTGTTCGACTGCGTCATGGGGATCGCGAGTCCCTGCGGAACCAGAAAGTTCCGAGCATAGCCGGCGTTCACTTTGACTTGGTCCGACTCGCCACCGAGGCCGACCACATTGTGGATCAAGATCACTTCAGTCTTGGGCATGATGAAAATCTCCTACTTCGGGTTTTGAAAAACAGGGGGGATGGAAAATCAGAACGGCACGTCGTCTTCCTCGGGCGGCGGGCCGTCGGAATCGGTCGCGGGACCGGCGGGACTTTCCGGGGACTTGGGGACCGTGGGACGCGCGGGAGCGGGACGGGGGCCGGCCGGGGGCGCGCCGGTCGCGCCGCCCTCCTGCCGGTTGTCGCCGACGAACTGGAAGGTCTCCAGAACGACCCGCAATTTGCTGACCTTCTGGCCGGTATTCTTGTCGTCCCACTGGTCGAGCTTGAGACGGCCCTCGACGAGGAGTGGCCGTCCCTTCTTGCAGTATTGGGCGATCAACTCCGCCTGTTTCCCCCACGCATCGATGTCGATGAACGTGACTTCCTCGCGGGCCTCGCCGGCTTCCGTCGTGTAACGGCGGTTGACCGCGAGCCCCAACTTGACCACGGCCTGTCCCTTCGGCGTGTACCGAAGTTCGGGGTCGCGGGTCAGGTTGCCCAGCAGGATGACCTTGTTGAAACTGGCCATGGGCTTGGTGGGGATGGGATGGACGGAGGCGACGCCGGATCAGGCGACTTCGACCTTGGGAATCTCGGCTTTCGAGGCCTCGGTGAACAGCACGCGGTGCACTTCTTCCGAATGGGCAAAGCGCGTCTGCAATTGATTGATGGTTTTCGAGCAGGCCTCGAAGACCACGTTCACGTAGTGGCCGGCGTTGATGCGCCGGTCCGCCACGCGGGCAAAGGACTTCTTGTCCATTTTTTGGACAGCCTCGACTTTGCCGCCCGCCGCATCGATTTCCGCCGACACGCGGTCGACGGCTTCTTTGATGCCCTCTTCCTTGCCCGCCAAGTTCAGGATGAACAAACCCTCGTACCGTTTCACAATCCGTTTCCTTTCATTGCCGGTCATGCGACCGACCCGTTGTAAAGACTCATGGCGCGGGAAATCCCGTCCGCCAACCACGTTTCCGATTGCCGCCCCGCCCGCTCGAGCACCCGTTGCCAGACCTCGCGCTCGTCCGCCGCAAAGCGTCCGAGCACGTGGCCGGTGATATCCCGGACACCCTGCATGGGCCGGGCGATGCCCAACTTCAGCCGCGGGTAACCCCGCGTGCCGAGATGTTGCTCGACCGACTCCAATCCATGGTGGCCTCCGGGGCTGCCTTCCGGTCGCAGCCGGACCACACCCAAAGTGAGGTCGGCGTCGTCCACGAGCACCAAAACCCGGTCCGGCTCGACCCGATGGAACCGCACCAGCGGTCCCACGGCCTCGCCGCTTGCGTTCATGTAGGTCTGCGGCTTGCACAAGAGCACGCGCCGCCCACCCACCGTCGCCTCCGCCACCATTGCAAAGAACTTTCGCTCCAACCGCCAGCCGGCACCCCAGGATTTCGCCAAGGCGTCCGCCAGCATGAAACCGGCGTTGTGTCGGGTATCTTGGTATTCGGAGCCGGGATTGCCCAGTCCGACGATCAACGACAGCGCGCTCACGCCGGAGGGACGCCGCCGGGGTTCCCCATGGGAACCCGCGACGGTCGGTCAGGTCACTTTTTCTTCTCGGCGCCCTTCTTGTCGTCCGCCTTGGGCGCTTCGTCCGTCTTCTTTTCCTTGATCATCTCCGGTTGCTTGGCGTCGCCCGCCGCAGCCGCACCGGCCTCCGCACCCGGCGTCGCCTCCGCCTCGGGAGCCAGCGGCGCGGCACAGGTGAACACCGTGATGTCCTTGTTGCCAAGGATCTCGACCCCTGCCGGCGCCGGGATGTCCGAGAGATGGATCGTCTTGCCGACCTCGAGCGCGGAAACATCCACGAGGATCTGGTCGGGAAGATCGTTGGGCAACGCACGCACGCGCAGGCGCAGCAGCACGTGCTCGAGGGTTCCGCCGGCTTTCACGCCGACGCATTCGCCCTTGGATTCCACCGGCACCCGGATGGTGACCTTCTCGTCGGGCTTCACCTCGTGGAAATCCACGTGGAGCACATGGCCCGTCAACGGGTGGTGCTGCACGTCCTGAACCAGCGCCAGACGGCTGGGACGCGCATCGCCCACGATGTTGAGGTCCACCAGAATGACTTCCGTGTGCGCCTTGTGGACGAGATTGTCGAACTCCTTGGCGACGACCTCGAGGTTCTGAGCCGCGGCGGTCTTGCCGTAGATGTTGGCGGGAATACGGCCGCCTTTGCGGACGGCCTTGGCGCCTTTGCGCCGGGACAGCGAGCGCAATTGCGCGCTCAGGGACAACGTTTTCATGTGCAAGTCGTATCTGCCGACCCCCGGTTTTTTCCGGAAGGTCAGCCCTTCAACTCGAAGAGCGACGTGACCGACGAATTACTGTGGATCCGTTTGATCGCCTCGCCCAGCAAGCCAGCCACCGAAAGGGTCGTAATGTTGACCCCCTCGATCGCAGGGCGCAGGACAGTATCGGTCGTGATCAACTCGTCAATGACCGAATTGCGAAGTCTTTCCGCGCCCAGATCGTTGATCAGCGCATGCGACACGCAGGCGCGGATCTGCCGAGCCCCGCGACTCTTGAGCAGCGCAGCCGCGTTCACCAGGGTCCCCGCCGTCTCGGTCAGGTCGTCGACGAGCAGGATGTTCTTCCCGTCGATGTCGCCGATCACCGAAATCGCCTCCGTCTCCGTCGGACTCTTGCGCCGCTTGGCCACGATCGCCAATTCGGTGCCCAGCGTCTGGGCGTAGGCCGCGGCCATCTTCAATCCGCCCAGATCCGGACTGACGACCACCAGGTTGTCGACGGAGATCCGGCGCAGGTAATCGAAGATGACCGGGGCCGCGTACAAATGATCGACCGGGATGTCGAAGAAGCCCTGGATCTGCTGGGCGTGGAGATCCATCGTGAGCACCCGGTTGGCGCCGGAAGCCACGATGAGGTTGGCCACCAACTTGGCGGTGATGGGCACCCGCGGTTGGTCTTTGCGGTCCTGGCGCGCGTAACCGTAGAAGGGCAACACCGCGGTGATGCGCGAGGCGCTCGCCCGCCGCAGCGCGTCGATCATGATGAACATCTCCATCAGGTGCTGGTTCGCGGGCGGACTGGTGGACTGCACCACGAAGACGTCCTCGCCCCGCACGTTCTCGTCGATTTTGACAAACGTTTCCCCGTTGGGAAACGGGCGGACGATCGACTGGCCCAAGGGCATGCCGACCGACTCGCAGATGGCCTTCGCGAGGATGCGATTGGAGTTGCCTGAGAAAACTTTCACGGCGTTGCAATACGGATCGATTCCAACAAAAAACGCCACCGGCGGGGTGGCTGTGAACCGGTTCCAAACTGACGGAACGGCGGCGCCAGCGGCAAGGGTTTTCCCCGACTCGGGCATGATCGTCAGGGGGATCTCTATGTTTTCGAAAAATACCCCTTGCTCGATGTAGTGCGTTTCAGTACACCAATCCCGCAAGCGATACGGAAGCCAACAGGCGTTGCGATGACGAAAACCCCACGAGCGATGTCAGAAGCCCCCCCAGGCGTTTGCACGCTCGATCCAACGATCCTCGGGCACCGCAGTCCGAAGCCCCCCCCAGGCTTGGAAGCAGGACGGAGTCTCCCCTCTTGGACTCCTCTCCACACTTCCTGCGGCGCCCAGGACCACGACCCCCGAGGCGCACTAGGCCGACGTATCGTCTGGGCGGACAACACGAACAGACCCAGCAGAGCATGAAGCCCGGACGAAAGTCCGGGCTTCACTTTTTCAAGGGGATCCACGCCGGGCGACCGCCGCCCCGCGCCGGCAAGATGCCCGTGCCGCGGGGCGACCCCAAACCGGGTCAATGTCCCTTGTAGTACTTGGTCGTGTACTCCTGGACCATGCGCCAGGTGCTGTATTCGGACGCCAACGTGGCCATGGAACGCCGGATGCGCGCGATCCATTGCCGCGGAATCCCGCTCGAATCGCGGTTGAAAAACATCGGGATGACCTGCTCGGTCAACGCCGAGTACAGATTCTCGCTGTCGGCCCGATCCTGCTCGTTGACGTCGGGCGAATGGGAATCCTCGCCGATGGCGAACCCGTTGGTGCCGTCGTAGCCCTCGCGCCACCACCCGTCCATGATGCTGAGATTCATGCAGCCATGGGGCGTGGTCTTCATCCCGCTGGTGCCGCTCGCCTCGAGCGGTCGGCGAGGATTGTTGAGCCAGATGTCGCATCCCGACGCCATCATGCGGCACACGTGGATGTCGTAGTTCTCGATGAACACCAGGTGTCCCACCAACTCGCTGAATCGAGAGAGGTGGATCACTTTTTGGATGAAGGCCTTTCCACTGTCGTCCCGCGGATGCGCCTTGCCGGCAAAGATGAATTGGATCGGACGCCCCGTGTCTTTCACCAACTTCACGACGTTCTCGAATTGGTCGAAAATCAGCGGTGCGCGCTTGTACGTCGCGAACCGTCGCGCGAACCCGATCGTCAGCGCGTCGGGATTGAGGAATCCGTCGAAGGTGATGAAGTCGCGGCGTCCCAGCGCGTTGACCTGCAGCATCAATCGGCGCCGGGCAAACTCGATCAATTCGCGGCGAAGCCGGTATCGAAGGGACCAGATTTCCTCGTCCGACAACACGTCGGGATTGGTGACCCGGGTCCAGAAATCCCTGGAATTGGCATCGGCGATCCAATCGAGATCCGAGGCCGCCGGGTTCAACCGTTGGTACTTCTCCCGCCAGAAGCGGCGCACCGTGCCCTTCATCCAACCGACGAGATGGACGCCGTTGGTGACATGGCCAATGGGAACCTTGTCCGGCTCGGTGGTGCCGTAGAATTCCCTCCACATCTCCCGACTCACCTCGCCGTGCAACGCCGAAACACCGTTGGCGGCCCGGCTCAACCGGAGTGCCAGCACGGTCATGCAGAAGGATTCGCCGGCATCGCCGGCACGGACCCGGCCGAGGTCCATCAGGGC
>WBXI01000126.1 GCA_008933025.1 Verrucomicrobiota bacterium
CAGCGCCCCCCCTTCACGTTGAAACTGAACCGCCCCGCCCCGTACCCCCGCACCCGCGCCGCCGGCAATCCCGCGAACAAATCCCGGATCTCGTTGAAGATCCCCGTGTAGGTCGCCGGATTGCTCCGCGGCGTCCGGCCGATCGGCGCCTGGTCGATGACCACGCATTTCTCCAACGACTCGAGCCCGCGGATCTCCCGGTGTTTCCCGGGCTTTTCCTTGCTCCCGTACCATTGCCGGAACACCGCCCGCCGCAGGATGTCGTCCACCAGCGTCGATTTCCCGCTGCCGCTCACCCCCGTCACGCACGTGAGCGTCCCCAGCGGGATCCGCGCGTCGATCCCCGCCAGATTGTTCTCCTCCGCCCCCAGGATCTCGATCCAGCCACGGTCGTCCCGCGGCGCCACCCGGACCTTGGGGATCGGGATCGAGAGGTCGCCCGACAGATAGCGTCCGGTGCCCGATTTGGGATTCGCCATCAGTTCCGCCACCGTCCCCTGGGCCACGATCTCGCCGCCGTGCACCCCCGCGCCCGGCCCCATGTCCACGACGTGGTCCGCCTGGCGGATGGTGTCCTCGTCGTGTTCCACCACGATCACCGAATTCCCCAGGTCGCGCAGCGCGCGCAAGGTCTCCAGCAATCGCTCGTTGTCGCGCTGGTGCAACCCGATGCTTGGCTCGTCGAGGATGTACAACACCCCCGTCAATCCCGCCCCGATCTGGGTGGCCAGCCGGATGCGCTGCGCCTCGCCGCCGCTCAGCGTCCCGCTCTCCCGGTCGAGCGTCAGGTAACCCAGTCCCACCCGGCGCATGAACCCCAGCCGCTTCCGGATCTCTCCCACCACCTCGCCCGCGATCCGGGCCTGTTGTGGCGTGAGTTCCAACGAACCGAGGAACGCGTCGGCGCCTTCCACGGTCAGCCGGCAGAAATCCGCGATGTTCAGCCCCGGGATCGAGGGGTTCGCACCCCGCCACCGCGCGGCGTCGCCCCCCGGCATCAGCGTGATCGCGAGCACCTCGGGCCGCAGCCGGAACCCGCCGCAAGCGTCGCAACCCTGCGGCGTCATGTACGCCTTCAAACGGTTCCGCGTGAACTCGCTTTCGCTCTCCGTGTACAGCCGCGCGAGGTTCGGCAACACCCCCTCGAACGGTCGCTTCACCCGGCTCGCCTTCCCCGCCCGCAGGAATCCGAACTCGATGTCGTCCGCGCCCGTCCCGTGCAGCAAGCGTTCCCGGAACGCCTCCGGCAGTTCCTGCCACGGCACGTCCATCCCCACCCCGTGGTGCGACGCCATCCCGCGCAACAGGCCCTGGTAGTAGACCGCCATCCGCTTGCCCCCGAGCCGCCGGTAGGGCTGCACCGCGCCGTCCGCCAGGGTCTTCGCCGGGTCCGGCACCACCAGCGCCGCGTCGAAAACCAGCTTCTGCCCCAGCCCCAGGCAGACCGGGCACGCGCCCCGCGGCGAGTTGAAGGAAAAATGCTGCGGCGTCGGCGTCTCGAACGATTTTCCCGTCGACGGCGAATACATCCGCGTCGAGTGCAGGGTCTCGGTCCATTCGTCCCCGGCCTTCGCGGGATTCACCGCCGTTTTCGCCGCCCCGGCCTTCGGGGCCCCGTGTCCCTGTCCCAGCCCCGAACCCCGCGCCGCGTCCACGCCGCCGTCCGCCGGTTCCTGCGACAGCACCAGCACCCGGCCGTCGCCCCATTTCAAGGCCGTCTCCATCGAGTCCGCCAGGCGCGCCCGCACCCCCTCCGCCACCACCACCCGGTCCACCACCACGTCGATCGTGTGCCGATCCTTCGGCTCGAGCCGCACCGGTTTCCCCGCCGTCAACTCCTGCAGGACGCCGTCCACCCGCACCCGCACGAAGCCTTCCCGCGCCAACCGCTCCAGCACGTCCCGGAATTCCCCCCGCTGCCCGTCCACCACCCGCGCCAACAGCATCAACCGGGTCCGCGCCGGATGCCGCAGCACCCGGTCCACGATCTCCGCCGGCGTCTGCGAGGCGACCGGCAGGCCCGTCTCCGGATCGTGCGGACGGCCCAGATGCGCGTACAACAGGCGCAGGTAATCGTAGGCCTCCGTCGTCGTCGCGATCGTCGAGCGCGGGTTCGTCCCGCTCGTCCGCTGCTCGATCGCGATCGCCGGCGACAACCCCTCGATGTGGTCGACGTCCGGCTTCTGCATCTGGTCGAGGAACTGGCGCGCGTACGCCGAGAGGGATTCCACGTACTTGCGCTGGCCCTCGGCAAACAGGGTGTCGAATGCCAGCGACGATTTCCCCGAACCGCTGGGCCCCGTGAACACGACCAGTCGGTCGCGCGGGATCTCGAGCGTCAGATTCCGGAGATTGTGCTGGCGCGCACCAACGATGCGGATGACAGGACGCGACACGCCCGCGAGCAAACCACGGATGGCTCGCGCGAAGCCAGTCCGCGCCCGAACGAAAACGGGCGGCGGCTCCCGTTCACCGTTTCGCGGACAACTCCAGCGCGACCAACTCCCGTTTGTCCCGCCCGAACCAACGGCCCTCGGAGATCGCCGCCCCGGCCCGTATCCCCGTGCCCAACACCTGCGCCCGTGCCGTCGCCGCCCAACGCTCCCCGGACGCTTCCCCCAGCAGCAGTTCCCCATCCTCGCGCAATACCAGCAGGCGCCGTCCCACCCGCGTCACCGACCCCGCGCCAAACCCGTCCTCCGACCACAGGACCTTGCCCGTCGCCGCCTCGATGCACCGCAGCGCCGGCCCCTGCTCCTGGCGCCCGTGGAATCCGAACAGCCATCCCTCCGAAGCCACCGGCGTCGCGAAATGCGACGACAGGCTCCCGTCGCCAGACCACGCGGTCGCGATCGTCCCGTCGTCGGCCAGGCGGAACAACGCGCCGCCCGTGTCGTAACTCGCGGTGACGAAGATCCCGCCGCCGACGGGGACCGGGGTGGCGGCATTGACCGAGGCCCCTTGGCGCGAGCGCCACGCCTTGCGCCCCGCCACCCGCCCATCCCGGGGTTCCAGCACGACCACTCCCTCGCGGTCGAAGGCCACGATCCTCGGTCGCCCGCCCACCGACACCACCACCGGCGACGCGTATCCCGCCTCGTCTTCCGTCGCGCGCCAGACCGTGTGTCCATCCGCGGCGTCGAAGGCCGCGATCCCGGCCCCCGGGCGACCGCCGACCTGCACCACCACGAGGTTGCTCCAGACGAGCGGCGAGCACGCGAAGCCGAAAAAGCCCTTGCCCGCGCGCATTTCCTCGCCCACCGGCCGACTCCACACGGGGGCTCCATCCACCAGACGGACCGCAGAGAGTCGTCCCGCCGCCCCAAAGGAGAACACCGTCCCGCCGGAGATCGACGGCGTCCCGCGCGGCCCCTCGTCGAAGCCGAAGTCATCCCGGTATTGGGTGGGCTGCGGTGCCCGCCAGAGGACCTTCCCGGTTGCGGCGTCGAACGCCTGCAACACTTCGGAATCGTCCTCCCGATGGTGCAACACCACGCGGCCGCCCGAAACCACGGGACTCGAGAACCCGGCCCCCACCTTCGCCTTCCACAAGACCCGTGGACCGGCCGCGCCCCAGGGTTCGACCGACTCGGGGGAGACGCCGTCCCGGGTGGGCCCGAGGAACTGGGGCCAGTCGGCCGCCCACGCATTGGCAAGCCAACCGGCGGCCCACAAGGCCGCCGCCACGCCGAACCGCATCGAAGATCGCCGCTTCACGATGGCGCGACCTCACGGTGTCCCGATCCCGGTGTCGAGGCCGAAGCGGCCATTCCATGGCCTCCGGGTCCGTCGACCCCGCCGGCAACCGGGCGCCCCGGATGCCAAACCCATGGGCCCCGTGCCCCGCGCGGCGCGGGCATCGGCACTTGCAAGGACTGCGAAACCCGACGTCCGGGACGAATCCGCAGGCCCTCCCGCTTCACCGGTCGCGCGGTAGTGCAACACCGGTATTGGACAATTTTTGCACAGCCATTCGCATTGTTGGAGGTGGAGTTACCCGGCTAAAAACACGGCAGTCACATTCACCCCAACAAGGACAACCCTATGCAACCCCCCCTGATCCAGCGCTGGCGCGCCACGTGCCGCGCCGTGGTGCCGTCCCTGCGGCGGTGCGCGGATTACCTGCCCAGCGTCGCCGTCTTGGGCCTCGCGACGCTGGTGGTCGTCGGCGCTTCCTGCACCAGCGTGAACCGCACGATCGCGGCCCCGCCGAAAATCGCCGGGGCCAACTTCGTCGGCTCGGAAAGCTGCGCCCAGTGCCATGAGAAGATCACCAAGGACTTCTCGACCGCCAGCCACGCCCGCCTCAAGGCCGAGGGAGCGAACGCCGCCAACGTGGGATGCGAATCCTGCCACGGCCCGGCCAGCCTCCACAACGAATCCGGCGGCGCCCGCGGGACCATCGTCAACCCGAGGCGGTCGCCCCAGACCTGCTACCAGTGCCATTTGGAAATCGAGGGCAAGTTCCGCCTCCCGAACCACCACCCGGTGCCCGAGGGCAAGGTGAGTTGCGCGGATTGCCACGATCCCCACAAGGGCGACGCGATCAAGGGCAGCGGCACGTCCCTCGCCTCCGGGCAAGACACCTGCGCCCGCTGCCACATCGCCCAGCGCGGGCCGTTCACCTTCGAGCACGAGGCCGTGCGCGAGGGTTGCATCACCTGCCACCAACCCCACGGCTCGGTCAACGCGCGGTTGTTGAACGAACGCAATGCCATCCTCTGCCTGAAGTGCCACTTCCAGGAACAGCGCGAGGGCGGAAAAATCATGATCGGCGGCCGCGACCACTCCGGAAGCGTCAACCGCGGCACCTGCTGGAGCGGCGGTTGCCACGAGGCCGTCCACGGTTCCCACGTCAACTCATCCCTGCGGTTCTAGCGCACCCCAACAACACCAGGCGAAAGAAAGCACCATGAAAGCAACCACATCAGATCCGACCCGGATCAGTCCGGCTGCACTTCGTGCGCTGGCCATCTCCCTCGTCGCCGCGGGGATTCCCATGCTCGCGGCCGACGACGCCAAACCAGCGGCCCCCGCCGACAAGAGCGGGTCGTCGCTCGAGGCGGCACCCGGCGAATACAGCAACTCGGTCACGATCGGCGGCGGCACCTCGTTCGTCGGCGGCGACCGCGCACAGTTCCAGCGCCAACTCCGGCGCCCGGCCCAGATCTACGGAGGGATCGAGGAACTGCATTTCGAACAGGCCGTCGGCAAGAAAGGCCTGCTGTCCATCGATGGCCGCGGGATCTACGACAACCACGACTACGGCATCCAGATCGATCTCCGCAATCCCGAGATCGGCTACGTCACCGCCGGGTACTCCGAGTTCCGCACTTGGTACGACGGCAGCGGCGGCTATGCGCCCGCCTCCAACACGTGGGTGAGTCTGTACGACGAGGGCTTCTACATCGACCGCAAGCACGCCTTCATCGCCGCGGGCCTGACCCGTCCGGGCATCCCGGAAGTCAGCGTCCGCTATGATTACGACCAGCGCGTGGGGATGAAAGACTCCACCAGTTGGGGCGATTATCTGGTCAAGGCCCCGTCGAGCACCCGGGGCCTCACCCCGACGTTCCTCGGGATCGACGAGACCCGGCACACCTTCCAGGCCGACGTCAAACACACGCTGGGGAACACCACGGCCGGGGTCGGCCTGCGTTACGAGACGGACCAGTTGGGCAATTCCCGCAACATCGCCCGGCGCGTCGGCGAACCCACCCTGAAGCGCTACGTCACGTCGCGGGACGACTCCTCGATCGATTACTGGAACGCCCACGCCTTCACCGAGACCCAACTGCATCCCAAGGTCCAGTTGACGACCGGCTATTCCTTCACGCGGTCGGACGCCGACCTCGCCGGAAGCCGGATCTACGGCGTTGGGTACGGGTCGCAATTCAGCACGTCCTACCTGAACAAACAGGAGCGCGACGAGGGGTACTACGACCTAGGCGGCGGTTCGAAAACCGACCAGTTCGTGGCCAACGTCAACCTGCTGCTGACGCCGTCCAAGAACTGGACGATCGTCCCCTCGGTCAAGATCGAGCACCAGAACCAGGAAGGCGATGCCCTGTTCACCGAGACGAACATCGTCAAGGACAGCAAGACCGGGGTCCTCTCCATGACCCAGGCCGACGCGCTCAACTCGCGGGTGCGCCGTTTCACGGACATCTCGGAAGGGTTGGCGGCACGTTATACCGGCATGACCAACTGGTCGTTCTACGCCCGCGGGGATTGGATCCAAGGCGAGGGAACGTTGCGGGAACGCCAGAACGACATCGACGAGGGAACCCTCGGCCCGGTCGTCATCCAGCGCGACACCGAGTCCACGCGCCGCGTCCAGAAATACACCACCGGCGCCAACTGGTACCCGCACCGCAAGGTCAATGCCGCCATCCAGTACTACTATCGGGTGCGCGAGAACGACTACGACCACGGCCTCGACACCGCGTCCGTCCTCGTGCCGGGAAGTTCCGGCAACCTGTACCCGGCATTCATCGAGCACCAGGAGTTCGATACCCACGACGTCAACTTCCGGGTGACCTTCCGTCCCCTGGCAAACGTGACGCTCGTCAGCCGGTACGACTACCAGATGACGTCGTACAACATGCGCGGCGGGACGATCCTGCTCGGCGGCATGAAAACCGCCCTCAACCAGATCGAGAGCGCCCGGATGAACAACCACATCCTGAGCCAGAGCATTGGCTGGACCCCGATGCAGCAGTTGTACTTCCAGGGCAGCATCAGCTACGCGATGCAGAACACCGACTCGCCGGTCTCCGCCACCACCGGCGCCGGCGCGAACCTGGTCCAGAACGCCAAGAACGATTACTGGAACGCCAGCCTGACGACGGGCGTCGTCCTGACGGAACGGTGCGACCTCCAGGGCTCGTACGTGTACTACCGCGCGAACAACTACCAGGACAACTCGGCCTTCAGCCTTCCCTACGGGGCCGGCGCCGAATCCCACGGGGCGACCGCGACCCTGATCACCCGACTCCGCAAGGACCTCATCTGGAAATTGCAGTACGGCTACTTCACCGGCCACGACCAATTGGCTGGCGGCCACAACGACTACTCCGCGCACCTCGTCTACTCGAGCGTGCAATACTTGTTCTAGACCGTGTTCATCCCTACAGTCCCCCCCATCATGAACCTGCAAGATTCCTCGCGCCGCAACGCCATCGCCCGCTCCCTGCTGTCGGGGGTCGCGGCGGTCTCCCTGCTCGCCTCGTCCGCCATGGCCGCGGACGTCGCGGAAAACTGGGCCAAGAACTGCGCTTCCTGCCACGGCAAGGACGGCAGAGGCCAGACCAAGGCCGGCAAGATGGCCGGAACGAAGGACATGACCGACGCCGCCTACCAAGCCGGCCTCAAGGACGAGAAGATGTTCGCGTCCGTCAAGGACGGCCTCAAGGACAAGGGCAAGGACGTCATGAAGCCCTTCGCGGCTAAACTCACGGACGACGAGATCAAGGCCTTGGTGGCCCACGTCCGCACGCTCAAGAAGTAACCCGGGCAAAAGCTCGATGCACCCACCCGGGTCGCCGGACCGTCAGGTCCGGCCTCCCGGGTGGTTTGTTTGTCCCCCCGCCCCCGGGGCTCACCGCGGCAATTCCGCCCGCACGGTCACCACCCCCCAAGCCGGCACGGGGATGGTTCCCGGTATTTTCCCCAACCGCTTCTCGCCGGTATCGCTCCACCACAACCCCCGCGGCCCCGGCGCGGACCAGACGAGGGTCGCGTCCACCGGCGTCCCGCCGGCACCCAGCAACCGCAGGATCCACGCCTTCCCGTCGTCGCTCGGCTTCAACGCGGTCACCAGCACGTCGGCGGGTTCGACGCGCACCAACGGTCCACCCACCGGAGGCGCCCCCCGGCCGGGCAATGCCACCAAGGGCTGGCTGAATCCCGTCGCAAAGCGCGCGTTCGCGGCATCGCTGGATTTCCCCCGATGCGGACGCAGCACGAACCGGAACTGGGTGGCCCCGTCCTGATGGGCGCGGTAGTTGGTGCCCCAATGGTTGTTCATCGCCCAGACGTAGAGCTTCTGGGTGCGGCCGACGTGCCGGCGCCACGCTTCCGGATGGGTCTGCGAATTGAGCAGCGTGGCCGTGATGCCCCCCACCTGGACCAGCGGCGCGTCCAACGTCACCCAGGTGACCCCGTAGTCCGCGTTGGCAACGTCCGCCCAACGACCGACGGCGAACCAGTTCTTGCAGGCGCTCGGCATCTGGTCCGCGTCCGGACGGATGACCCCGAACGGTACGTCGAGCCGGACATCCCCGTCGGGAACGTTGAACGGAAAGGCGAAGTTGACGCTCTCCTTGCCCTCGTTCGCGAAGTAGTTCGTGGCGGCCAGACGCCGTTTGTCCACCGTGTCGAGCAACTCGACGTGGTCCGAACCCGCCGCCAGACGGATCTCGCGCACCAAACGGTGGCAACCGGGCGCGTCGGATTCGATCCTCAGGGTCGCCACCAACGGGCCCCGGTCGGGGACCGTGATCTTCACCGGTCCATTGCGGCGGAGCGCGGCCAGATCGTTGCCGACCAGATACAGGTAATCGTTGAGGGCATGGCCGTCACGGGTGTCGGCCAGATTGACGTCGAGTCCGGTGGCGCGCAGTTCGACGATGCCGCCGGTCTGCCCGTCCACGCGGACCCTCACCCGACCGTTCTCGATGACGGTGCCGTCCACCTTGGGCGCGTCGCCGCCGACGGTCGCCCCGTCCTTCCCGAGCCTGAACCGCCGCCCGGAGAACGGGGCCAGATCCCGCACCATGACCGCCAGTTCGCCGTTCCTCAGCCGTTGCGCGGGGATGGGGCGCCCTTGTTCGTCCGTCACGAAGTTGCCGCCTTCGGAAACCTCCTGCGGGATCAGCGCGAGTTCGCTGCGCGTCCACGAGGTCGTGTTGTAGACGTCCACGCAGGGCACCGGGGCGGCCTTCCGGGAACCCGAAATCCCCTGGGCCGCCTCGCCGAGGAGTTGGCGCGACTCGCGGTTGGCCGTGGTCGCGTAGGATTGCTTGATGTTCCACTGGTCGGTGGTGAACGGGATCGAGGGTTCCGAGATGCTGCAATGGGCTCCCCAAGTGTGCTCCGAGTACAGCAACACGTTCTTCCACGCGTCGGCGAATCGCACCGCCGGGTACCGTTTCGGGTCGAGCATGGCCCACAGCGTCTCGGCCTGGGCAAGGCGTTCGGAACTGGCGCGGTTCATCGCCGTCTCGGCGGCGGACGACCCCGCCCCGTCCTCCCAATACGGCGTCCAATCGCCGCGAACCCGCGGCAACGCGTCGCCATACCGCTTCTCGAACGCCCGGAAGGCCTCCCCCGTGGAGGAAATCACGAACCGTGGCCAGACATGCGACGCGTTCCAGTCTTTCACGAAATCGCAGATCGACGGGTCGGGCACCGCGTTGTCCCCGTGCCCCGCCCAACGCACGTAGGCGATGTCGTACGGATAGCCTTTCTTCTCCAGCCCGGCGCAAAAGTCGTCGACCAATGCCGGCGACATCACCCGGTAGCGATGGGACATGGCGTACCCCCAGAAGGGAATCCACACCAACACCCGGCTCCGGCCGTCCGGCCCCACCCACCAGAACGGCTTGTTCTCCCACTCGACCAGGATGGTGCCGATGCGGTCGAAATAGTTCGGCGCCACGGAAAAATAGCGGATCCCCGCCTGGGCCATGGCCGTGACGGTTCCCCACGTGCAGCCGGGCACGTCGCTGATCATCGCGGAATCCACCGGCACGCCCGTGCGCTCGCCGAGCTCGGTCGCCTGCCGGAATAGCCGGATCAATTCCTCCGGCCGGCAGAGACCGGTGAGTTCGTTCAGATACATCCCGTTGAGCGCGACCCGGCCGTCCTTCACGGCCCGGAAGAAATCGGCGCGCTGCCCCGGCGTCAGGCGCTTCAGGAAAAGGTCGGCGGCCCACAGCACCTCGACGTTCCAGACGAAGCGCGCCCCTTCGGGATAGGACGCCGTGCGGCGGGCGTCCGCGATGCCCTGCAGCAGGTTGTTGACCTGCTTCTCCTCGATGTCGGTCTGGATCGCCGTGTAGCCGATGTCCGTGTGCGAGTGCGGCAGGATGTAAACCGTCAGCTTGCGGGCGGGTTTCACCGCGATCGCCCGCCCCAAGACTTTCCGGCCGTCGACCTCGATCTCCACCGACACCGTGCGCGTGGTCTCCGACGCCGGGACCAAACACCCCAGCTTCCGCGTCCCGAACCCGATTTCCACGGCCCGAGGTTCCTGCCCGTCGATCCGGACCCGCGCGGTCACCGGTTCGGCGTAGGGCGAACTGAGCGAGATCACCAACGGTTGCACGGGGCCGCCCGGACCACGCTCCACGACCGACCGGACCTCCGAATCCATGCCGATGCGCCGCGGTTCGGCTTCCGGCGTGCCAGCCGAGAAGAACCGGATGCTCCGTCCGCCGAGGTTGCCGTTGCGGCCGGGCTTCGCGGCGGTGACCTGCCAACGCACGTGGCGGGCCGTCACCGGGGGGAAAGCCACGACGGTGGTGGCACCCGATTCGTCCACGTGCGCGACCTTCACCGTGCGCAGCACGACCTTGAAATCGGGCGTGTCGGCGAACAGCAGCGCGGCCTCGGCCACCGTGTCCTGGGTACGCCGCTGGACGTGTTCGAAACCCGCCAAGGACACGGGGCGGCCGAAATCGAAGTCGACGAAGGTCCGCACCCCCAGTCCGCGCGAGGCATATTCGGGCTGGTTGCCATCGGCCGTGTCGGGCCGCAGGAGGTTTTCGACGGGGTAACCGTCGCCGTAGGACTCTGCCGCGGCCGCGATCTTCGGCGGCGGCAGCCCGACGAGCGGCGTGAATTGCCGGGTTTCCGCGGCGCGCACCGGCGTTGCCCCGAGGGCGATCCATGCGGCGGCCGCCAACACCCATCCACGCAGCCACGGGTTTGCGGCCGGAAGTTTTTGCCAGTTCATGATGTTCTCCTGCTCGGGTTCTCGGGCAATCGCCGCCGGGTCATCGCCAGGTCCGCTCGATCTCCTCGAGGGTCCGTCCCTTGGTTTCGGGAACCGTCGTCCAAATGAAAATCCAGGCGGCCACGCTGCACGCCCCGAAGATCCAGAAGGTCTTCGCCGGCCCGATGGCCGGGTGGTCGTTGAGCATCGGGAAGGTCTGCGCCACCAGGTAGCACGCCGTCCAGATGGTGAAAGTGGCCAGCGACATGGCGCGGCCCCGGATCCGGGTGGGAAAGATTTCCGAACAGAGGATCCAGGGGATCGGTCCCAGCGCCATCGCGAAGGCGCCGATGAACGCGAGGATCGCCAGCAGGAGGGGACGCCCGCCCGCACCGGCATGGAAGAGGGCGCCGACCGTCCCGAGCGCCACCGCCTGCACCGCCAGGCCGACCAGCAGCAGGGGGCGGCGCCCCGCCCGGTCCACCAGGGCCATCGCCACGAAAGTGAACAGCACGTTCACCAACCCCACCATCGCCGACGCCATGAACGAGTCCTTCACGCCCACGCCCGCGGTGGTGAAGATCTTGGTGGAGTAATACATGATGGCGTTGATGCCGCTGAACTGGCTGGCCGCCATCAACAGGACCGCGATCGCCAGCGGCCGCCGGAACCGCGCCTGGAACAATTCGGAGAAACGCCTTTCTTCCGGGCCCGATGCCAGCGCTCCCCGCACCGCCGCGATCTCCAGACGCGCGTGCTCCGGGCCGCCGACGCCCTCCAGTATCGTCCGGGCCTCGGCCTCGCGCCCGACGCCCAGGAGCCAACGCGGACTCTCGGGCACGAGGAACAGCAATCCCAACAGGGCCACCGACGGCACCACCTCGGCCGCGAGCATCCAGCGCCAGCCCGAGGCCGCGTTCCATGCCTCGTCGCCGGCACCCTGGATGCGGGCGTTGACGAAAAGCGTGACGAAGATCCCGGTCACGATGCCGAACTGGAACAGCGAACCGAGCCGGCCCCGCTTCGACGCCGGCGCCAATTCCGCGATGTAGACGGGACAGATCATCGAGGAGGCGCCGATGCCCAACCCGCTGACGGCCCGGGCCGCGAGAAACTGCGCGAAGGTCTGCGGCAACGCCGAAAGCACCCCGCTCGCCGCGTAGAGAATCGCGCACAGAAAGAGCACCGTGCGCCGCCCCAGACGGTCGCTCAGGAATCCGGCGAACATCGCCCCGGGGATGCAGCCCAGGATGGCGCTCGCCCCCGCCAACCCCTCCTGCACCGAATCGAGATGGAAATGCGCCTTCAGGTATTGG
>WBXI01000127.1 GCA_008933025.1 Verrucomicrobiota bacterium
AAGAAAGGGATTGGGCGGTTCAGGCTCCGGACGCGACCCGGAACCGGATGGGGATGCGGATATAAGTACGGACGGCCTTGCCGTCCTTCATGCCCGGGCGGAAGCGCCAGCGACGGATCGCGTCGAGCGCGGGCTTCTCGAATTCCGGGCGGGACGAGTTCTCGACGCGCGGGTCCGCGACCCGGCCTTCCTCGTCCAGGATGAACACCAGCGTGACGGCGCCCTCGATCTTGGCCTTGCGCAATTCGGGCGGATAGGCGGGCGCGATCTGGGAAACCATTTCCGGACGTTTCTCGAGGTCGGCGACGTCGAAGGCGTCCTGTTGCACGGCCGTCGCGGCGGTGAGGGCGCGGACTTCCCCGAAGCCCACCAGCGCGCCGCCCGAACCGGCGGCCACGTCGAGGTCGGCGCTCAGGGGGATTTGTTGCGGGGCGTCGGCCAAGAGGGGTTCCGGCGGTGCCTCGGGCACCTTGTCGGCCTCGCGGGGCGGCGGCGGGGTCGTGTCCTCGACCGGCGGCGGCAATTCGGCGGTGCCCGCCTTGCGGAGCTCGAGCGAGCGGCTCGGCTTGTTGACCATGTGGGAAAAAGGCAGCACGCAAAAGAGGACGGCCGTCAGGCTGGCCCCGATTCCCACGGCCGCCGCCAGGCCGGCGACGTTGCTCTGCGGTTGATAGACCTTGCGCATTGGGGTCGTGCGAGGATCAGCCCTTTTCGGTCGCCAGGCTCACGTCCTTGGCTCCGCCGAGTTTGGCCTCGTCGATGACCCGGATCACCATGCCAGAGCGCGCGTTCTCGTCCGCCTGGATCACCACCGGCAGGGGTTCCTTGGCGCAGAGGCGTTTGACGGTGGGACGAACCCCGCCCAATCCGATTTCTTTCCCCCCATAGGCCACTTTCCCGTCCGGGGTGACGGCGAAGATGATGCTGTTCTTCTCCAGTTGCTTCGCGCTCGCGGCCTGCGGTTTGTCGACCTTCACGCCGGGTTCCTCGATGAAACTGGTCGTCGAGACGAAGAAGATGAGCAGGAACATGATCACGTCGATGAGCGGGATCAGGTTCAGTTCGAGCGGTTCCTCCGGCTCGGCAAGGGTACGTCGGAATCTCATGTCAGCACGGGAACGGAGGTTTGGGTCGGCTCGGCCGTCTTCGCGGACGCCTTGGGCGCCTTGCGGACGAAGTGCCGGGTCATGCCGTGGAATTCGCCGCGGAAATGGCGCAGCGTGATCCCCTCCAGGCGGGTGAGAAACACCACGTACTCGTTGCGCCAGCGCTTGGCCACGTAGGCCATCAGCAGTCCGGGGATGGCCACCATCATGCCGCTCTGGGTCGCCACCAGCGCCTCGCTGATGCCCTTGGCGATGACCTCGGCGGTCGAACTGCCGCCGACGCTGATCGCCTTGAAGGTCAGCAGCATTCCCAGAACGGTCCCCAGCAGCCCGAACAAAGGCGCCGACACCACCATGACGTTCACGAAGGCGAGACGACGCTCCACGTCCAGGATCTGGGCGGCCTCGACCTCGCGGAACCGACCCTCGATGTCCGCGAGCGAGTGGACCTCGTCCTGCGTGTAGCGGATCAGTTCCCGGAGGCGTCTCGGCGCCGTGGTCGGATCCCCGATCCAGCGGTGGATGTCCGGGTCGCTCGCCTTCTTGATTCCCCGGTAGTGGAGGGAGATCAGCAGGTTGATGACGGTCGCGTAGGCAATGAGTGCGACCAAGGCCAGGGCCGCCATGACCCAACCGCCGTTGGTCCACGTGTGCAGCATCTCTCGGAGGGCGTCTTGCATGGGAAAATTCCTTGGGGGATCGCGATCAACGCGGCGCGAACGGCGAGCGGTCCTGTTGCGGGATCCCGTTGATGAACCCCACGGCGGTTTGTTCCATGCCGCCGATGATGCCCTTGGCCTTGCGGCTGAGGAACGCGTGCAGCAGGAGGGAAGGGATGGCCACGGCCATGCCGGTCGCGGTGCAAATCAGGGCTTCGGAAATACCCGCCGCCAACTGCTTCGGATCGCCGCTGCCGGAACTGGAGATCACCTTGAAGGTGGCGATCATACCCATGACCGTGCCGAGCAGTCCCATCAGGGGGCCCGTGGTGGCGGAGAGCGCCAGGAACGCGAGCCCGCGGTCCAGTTTCGCCCGGGCCGCCAGCATCTTCTCGTAGAGGATCTCCTCGATGTATTCCTTCTTCTCGTCGGAATGCTCGACGGCGGTCGCCAGCAAATGCCCCACCAGACCCGGGATGGTCCGCGCATGTTCCATCGCCTTCGCCGTGTCGGCGTTTTCCAGATGGCCGAGCACGCTTTGCAGGTCCGCCTCGGTCGCCATCCGGATGCGCACCAACTGCAGCCATTTCACCAGGGCGACCAGGATCGCGGCGACACCCAGGCCGAGCAGCGGGACCATGATCAGGCCACCCTTGGCCAACTGCTGGGCAAGGCTTTCCTGGAGGGCGGACATCTTGAACGCGTTGCCCAGGGTCGGATCGAGGATCAGCGACCCCGTACCCGACGCGACCAACGCCCGTCCCGCGGCGACCGATGCCGGATCCAATGCCACGACCGTCGGGTCGGCTTTGTTCAACTCCTGCTGGAGCAGGCCGGCGGTGTCACCCGAGGTGCTCGCGAACAGGGCCACCGGACCGATGAGCGCCACCTTGCCGGGCTGCGCCCGACCCTGTTTGTCGAGCGCCTTGCCTTCGAGCGTCTCGCCGCCCAGGGCCGCCTCGTTCCGTCCCAGCGCCGTGGCCAGCAGGACCGAGCGCTGCACGAAGCGATCGGCCGGCGACAGGTCCGGGGCGGCCCCGGCCTTGTCCACCGCGTCGAACATCGCCTTGTAACGGGGTTCCTCGACGAAGTTCAGGCGCGAGCGGAAAGCCCGCCCGTATTCGCCCAGCAGGGAGTCGACGTACTTGACCTCGTCGGCACGTTGCTTGGCCTCGGTCTTCAGCGCGTTCAACTCGACCAACTGGTTTTCCTGGAAGCGCTGCGCCTTGGCCGCCTCGGCCTTCCGGTCCGCCAGTTGTTGTTCCAATTCCCGCAATCGGCGCGCGAGCGGCAACCGCTCGTCCTCGATCGCCTTCCGGACGGCGGAGAGTTCCTCGAGCGCCTTTTTCAGGTCGCCCGCGGCACCCGTCGCGAGCGTCTCGATTTCCCCGGCCCGGCCCGGCGCCGAGGCGAGGATCCCCATCAGAACGGACATGCAAAAACCGCGAAACAGTCTCATGTGAAAGTATCGGTTGAATGAAATCCCAGCCCGGCGTCACCGGATCGTCGCCGGCAGTGCCACGAAGCGCGCCGGTTGCTCGTTCCGGTAGATGCGGATCACTTCCCGGACGGTCGGCGCCAACTCGGCGCGCAGCGTCCACTCCCATCCGCCCGCTCCCGGCGCCCCGGTTCCCGCGAGGTCCCCGGCGTCGTTGACGAAATAGGCGGCGCCCAACCCGACGTAGACCGTCTGCACGGCGACTTCCTCCTGTTGGGCGTTCCGGCGCTTCTCGCTGAAGATCGAGACCGCGTTGTTGAACTTGTCGAGTTCGCCCAGGATGCCGACGGCGACCTGGATGCGCTCGGTGGCGGGCATGCGCGTGCCGGCCGAACCGGCGGGCATGCGGTTCAAGAGCGGCTTGAGGATCTCCTGCAGCGGAACCGGGAGGCGCGGCACCAACTTGGCGATCCCCGACTCGAGTTCCGCGGCGAAGATCCCGGCTTTGTCCAGGGCCTCTTTCGACGCCTTGAGGGCGGACTCCGTCTGGACGCGTTCCTTGTCCGCCTGGGTGTTGCCGGTGCCGATCTTGGCGATCTGTTCCTCGACCGATTTCAATTCGCGTTCGAAGAGCAGGATGTTTTGCCCGAGCATTTCACGGTCCGATTGCCAGTCGGCCTTGGTCTTGGAAGTGGTCTGGTGGGTTTCGACCCACTTCTCCAGGCTCGACCGTGCGTCGTTCAACGGGGAATCCGCCGAGGCCGACATGGCCCCGACAATTCCCGCCAACAGCACCCAACGCTGGGACAGCAAATGCATGCCTCACGATGGAAACCCGCGATGGCGGGCCCGCGGCGGAATCGTTACGATCCGGTGAATCGAGCGCCCGCCCCGTCGCCGGCGCCACGTCGTCGGCCGGCCTGCGCGGGCCCTCGTTCGTCGCGACGGGAACACGCCGCGGCCCCCTGTGGCCGTCCGTCCGGAGGAGGTCGCCGACCCGCGTCACAAGGGCTTTTGCCGTCCCCTTCCCTCGGGGAGGACCGGAACCCCAAAGCCGCTGCCCGCAGGTGCGAAGGCCGCCGGAACGGGCGACCGGGCCCCGGGGCGGCGCCTTTCAGGCCGGCGGGTGGAATTCGTCCGCGTGGTAAGAACTCCGGACCAACGGACCGCTGGCGACGTGCACGAACCCCATTTCCCGACCCAACCGCGCGTACTCCTCGAATCGGGCGGGAACCACGAATTCCACCACGGGCAGGTGTTTCGGGGTCGGCTGCAGGTATTGGCCGAGCGTCAGGATGTCGACGTTCGACCGCCGGAGATCGGCCATCGAATCCCGGATCTCGGCGTCGGATTCGCCCAACCCGAGCATCATGCCGGACTTGGTGCTCATGCGCCCGTTGCCGCGTTGCTTGGCCTTCGCGAGGACGGCGAGCGAGCGATCGTAGGTGGCGCGATGCCGCACGGACGGAGTCAGCCGCCGCACCGTCTCGAGATTGTGGTTGAACACGTCGGGCCCGGCATCCAGCACGAGGTCCAACGCGAAATCGCGGTCGAGGAAATCGGGCACGAGCACTTCCACGACGATACCGGGGTTTTCCGCGCGGATCGCGCCGATGGTGCGGCGAAAATGATCGGCACCGCCGTCAGCCAGATCGTCGCGGGCCACCGCGGTGACGACCACGTGGCGCAGGCCGAGCCGGCGGGTGGCCTCGGCGACGCGCCGGGGTTCGTCTTCCTCCAGGGCCAAGGGTTTGGCGGTGTCGACCGCGCAAAACCCGCAGGCGCGGGTGCAACGGTCGCCGGCGATCATGAAAGTGGCGGTGGCACGGCTCCAGCATTCCCACTGGTTGGGACAACGCGCGCTCTCGCAGACGGTGTGGAGGCGCAGGTCCCCGAGCAACTGCCGCGTCCGGGTGAACGTGGAACTGCTGGGCAACGGGACCTTCAGCCATTCCGGCAGGCGCGGACGCGACACCAATCGCACCGGCGCGGCCTCGGCCTCGGTCTTTTCGGGAACAACGGCGGCACAGGAACTCATCGGGCCCGCCCAACATGGGCAACGACCACGGCTTGGCAACCGGGTTTTGCGAACTTGAAACTTGAACATGGCCCCGCCCCCGTCACCTTCGCGGCCGCTTATGAGCAAGTTGGATGAGGTTTACTCGAAACTGACCATCAAGACCGGCGCCAAAATCGCCCTCGTGGTGCTGGATGGACTCGGAGACATCGCCACCGCGGCCCAGGGCAACCTGACCCCGCTGGAAGCCGCCCGCACCCCGAACCTCGACGCCCTCGTGCAGTCCGGCTGCGCCCAGGGCCGCATGATCCCCGTCGCCCCGGGCATCACACCGGGCTCGGGCCCCGGCCACCTCGCCCTCTTCGGCTACGATCCCATCGAGTTCGAGGTCGGCCGCGGCGTCATCGAGACCCTCGGCCTCGGCATCGAACTCAAGGCCGGCGACGTCGCCGCCCGCGCCAACTTCTGCACCCTCGACGCCAAGGGCATCGTCACCGATCGCCGCGCCGGCCGCATCGCCACCGAGGTCTGCGAACGCCTCTGCCGCATCCTTTCGTCCAAGATCAAGAAGATCGGTACCACCGAGGTCATCGTCCTCCCCGGCAAGGAACACCGCTTCGTCATCGTGTTCCGCGGCACCGGCCTCGAGGGACCCCTGACCGACACCGATCCCAACCGCGAGGGGCTTCCGATCGCGTCCGCCAAACCGGTGGACGGCAAGAACGCGGGACAGAAGAAGGTCGCGAAGCTCGTGGCCGATTTCTACAAGGCGGCATTGCCGCTCCTGAAGAACGAGAAGACCGCGAACGGCTTCCTGATGCGCGGCATCGCCCACCAACCGGACATCCCGACCTTCGAGGAACGTTACCAACTCAAGCCCGCGTGCCTGGCCGTTTACCCGATGTACAAGGGCCTCGCGCAATTGGTGGGCATGAAGAAGATCGAGGGACCGCAGACGGTCCAGGAACAACTCGAGCGCTACGTGAAGGAATACGACGCCTACGATTTCTTCTTCATCCACTACAAGTACACCGACAAGGCGGGCGAGGACGGCAACTTCGCCGCGAAGGTGAAGGCGATCGAGGATTTCGACGCCGCGTTGCCCCTGCTGCTCGCCCGGAAGCCGGACGTGCTGGTGATCACGGGCGACCACTCGACGCCCTGCGCCCTCAAGGGCCATTCGTGGCATCCGCAACCGGTGTTGTTGCACTCGGCCTGCAGCGGCAGCGACAAGCTCGACCGCTTCACCGAGACCGGCGCCAACATCGGCTCGCTGGGAATCTTCGAGGCGAAGTACCTGATGCGCCTGATGCAGGCCAACGCGAAGATGTTCGACAAGTTCGGCGCCTGATCCGCAACGCCGGCTCGGCACGGGTCGCGTCGCCGCGGTGTCCCCGCGCGACGCGACCCCGAAGGCCGGCGGTACCGCGGCCCCCGGGGGCCGCGGTACCGCCGCCGAACCGGGTTTTCGTGGGACGGCAAGGCGGCCACGGGCGGTGCGTCCTTCCGGTTCCGGCGATGGTTCCGGCGATTGACGCGTAGGGAATAGCCGTACACGATGCGCCCCACGGTTCCCGATATGGCGTCCCACTCGATTTTCCGGCTGCGCTGCCTTCTGGCATTGGCGGCGCTTGCCGCGTCCAAGGCGGACGCGCTGACGTTCAACTTCAGCACCGCCAGCTTCGCAGACTCCACCACCGCCAACGCCTACAAGGCCGCCGCCCAACAGGCCGGGGCGATGTGGAGTTCGTTGTTCACGGACAACATCACGATCAACGTCGAGATCAAGTACGACACCGGCACCACCGGGGGCAGCATCGCCAACACGGCCGCCTCGTTTCTGTCCCCGATCGCCTCGTACGCGACCGTGCGGGCGGCGTTGGTCTCGGATGCCACGACTCCCGACGACTTGTCGGCCACCGGTCATCTGCAAGCCGGCTCGACCATGGTTTTCGGGATCAACCGGGGAACCTCCGGAGGTCCGGGGTGGCGCTTGGATACCGGCGTCAACAGCCCGACGGCCAACAACCAGACCGTCCTCGTCCCCCGAGCCGAGGCGAAGGCCATCGGCCTGCTGGCTGCCAACGACGCCGCGCCCGATTTCTCGATCAAGCTCAACTCCAGCATGGTCGACACCTTCAAGTACGACCTCGACCGCAGCAACGGCATCGGGACCACCCAATACGATCTGGTGGGGGTGATTGCCCACGAGATGGGCCACGGCATGGGCATGCAAAGCCTGGCGGAAATCCTTTCGGTCAGCGGCGCTTTCACGTCGGAGGCCAACATGGTCCCCTACCTTGCGGATCTCTTCCGGTTCTCGAACCGAAGCGTCACGGCGTCCGCCGGCGCTTTCGACACGGCCGCGGACACGACCGCGAAGTACTTCTCCGTCGACGGCGGAACCACGCCGTTGGCCAATTTCGCCTTGGGCGGCGGCACGGACCCCGCTTTCGGCAACGGCCAACAGGCGAACCACTGGCTCGACATCGCCCTCCAGCCCAAGATCGGCATCATGGACGGCATCATCGGGACCGGCCAATTGCTCGAGATCACCCCGGTCGACACCCGGTTCTTCGACGTGATCGGGTTCGATGCCGTTCCCGAGACGGGAACCTGGGCGGCGGGGATCGCGTTGGTGGCCGGCGCGCTTTGGTCGCGACGCCGTTCGCACCGCTGACCGCCCGACTCGTCCCACGGGACGAACCTCGCGCTTGTCCCACGGCCGACAGCCGGTACATTCCGCCGCCACCCAATGTCGTCGGAACGCAAACCGCTCAAGATGGTCACCTGCCCCTCGTGCGGCGGGCGCACCTTCATCCCGGGCGATCTCCCTCCCCTCCATTCGAGCGCGTGCTCGAAATGCGGCGGCACGGTGATGATGCCGATGATGCTGCGGCAATTCGAGCTGCGCTCCGAAATTGCCTCGGGCGGCATGGGCACGGTGTACCGGGCCTGGGACACGACCCTTGGCCGGGAGGTGGCGGTGAAACTGATGCGCCGGGAGATCGCCGACGATCCGGCCTCGGTGGAGTCCTTCGCGAAAGAGGCCCGCGCCTGCGCGCAGTTGAACCACACGAACATCGTCCACATCTACACCTTCGACGACCACGAGGGGTACCGGTACCTGACGATGGAACTGGCCGATTCCGGAAGTCTGGACACCCGCATCGAATCGCGGCAACGCCTGCCGGAGCTCGAGGTCCTCGACATCGGGGTGAAGGTGGCGTCGGGGCTGGCCACGGCGCTTCGGCACGGATTGCTGCACCTCGACATCAAGCCGGGCAACATCCTGTTCAACGCCGACGACGAGCCCAAGCTGGTCGATTTCGGCCTCGCGCGGAAAGCGGACGCGGACGCGGACGCCTATGCGCCGATCTTCGGCACGCCCTACTACATCGCGCCGGAGCGGGTGCGGCAGGAGCGCGACACGTTTCTCTGCGACATGTATTCGCTGGCGGGAACGCTCTACCACGCGCTGACGGGACACGTGCCGTTCGAGGCGCCGACCGTGGAGGACGTGGTGGCCGCCCAGCTCCACACGCCGTTGCGCCCACCGCACGAAGTCCTGCCGGAAATCAGCGGGCCGACCAGCGAGGCGCTGTGCAGGGCGATGGCGAAGGATCCGCGCGAGCGATTCCAGAGCTACGACGAATTGGTGATGGCGCTGACCGCGGCCCGGAGCCAACTGCTGATCCGGCAGTTCGCGCCGCAGCTCGAACCCCGGTCCGCGGAGCCGGGGCCGCAGCAGCCCGGCCGCAGTTGGTGGCGGCGGTGACCCCGAAAAGGCCGCCGGGATTGCATTGCCGCCGACCACCCGGGTTCGCGAAAGTCCGCCCATGCGGAATCCGATCATCGTTGCCCTCGACGTCCCCGACGTCGACGACGCCGTCCGGCTTGCCCGGGACGTGGCGCCCCACGTGGGTGCCTTCAAGGTGGGAAAAGAGCTGTTCGTGGGCGCGGGCCCCGATTTCGTGCGGCGACTCCGGGGAACCGGTGCCGCGGTGTTCCTCGACCTCAAGTTCCACGACATCCCGAACACCGTGGCCAAGGCGGTGGCGGCCGCCACACGGCTCGACGTCCAGATGCTCACCGTCCACGCCGGCGGTGGCAGCGCGATGCTGCGGGCCGCGGAAGCCGCGGCGGTGGAGACCGCCGCCTCGATGGGCCGCCCCGCGCCCCTCGTCCTGGGCGTCACCGTGCTGACCAGTCTCGACGACGCGGCCCTTGCCGAAGTGGGCGTCCGCAACGGGACCGCGGACCAGGTGGAACTTCTCGCCCGGTTGGCGGCGGGCGCCGGACTTCGCGGCCTGGTGTGTTCGCCGCTCGAACTCGGACGACTGCGCGCGATCCTGCCGGCGTCCGTGCAACTGGTCACTCCCGGCATCCGCACCGGCGCGGAAAAGGCGGACGACCAGAAACGCACCCTGTCGCCGCGGGAAGCCATGGCGGCGGGCGCCACCTGGTTGGTCGTGGGCCGCCCGATCTATGCGGCGGAAGATCCCGCCGGGGCGGCGCGGCGGATCCTGGAATCGATCGCCTGACCGCCCGCGCCGCGGTCCTCAGACGGCCGAGGTCCCGCGTTCCTCGGTACGGATGCGGATGGCTTCCTCGACGTTGGAGACGAAGATTTTTCCATCGCCGATCTTGCCGGTCTTGGCGGCCTTGATGATGGCGGCGACGGCGGCGTCGGCCTGGGGATCGGCCACGACGATCTCGAGTTTGAGTTTGGGGAGGAAATCCACCGTGTACTCGGCGCCGCGGTAGATCTCGGTGTGCCCCTTCTGGCGTCCGAAGCCTTTGACCTCGGTGACGTTCATGCCCTGGATCCCGGCCTCGTGGAGCGCTTCTTTGACCTCTTCCAATTTGAACGGCTTGATGATGGCTTCGATTTTTTTCATGTGACGGCACTCCCACTCTCCGCGAGGGCGGCAGGCGTGTCAAAAGCCGTGATCCGGTTCAATGGGAATAGCCTTCCTCCCCGTGCTCGGCGAGATCGAGGCCCTGATGCTCCACTTCCTCGGTGACGCGGAATCCCCAGAGGCGTTCGATCGCCCAGTAGAGGATCCACGTCGCCACGACCGACCAGACCAAGACCAAACCGCCGGCCTTCGCCTGTTCGATCCAAAGCGAATGTCCCACGAACGGCCGGATGCGGTCGGCGGCGAGATTCGGATTCACGTCGGCCGTGGCCAGAAACCCGGCCATCAAGGTGCCCAAGGTGCCGCCCACGGCATGCACGCCGAACGTGTCGAGCGAATCGTCGTATCCGAGGACCGACTTGAGCTTGCTGCAGGCGACGAAGGTCGCCACGCCGGCGGCGAGGCCGATGACCACCGCGCCGGTGGGGTTCACGAAGCCGCTGGCGGGCGTGATGGTGGCCAACCCGGCGACGGCGCCGGAGCACATGCCGAGGACGCTGGGCTTGCCACGGACGAACTGTTCGAGCACCGCCCACACGCAGAGGCCGACGCCCGCGCTGAGGGTGGTGGCCACGAACGCATTGGAGGCGACCCCATCGGCGGCGAGCGAACTGCCGGCATTGAATCCGTACCAACCCAGCCAGAGCATCCCGGTGCCGGTCATGCACAGCACCATGGAATGGGGAGTGATGGGCTCGCGACCGAAGCCCTTGCGCTTGCCAAGCAGGATGCACAACACCAGCGCGCTCCACCCGGAGGTCATGTGGACCACGATGCCGCCCGCGAAATCGATCGCCTTGATCCGCGCGCCGTCGTTGGCGAGACCGTTCATCCAGCCATCCGCGCCCCAGAGCATGTGGGCCACGGGGAAGTAGACGACGAACATCCAGGCGACGCAGAACGCCATCAGCGGCAGGAACCGCATGCGCTCGGCGATCGCGCCAACGATCAACGCGGGGGTGATGATCGCGAACATCAGCTGGTACATGGCGTGGATGTTGTGGGAAACCCACGGCGCATACTCGGCATTGGGCGCGGCCCCGACCCCTTCGAACAGTTTCCATCCCAAGCCGCCGAGGAACGGCGAACCGTGCGCGAAGCTCAGCGAATAGCCGCAAAGCCACCAGAGCACCGTCACCACCCCGGTCAGCCCCAGGCACTGGGCCAGGACGGAGAGCACGTTCTTCCGCCGCACCAAACCGCCGTAGAACAACGCCAGTCCCGGCAAGGTCATGAACAGGACCAATCCCGACGACACCATCATCCAGCCGTTGTGCCCCGGCCCCGGGACGGATTTCAGCGCCGCCCCGGCCGGTGCCACGTTCTTGATGTAGGCCTCGAGGTCCGCAACCCGGGCCGCCAACGCGGCGTCGTCGGCGTGGCCCCGCAGCGTCGCCACGCCGGCCACCAACAACAGGAGGATCCAAAAGCGTCTCATGGAGGCGTCGTGTCCTGGCTTGGGTTTCGGGTCAGACCGCCGCTTCGCCCTGTTCGCCCGTCCGGATGCGGATCGCCTCCTCGACCGGGCTGACGAAGATCTTCCCGTCGCCGATCTTCCCGGTCTTCGCGCCTTTGATGATCGCGGCCACCACGGCCGCCGCCTGGGCATCGGCCACCACCAATTCGATCCGGAGTTTGGGCAGGAAATCGACCGTGTACTCCGAGCCCCGATACACCTCGGTGTGACCCTTTTGGCGGCCAAAGCCCTTGACCTCGCCCACCGTCATCCCTTGCACCCCGATCTCGTGCAGGGAGTCCTTCACGTCCTCCAATCTAAACGGTTTGATGATGGCTTCGATTTTTTTCATGAGCGACGGCCGCGGACACTCCCAAAGAGTCCAGTCGCTGTCAAAGGGCGCATCCCGACTCCGTGCCGAAGGGGTGCACGACGGAATCGTTGGAATGTGGATTTAGGCGGCCAAGGCAAGGGAGTCGTTGCGGGCCGAGGCGGCATTGGCGCGGTCGACCCAGAAAGCATCGAGCCGGCGGCTCAGCAGGA
>WBXI01000128.1 GCA_008933025.1 Verrucomicrobiota bacterium
CTTTGCGATCAGGCGCGACGAGGCTCACGGCCGCATCCGGTTTCAGAGCGGTGTCGCGGCCTTCCGAAGGCCTTGCCACCGCAGTCCGAAGGCGCTGCGCGCGGAAGACAGGCGGGGCTTCAGGGTGACGCGGACGGTCCCTCCATCTCGAACCGAAGGATGCCGCCGCCCTCGATCTCCGCGTGCCGGATCCAATGCCGTTCCAGCGGCACCCCGTTGAAGGACACCCGGCGCACCTCGGTGCTCCCCGCCGACACATTGTCCGCGACGATCACCAGCGGCGCCCCCTTCATCCGCACCTCGGCACGCGCGAACAGCGGCAATCCCAACTCGTAGCGATCCGACCCCGCGACGGGATATAATCCCAGCGCGCCAAAAACGTACCACGCCGACAGCGTCCCACCGTCGTCGTTGCCGTCCAATCCGGCGTGGCCGGTCCCGTACTTTGTCCGCAGGATCCAACGCGCCCACTTCCGGGTGAGATCCGGACGGCCCGCGTCGTTGAACAGGTAGGCCGCGTGGATGTCCGGTTGGTTGCCGTGCCAGTAATGGGATCCCGGATGCCACTCCCCCACCCCGGCATTCGCATGCCGGAAAAAATCGTCCAGCTCCGACGCGAACGCCTCGCGCGACGGGAACAACGAGACCAAACCCGCGCCGTCGTGCGGCACGCACCAGCGCCATTGGAGCGCGCTGCCCTCGACATAATCCTTGGTATAGACGCCCTTCGAATCGAAATAGGTCAGCTTGTGGGGATCGAACGGCCGGGAAAACTTCCCCCCGGCGTCCCGGGGCTGGAAGTACCGCGTCTCCGGATTCCACAGCTTCCGGTACGATTGGCCGCGCTCCTTGAAACGCGCCGCATCGTCCCGGTGTCCCAAGGCCTCCGCCAACAACCCGATGGCGTGGTCTTCCCACGCGTATTCCAACGTCCGCGCCACGGAGTGGTCCACCCGTTCCGTCGGGCAATAACCATGACGGATATAATCCAGCACCCCCGACCTCCCGGAAAACGCCGATCCCGGGGGCGTCGAATTGGTCGCGGTCCGCAGCATCGCCCGATACGCCGTCTCCGCGTCGAAATCCCGGATGCCCCGCAGGTAGGAATCCGCCAGCATCACGTCGGCCGGCGTGCCCAGCATCGAGTTCGAATAGCCGTCGCCCGAAGGCCAGCGCGGCAGCCATCCGCCGTCCTCGCTCATCCGCACCAGGGAGCGGCAGATGTCCCTTTGTTCGTCCGGGGCGACGATGCACAGCAAAGGATGCACCGTGCGGAACGTGTCCCACAACGACAGGTCGGTATAATAGGAGAAGCCCTCGGCGACGTGAACCTTGTGGTCGAGCCCCACGTACCGGCCATCGGCGTCGCTGAACAGGGTGGGCATCTGGAAGACGCGTCCCAAGGCGGTGTAGAAGATCCGCCGTTCCGTCTCGGACCCACCCTCCACCCGCACCGACCCCAGCCGGCCTTCCCACTCGCGGCGCGTCCCCGCCAACGCCGCGTCGAAGTCGCCGGGCTCCGCCTCGAGGTTCGCGCGCGCGTTGGCAATGCCGACGCATGAGATCGCGACCTTCAATTCGACGGCCTGCGGCCCGCTGCCCGGGGCGAACGAAAGATCCGCGCCCACCGCGTCCCCGTCGGCCTCGGCACGGCCGGAAACCAGACCCGCCGCGTCCCACGTGGCGAATCCCGCGAATGGCCGGTTGCAGCGGGCGACGCAATGGACCGTCACGCCGCCATGGCGGCCGGCGAACGTCCCGAAGGTCTGGATCGTGCCCTCGATTTCCCGCGCTCCGGGCAGCACGCGCACGTGGCCGGCGCGACTGCGGTGCCCCCCGAGGGCATTGGCCACGTCGAGAAGGATGTGCGGCGACGGGCCGGTCCCGAAGGTATAGCGATGCACTCCCACCCGGCGGGTCGCGGTCAGTTCCGCGAGGATCCCGGGGCCGGGAAGACGGACGGCATAATATCCGGGAAAGGCCTTCTCATCCCGATGCGAAAAGCGTTCCCCGGCGTCGCGGGCGGCGGCTGCCCCCGGGGCCGGCGCCAAGGACGGCATCACCAGGAAATGCCCGCCATCCGTCGCCCCCGTCCCGTTGAGGCGCGTGTGGCTGAACCCGATGGTCCGTTCGTCGCCGTAATAATATCCCGAGGTGTTGAGCGCCCGCCGGTGCAGCAGCAACGAGGTGGTTTCCGGCCCCAACCGCACCATGCCGAACGGTGCCATCGCACCCGGGAAATTGTTGCCGCACATCCAGGGGAAACCCCCGGTGCCGATGAACGGATCCATCCACCGCCCGAGTTCGCCGGGTTGCGCCGCGGTCTCCAACCGGCCCGGCCCCGCGCCGACGATCGACCGATATTTCCACGCCACCATTCCGGCCGCCGCCGCGACGGCGACCAAGGCCCAGAAGCCGGCGAGCACGGCGATCCGCGCGAGCGAGCGCCACCGTCTTTTTCCGGGAGGGGTTTCGCGAACCGGATTGCCGTGAATCGGGGAGGTCATCCCTGGAGTCCATTGGTCCCGCGTGGGCCACGCCGCGTGGGGGTTCAGTCGGCGGGCGGGATCGCGGCATCCGCCGCGTCGGCCGCGGCCTTCGACCGCTGGCGTTCGGCCGCCCTCGCGAACGGCCAGTAGACCAGCATGGCGATCCCGATCGATGCCACGCCCCAGGCCGCGGCACGCCAGTCGCCGCCGGTGGTGAGGTAATGGCCGATGATCGGCGGCGTCGTCCACGGCACGTTCACGAATGGCCGGCGGATGAGGTTCCAGTGCATCAGCAGGTAACTGCCGGCCGTCAGGATCATCGCGTTGAGCACGTACGGCACCATGAAGATCGGGTTGAGCACGATCGGGATGCCGAAGAAAATGGGTTCGTTGATCTGGAAGACCTGGGTCGGGAGCGAGATGCGGCTGACCTTCCGGAAACCCGGGTCCTTGGAATTCATCAGTACCAGCGCCAGGGCGATGGTCGCCCCCGTCCCGCCCACGTTGACGAACGTGGTGAAGAAGCCGTTCGCCGTGATGTAGGGCAACGGCAACCCATGGCCGGTCGCGTCCACGTTGGCCGCCAGATACTGCAGGAAGATCGGCGCGACGATCGCGTCCATGGTGTTGTCGCCGTTGATGCCGACCGACCACAGCATGGTCACGAGAAACGCGTACACGAGGATGCCCGGCAGGGTGTTCAGGGCGAACACCGCCGGTTTGAAGGCCGCCTGCACCACCGCGTTGATGTCGACGCCCAACACGAACCGCAGCACCCAGAATCCCAACACCAGCACGATCATCGGCGTCAGCGACAGGAACGACTCGTAGACCACCGGCGGCACGCCTTCCGGCAACCGGATGACGGCGTTGCGGTCGGTCATGAATTTCTGCACCCGCACCGCGACCATGGCCACGAGGATCGCCGTGAACAAACCGCCGGAGCCCAGGCCGGCCATGGACAGCGTCTGGTCCCGTTTCTGGATCCGCGGCGCTTCCAACGGGTAGGCATCCTCGATGAGCAGGCGATTGAGTCGCTGCAGGTCGTCGCCGGCGGGCTTCCGGGCCAGCAATTCGGCCGTCCCCGAACGCAGCGTGATCCCGGCGAACCGCTCGGGATCGTGGATCGACGGTCCCTGCACGATCGCGTCCAGGTCCGGCACCAGCACCCCGAGCAACGCGTCGGCATCGGGCGCGCCGCCGGTTCCCCCCAGTGCCGAGCGGGTCGCGGGCGAAAGGCGCCCGGCCAGCCACGCGTCGATGGGCCGGGCCGCCTTGTTCAATCGCAGGGCCAATGCCGGCAGTTCCTCGAAGTCGTTTCCGGAAAACGTGGGCGGGGTTTTGTACTGGGTCTGGATCAGCAGGAACACCAGCGTGGCCATGGTGGCGCTGACCACCGCCTCCTGCTTGAACCGTTGGCCCAGGTCATAGGCGATGGCGAAACACACGAACACCGCCAGCAGCCCGAACGTGCCGGTCACCCCGACCTGCAGCAGGTCCGCGTAGGGCGCCACGCGCGCTTCCCAGGACGGTATCGGCGGGTGCGCCACCACCGTGAAGAGGCCCCCGATGATCGTCAGGGGCACCACCGACACCATCCCCGCGCGGATCGCCGACAGATAGGTGTTCTCGCTCAATGCCGTCAGGAACGGCACCAGCCATCGGCCCAGGAATCCGGTCGGGCCCGACGTTTTTGCGATCGCCATGGTCAGCCTTCGAGTCGTTTGCCGAGGTAGATGCAGCCGTCCCGTCCCTCGCCCACGCGGGCCAGTTCGCGGAATCCCAGCCGCTGGTAGAAACCCAGTGCCGTGGCGTTGGGCACGCTCACGCCCAGATGCGCCCCCGGCGATCCCGCCCGACGCAGGGCCTCCATCACCCGCTCCAGCATCCGCCGCCCGAAGCCCCGTCCCTGCGCCCGTTCCAACAGGTCGATGTGCAGGTGCGACGGATACTCCGCGTACGGCTCGGGCATGTAATAGTCGGGATGATGGTACCACGAGTGCACCATCTGGCTGCGCGTCCAGCCCGCGGGATCTCCCGTCGGCTCGGGGAATTGGGCGCACAGTCGGGGTCGCCACTCGTTTTCGTAACGCGCGAAGAATTTCCGCGAATCCAGGGCCCCCAGCGCGTACCCGCACACGCCTTCGGAATCCTCGAGGATCAACCCGAATTCCGGTTCGAACGCCAGGTACGGTCCCACGAAGATCCTGCCCAGCGCATCCGGGTCGTCGCGGTAGAACGGTTCCCCGTCCTTTCCGAAATCCCCCGTCTTGAGGCAGACATGGTACGCGCCGGCCTCGTCGCCGGGCCTCGGCCCGCGGATCACGCATTCGCTCATGATGGTCCTTTTCCCTTCCCGACCGCCGGGACGAACGCGCCGTCCCCCCGTATTTCCAACAGCCCTTGCAACCGCGGCACGAACCCGCCGCGATACACCTGCAACAGATGGGAGTCGGGCCGGAACGGTTCCCCCCGTTTCGCCGGATCCTGCCGCCAGGCCACGTACCGATCCAACAGGTCGAGTTCCTCGCGCAGTTCCCAGATCCGCCGCCCCATCGCGTGGAACAACGGCCGGTCCTTGATCCCCGCCACCCGCACGCACAGGTCCCGCAGGTGGCACATCCGATGCCGCGCGTCGGAAGCTTCCGCCCCCCAGGTTGCCGGGTCCCGCGCCAAGAGGTCCCGGATGTCCGCGAACAAACGCTCCGCCTCCGGTCCTTCCTCGTGCGGCAGGTAATAGCAGTCCAGCAACCGCACCAGATCCGCCGGATCCATCTCCCGGTCGCGCGTCGCGAACCGCGGGCGCCACTCCGCGAGGGCCGCGTGGTACGCCGCCCGGGGCTCCCATGCGTCGCCCGCGTGCACGTAAGCCGCCAGCGTCCGGAGGGCCACGAAGTTCAACGGTTGCTCGTTGTTCGGGTTCGTCAGGATCCCGCGCACTTTCGACCGCAGTTCCGGCGGGCGACCCGAGTACGGCCCGCAATAAAACCGGCGGCCGTCGTAATCGTTCGCGTGGAGATTGTCCCAGATCAGCGGCGGACGCCGCAGCAATGCCGTCAGCTCGGCCACGTGGCCGAGGGTGATTTCACGGGAGACGATCTCCGGCCCGGTCCAGAAGACATCGATGTCCGGATGCAAACCGGTGCCGATCGCGGCGAGATAGCCTTCCCCGCCGTGACCGGCCGCCGCCATCCGGCCGCAGTACGGCGTCGGGCAGAATACCAACCGCCCGCCCGGGACGTGGGTCTCCATCCAATCGCGGACCGCGTTGACCAACCCGCATTGCGCCGCCGCCAACGATCCCCAGCGCGCGAGGTCCGCCGGGTCCAGCACGTCCGGGATGTCGTCGAACAGCAGGCAGAGATTCCGGCAACCGAGTTCCGCCAGTTGCGCGAACCGGGTTTCCAATGCCTCGAGTTCGCGCGGGTCCGAGTACCGCACGTCGAGCCCCGGGCCCATGGCGTAGAGGAATTCGATGCCCCTCCCGCGGCAACCGGCGATCAACCGGGCCAATTCGGCGGCATCATCCGGGGCATAGGGCTCGCGCCAGACCGTGCGGTGATGCAGGTCGTCCTTGGGTCCGTAGAGGTACGTGTTCAGACCCCACGCCTTCATCCAGTCGAGGATCTCGAGGCGCTCCGCCATCGACCAGGGGGCTCCGTAGAATCCCTCGATGACGCCGGCCCAAAAAAGACGGTGGTTGCACGCAGCCATTCCAAAAGCCCGGGGGCGGGCAAAGCTGCGCCGATTCCGGCGGCACCCGCAAGGCCGGAGGCAAGCCGGGCGACCCTTGGCTCCGGCCCCGACGCGCTCCTTCCGGCGGCCAATCCATCGCCACCCTTTCCCATTCTTCACGGATGCCATAGCCTGCCCTCATGAAGAAAGTACTGGCCGTCCTGGCGGTCGTCGCGGTGGTCGTGGCCGTCGCCGTCTATTTCGTGGGCTCCAACCTCGGCGGCATCGTGAAGAAGGCGATCGAACTCGCCGCACCCAAGATCACCCAGACCCCCGTCACCGTCGATCGCGTCAGCCTCTCCCCGCGTTCCGGCAGCGGCGCGATCGAGGGCTTCGTCCTCGGCAATCCGGCCGGTTATTCCTCCCCCTTCGCCATGCGCCTCGGCGAGGCCAAGCTCGAGGTGGATCCCGCGTCCGTCCTCTCCGACAAGATCCACGTCAAATCCATCGCCGTCACCGGCCCCCAGATCACCATCGAGGGAGGCCTTGGCGACAACAACCTCAGGAAGATCCTCGCCAACATCGACAGCTTCACCGCTTCCGAGAAGACGTCGGCATCCCCGTCGGACTCGCCCAAGAAGAAGATCCAGGTCGACGACTTCCTCCTCACCGGCACGAAGGTCGACGTTCGGTTCGCGATGCTGGGCGGCAAGGGCCTGTCGGTGAACCTGCCGGACATCCATCTCACCCAACTCGGCAGCACCGGCGACGGCCTGACGCCGGGCGAACTCGCCAAGAAGGTTTTCGGCGCGGTGTTCGAACAGGTGATCCCGGCGGTGACCGCCCAGATCGGCAAGGTCGGCGACTTGGGCAAGGATCTCGGCAAAGGGGCCGTCGAGAATGCCAAGGGCGCCCTCGACAAGGCCGCCGGCGGCGTGGGCGACCTCTTCAAGAAGAAGTAGCCTGCCCCCGCCCCACGGGGCACAAGGGGAGCCGACGGAAACCATGAGCCGGATTCACGGCACCGGGCTTCCCGCGCCGATTATATCGGGGTGTCCGCCGGGATTTTCCGTTGCCGGGCTTTCCCGAACCACGAAGGGTTCCGGCATGTCGGCGATACTCGAATTGCTTCGGGACCGTGAGGTGAGGCGTTTCGCGCCGGGCGAGGTCGTCCTCGAGCAGGGACAAGCCACCGGGCGCCTCTATTTCCTCATCCAAGGCACCGTGGAGGTGGTGAAGGACGACGTGCGGTTGGCCACTTCGTCGCAACCGGGCGCGGTGTTCGGCGAGATGGCGATGATCCTGGGCGGGCCGCACACCGCGACGGTCCGCGCGCTCGAGACGAGCGAGTTCCATCTCGTCGAGGATCCCCGGGCATTCTTCAACGGTTCGCCCGCCGCCTGCATGCACGTCTGCGAACTCCTCGCGCGCCGCATCGACGCCCTCAACCGCTATCTGGTCGACGTGAAGCACCAATACGAGGGGCATGACCACATCGGCATGGTCGACCAAATCCTCGAGACGCTCCTACACCGGCCCGGACGCACGGTGGTCCGTCCCGACCCCTCCACCGCCCGGCAGGGCGAGATCACGGACTGACCGGCCTTCGATCGAGGTCCATTCGGCCGTCATCGCCTCCAGATCGAACTCGATGCAGGTGGGGCAGGGCCCGATCTGTTTCCCGGGATTGAACACCCACGTCGTCCCGATGCGATCGATCCACGAACCGGGGGGAAGGAACGGGGCATTGTGGATGTGCCCGCACAGCACCAGATCGGGCTGGTAGCGTTCGATCCAGCCGCGCAGGTATAAGTCGCCGACATGCCGGCGCCCCGTCCAGCACACCGGCGAGTCCGACGGCGGCGCATGATGGACCCAGATCCAGCGCCGGCGCGGTTTCAGGGAGTCGCGCTCCAATTGCGCCTCCAGTTCGCCGCGGGAAGACGGCCCGTCCCACCACGGGCAAACCGTCACCAGCGCGCCCGAGAGATCCGCGTCGTCGCCGTCGACCACGATGCCGCCCACCCTCGAATCGCGAATCCAGCGGGCGACGGATTCGTCGGCGGCATTGCGACCGTCGCCGTCGTGATTGCCGGAACTGACCAACACACGGGTCCGTTGCCGGAGTCGCCCGAGATACTTTTCGACCACCACGATCTGGACGTCGAAATCGAGGGCCGAACTCAGGTCCAGGAGATCGCCGCCGATGATCACCGCGTCATAGGCCGCCGCATTGGCGATCAACCAATCGAACTGCTTCAGGGTATAATGCAGGTCGGCGACAAAGAGCACTTTCATGACGGAGCCGAGAGACGGGCAACGCGGGCACGGGTTCTGGAGGCAGCCCAAAACCCTTTGCCGGCGGGACGCGGAAACTTGGCCATACATTATTCCCGCTCCATACCGGAGCGCACGCGCAAGCACGGCGCCGGGGGTGAACAGTATTCAGGACTTCCCGCCATTCCGTTCATCCTTCCGCGCGGCCCGGGACCAACACCTGCCGCGGCGTCCATGGAAAAACCACGGAGTCCCGATGGGCCCCGGAGCCAACAGGCGACGTGCGGCATCGGGATGGGGCGGATGATCCGGTCTCCACGACCCGGCAGGATCCATGGCGCGACACCCGGAGGAGACCGGTTCCGTCGGCATCGAGAGACACCCCGCGCCGCCGCCAATGTCCCGCTTGACAGGAACGGTGTTTCGGAAGGATTGGTATCCCCACAGGAATCAACCCATGTAACTCCCAAGATATATTCTCGCCGCCGGGATCGTTGCCGCCGGAGCCATGGCGGCCACGGCCCAGAATTTCATCCTGAACCCCTCCTTCGAGCTTCCGGTGGTTGGGGCCGGGTCGTATCAGGTCTTTGCCACGGGACAAACCATCGGGGCGGGTTGGGTGGTGGACTCCAGCGCCATCGCGGTCGACGTGCTCGACAAGGGTTATGTATCCGGCGGGGTTACCTGGGCGCCTCCGACACACGGCGACCAGTACCTTTACCTGGGCGACAGCGCGTCCGCTGCCACCATCCGTCAGGATGTCTCGTTGGCGGCGGGCGGGCCCTACCGACTCACGTTCGATCTGGCGAACTTTCTGTCGTTCAACGGGACCAGCGCGAAGACAACCGTCAACGTGGTCGATCTGGGCGACAGTTCCAGCGTGGTCGGGGGCGGGCAGGACTTCACCCGTCCCGCGGGCGCCGGTTATGCCTCGCAGGAACTCGATTTCACCGTCCCTCATGCGGGCAACTACCGGGTGCTCGTCTCGAATGCCGACGGGTTCGGTTCGAACGTGGACAATTTCGTCCTCGTGGCGGTACCCGAGCCTTCCGCCTATGCGATCCTTGCGGGCGCGGGTGTTCTCGGGTTCGCCGCGTTGCGTCGCCTCCGCCGGGCCTGATCCAACGGCTTGGCCGTCGATCCCCTGCCGTGCACCGACCCGCCGCCATCGCGACGGGTCGTTTTGTTTTTGCCCGCGGCCAAAAGTCGACGTGGCGCACCCGGCCCGGTCGGCCCCAGGCGCGCCCTCAGGTTCCGCAGAACGTGCGGCAACGCGGGGTGCCGGGCGGGGGCGGTTCCGTCAGGAACGCCGGTTTTCCGGCGTCGGCGTAGGGGTCGGCCAATGCCTCGAGCAACCGGTGGAAAGGAGCGAGGTCGCCCTGCCCGCTTGCGGCTTGGAGCGCGGCCTCGACCGCGTGGTTCCGCGGAACCACCGCCGGATTGTTGGCCCGCATCCGTGTCGCCACCTCGCCGACGGACTGCGGTTGGCGGGCGAGTCGGTCGTTCCAGCGCCGGTGCCATTCGGCAAGGCCCGGATCGGTCCACGGCGACGACGCAGGCGCCGGACCCGGCCGCAGGTTGCGGAACGTGTGGGTATAGTCGGCCGCCGTCCGGTGCAGGCCCTGGAGCAGGTCCGTGGCGAGGTCCAGATCGCCCGGTTCCTCGGTGTGGAGACCGAGCTTGCCGCGCAAGGCGGCCAGCCAATGCCATCGGGATCGCTCCTCGAAACCCGAAAGCGCTTCCTGCGCGAGGCCCAGTGCTTGTTCCGGTTCCGGGTGGACCAAGGGCAACAGCGCCTCCGCGAAACGGGCCAGGTTCCATCCGGCGATCCGGGGTTGGGCACCGAAGGCATAGCGGCCCTGGTGATCGATCGAACTGAACACCGCTCCGGGGTCGTAGGCGTCGATGAACGCGCAGGGACCGTAGTCGATGGTTTCGCCGCCCAGCGCCATGTTGTCGGTGTTCATCACGCCGTGCACGAACCCGACCCGCAGCCAGTGGGCGACGAGCATGGCCTGCCGTTCCATGACCTCGGCGAGGAGCGCGAGCGCCGGATTTCCAAACCCGACCCGGTCCGCGAAGTGGCGTTGCAACGTATGGTCGCAGAGGTGCCGGAGGGACTCGGTGTCGCCGAGGGCGGCGAACAGTTCGAAAGTGCCGACCCGAATGTGGCTGGCGGCGACGCGGGTGAGGACGGCGCCCCGCAGGGGTTCCTCGCGGAAGACCGGTTCGCCGGTGGCGGCCACGGCAAGACTGCGGGTGGTCGGGATGCCGAGGCCGTGCATGGCCTCGCTGACGAGGTATTCGCTGAGCATTGGGCCGAGGGCGGCACGACCGTCGCCACGGCGCGAATACGGGGTGGGACCGGCGCCCTTGAGCTGGATGTCGAACCGTTTGCCCGAAGGCGTCAGGTGTTCGCCGAGGAGGATGGCGCGTCCGTCGCCCAGTCGCGCGAGGTTGCCGAACTGGTGGCCGGCATACGCCTGGGCAATGGGTTCCGCGCCCTCGGGAAGTTGGTTGCCGACGAACAAGGCCGCCGCCCCTTCGCCTGCCAACGCCTCCGGGTCCAGACCGAGGTCCATGGCCAGGGCCCGGTTGAAAACGACGGGTTGCGGCATGGCCGCGGGCGTGGGAACGACGCGGGAATGGAGCGCGCCCGGCAGGCGGGCATAGCTGTTGTCGAAGCGCCAACCGGCGGCGCGTGGATCGGGGGTACGGGTGGAAGTCATGTCCCTTGTCGTTGCCCCACAGTACCGGTAGTTCCCCGGACGACAACCCGCCGCGAACCCGCGGTGCGGGGGCGCCGCGACGAAGGGCACGGCGGAAGGAAGTGGCGCGCCCGACAGGATTCGAACCTGTGACCGTCCGCTTAGAAGGCGGATGCTCTATCCAACTGAGCTACGGGCGCTGCGGGAGTCGCGACCAACCGGCG
The DNA here is from genome assembly GCA_008933025.1 of Verrucomicrobiota bacterium. Classification (GTDB taxonomy): domain Bacteria; phylum Verrucomicrobiota; class Verrucomicrobiia; order Limisphaerales; family UBA9464; genus UBA6176. Next base: position 11,374 of record WBXI01000128.1, read on the forward strand.
ACCCATCATCCGGACATCCTATGCCCGATCCGGAAAACCCCGCAAGCGGGTCTCCGAGCAAACCAGCCGCCCGTGGGCTCCCCACCCCGCCCGGATCCCATTCGAAAACCCGAGGGGGGGCGCGGGGCGAGGGATCTTGTCCCCGGCCGCGGCGGCGAAGGGGTCCCGGCCCCGCAGCGGTCCGCGCCCCCCCGGTCCAACACGTCCGCCGTCCGGGACTGTCGGAAAGGCCTCTCAGGCGTCGAGCTTGGTCCACGCGGCATTGGCCGCGGACGACTTCACCACCGCCTCGATGAAAGCCATCCCGCGCACGCCGTCGTCGATCCGCGGGTAGTCGAGCGCGGGATCGTCCTTGGCCAACTTGCGGCCCTCGACGCGGGCGCGGACATGGTTGGCGAAATTCTTGTACACGTTGGCGAAAGCCTCGAGGTAGCCTTCGGGATGCGCCGGCGGCGTGCGGCTCGCACCCTTGGCGGCGGCACCGAGGTACCCGTTGGCGGTGCGGTACACCTGCATCGGTTGGTCGGGCCACTTGAGGAGCATCGTGTTCGGCTCGCGTTGGTGCCACTCGAGGCCGCCGATCTCGCCGTAGACGCGGATGTTGAGGTTGTTCTCCTCGCCCACGCTGATCTGGGAACTGTGGAGCACGCCCTTGGCCCCGCCTTTGAACCGCAGCAGCACGTTGCCGTCGTCGTC
>WBXI01000129.1 GCA_008933025.1 Verrucomicrobiota bacterium
CGCCCTCCTGGCCGAGATCTCCGAGGAATGGGAAACCGGAAAAATCTACCTCGGCATGGTCCCCTCAAATCCATCCACGAACTAATGCCCGCCGAAATTACAGAAAGAAAATTGCGCGGCCGTGGTCCACCTGCGCGGCGAGATCGATCTTGAGGCCGGCGTCCTGGCGTCCACGTTGTCCCAACCCAACGCGCAGATGCCGGTGACGTTCCGTCGAAAGGGTCCGGCCACCGGCAATGCCGCGGCCCGTGGTCCGGCGTCCCTCGAGGGCATCCTGCACGCGATGGACGTCCATCTGGGCGACCGTGTGGAACAGACGAGGCTTTTCAAGGTCGTCCACGACGCCGATGTGCCGCGCGTGGCCGGGGCATCCCTGAGCGCGACCCCGGAGGGTTTCCGCCGCCTAAAGGAAGCGGGCATCCCCTACCTCTTGGTCACCACGCTGGAAGAAGTGCAGGATCAATCGCTCGATCTGGCCCAAGAGCGCGTGAACCGGCAGGAACAGGCGGCCACCGTGACCCGCAACGGCGCCGTGCGTGTGCGTCCGGGCGCGGTGGTTTCCGCAAGCCGCGTGGACGCGGCGAGTCGAAGCCAGCAGACCTACGGGGCGGACCAGATCCGGCGCCAACAACTCGTGCGTGGCACGGTGCGCATCGAGTTGTTCGACACGGCCACCGGCGAGAAACTCGAGGGATCGTTGCAAAAGTTCAACACCAGCCGTCCCTATATCGCCCTTGCCCAAGGCAACAACACGCTGTCCTCGGCAGACCTTTTCGACGTGGCTGCACGCGATGTCGCCGAGCGCGCCACCGTGATGGTGGCGGCAAGGGTGTTCCCGATCACCGTCCTCGATCGGAGCGAGAAACAGGTCACGCTCAACCGCGGGGCGGAGGCCGGTCTGAAAGTCGGCGAGATCTACAATGTCTACGCGATCGGCAAGGAGATCAGAGACAACGGCAAGGTGACCGGCAACGACGAGGATCTCGTGGGCCGAGTCCAGATCCGCGAACTCCGTCCCCAGTTCTCCAAAGCGGACATCCTTCACGACGACGCCATCAAGGCCGGGAACCGGCTGCGGGTGTCGAAGTAAACGCGCGGGTCCCGGCCGCACGACGGCCGGGACCGCCCGCGCCCGGTGTCCGCCCGGACCGGGTTTTCACTTCCCGAACTTGCGTCCGATCTCGTCGAGGCGGCGGTTCATCTGGGCATCCTCGTTCATGTTGCGCTGGAGCTCGGCCCCGGCTTTCCAGTTCTGGTCGACCATGCGTTGGAACCCGGAATTGTCCGGGGCCCTCAGGTTGTGCAGGGCCTCGACCAATTGGTCGACGAAGTCCGGCTTCGGCTCGCGCTTCCTGTGGAGCTGCGGTTCGGTCGCCTCCAGAAACCGCTGCTCCGCGAGCTTCCGCCGCCGTTGTTCGGCCTCGCGCTCCAGACGGGCGGCTTGTTCCGCCGCCGCCGTGATCCGCGCCATCTCCGCCGACGCCTGCCGCTTTTCTTCCTGCATCACCCCCTCGGTGACCTCGCAGTTCCGTTTGAACGCCGCCGACTTGGGATCGAGTTCCCGGCACTTCTTCCAACCCGCCAATGCCTGTTCCAGATCCCCGCGCTTCGGGCTGGAAAAGTGTCTCTTCAGGCAGGCAAACGAACGGAGATGCAGGATGCCGGTGTCGTCGCCGTCGATCTTCAGGTACCGGTCGCAAAGTTCGATGGTTTCGGAATGCCGGTTCTCCCCGGCCCGCAGGATCGCGAATCCCCTCAGCGCTTCGGCACACTCGCCCTTGAGCCCCAGGGCAGCGGTATAATCCGCGGCCGACTTGTCCGTCTGCTCCATCGAGCGGTACGCATTCGCCCGCGCCACGAACAGAAAGGCCGAATCGGGATACCGGACGATGCCCGCGCTCGTCTCGTCCACGACCTGCCGCGCCTTGCCCGCCTCCACCAGCACCAACGAACGTTGCCAACGGATGTAGTCGTTGTCCCGGATGGCCAGCAGACGGTCGTAGGCACCGACGGCCTCCGGATGGTTGCCGACCACGTAATGCCAATGCCCCAGTTCCTCGAGGGCATTCTCGCGGCTGACATCGTCGGACGTCGCGGCTGCCGCCCGCTCGAACTGCAAGGTGGCCTTCTTGTATTCACCTTGGTGCGCGAGGAATTGGCCGAACCGCACCGCCATCTCGAAATCCCGCGGGTAACAGTCGCACTGTTTCTGGTAATTCTCGATCGCCAGCGGAATCCAGCCCGCCTTCACCGCCAGTTCCGCAAAGTTCCCGTAGGTCTCGCCGTTGTACGGGTCCAGCCCGACGGCATGCTGGTAGTGGCCCTTCGCCCCCGACGCGTCCTTCTTCTCCCAGGCGGCGTCGCCCAGTGCCCACGCCCAGGTCACATCGTTGGGATCGTAGGCGAGCCCGGCCCGTGCGGTCGCCTCGACCCCGTCCCAATTCTTGGCCCGGGTGTGGATCTCCAGCAGCAGGCGTCGCGCCTCGTCGAAGGTCGGGTCGATCTCGAGGGTCTTGAGGGCATCCTCGATCGCGTCCGCCCATTGTTTGAGGCCGGCCTTCGCCCGGGCCCGCGCGAAATATCCATCCGCGAACCGGTCGTCCTGTCCGATCCGGCGCGTGCAATCCGCGATCACCGCGTCTTCCCGGTCCTGATCGGACTGGAGATCCCAGAGGCGTCGGAGGATACGCACGTCGTCGGGGCGGCGTTCCAACGCCTGCCGGTAAACCGCCTCGGCTTCGGCAAAATGCTGCTTCCGTTGATCGCCATTCAGCAGGTCGTCGCCGATGGACAACAGGGGGTCCGGATCTTTCGGAAGGAGCGCCGCCAGTCTCCGGAATTCCGCGTGGGCGGGCTTGCTGTCCTTGTCCTCGAGGAGCAGCAGAGCCCGGGTCCGGACCAATGCCGGATCCGTGGAATCCGCCGGCACATCCTTCAGGCGCGCGGCCCGTTCCTTCCGCAGGGCATCCCTCGCATCGGTGATCTGCACGATTGCCCAGGAAGCATCCTGGTGCGCCCGGAGGTTCTCGGCGGCGGTGTAGGCCTCCATGGCCTTCTCGTATTGTTTCAGGGCCATCCGGCAATCGCCCAGCAGAAGGTGCGCGTCGTAACACTCCGGATCGGCGTTCCGGGCGTCATGGCATTCGTTGATCGCCTTCTCGTGCTTTCCTTCCTTCGCCAGCTTCCGTGCCGCCTCGAGATGCGGCCCGGCGAGATCCGGCCGGCGCCCGCGGTGCAGCGGTTTGTGCCCCTGCATCCAGACCAGTTGGTTCCGCAAACCCTGGTCGTTCGGACGCATCTGGTACGCCCGGCGCAGGTCGGCGACCGCCCGGGCCATCGCGCCCTTTTTGCGATGGGCTTTTCCCCGCTCCTCGTACGCCGCGGTCTCGTTCGGCGCACGCCCGATGACCGCCGTGCAGATCCGGATCATCTCGTCGTCGCCGATTTCTCCGTCGAGGAAAGAGAGCGGCTTCTCGACGTCGACCGGCTGCTTTGCCTCGAGAAGGTACCGCTGGTAATCGGCCCGTGCCTGCGGGTGATCGTCGGTGTGGTAGTGCCGGACGTCGGCGCGGGCCCGAAGCGGCCAGTTGGGACCGTACTCCGCGATCAACCGGGTGTAGAGGTCGATGGCTTCCCGGGCCCCGACGCGCTCGGTCAGGCCCGCGATGGTCTTCCACCGGCTTTCCTCGGCCTTGGCATCCGGGGCCGCCGCGATTTCCTTTTCCAGCAACCCGATGCGCCCGAGCAGCGCCTGCCGTTCCAGTTGTGCGACCGCCTTTTCCTCGGCCTCCGGACACTTCTGGATGAGGTCGAATTCGAACGCGGCGTCGGCGGCCTTGAAATCCCCGAGCGCGAGATACGCCTTGCCGAGGACGAGCAGCGACCGGTGTTCGGCCCGTTCCAATTCCTGTGCCTGTTTGGCGTCGGCGATGGCCTTGGCGTAATCCCTTCGCGCGAGCGCCGCGGTGGCGGAACCGACCCACTTCTCGATGTCGGCGTCCTCGGCCCGGGCTGGATCGGCGGCGGCCAGCCATGCGACGAACACAAACCTCGCGATCGAGGAACCGCGGTTCTTGGGAATCGGATCCATGGGTTGGTTGCACGGAGGGCAGGCCTTCGCCATCCATCCGGGCACGCACGCAAGGGCGCGCGACCCTCGGGAAGAAGTCAAACCCGGAGGCCCCGTCGCGTTGGTGGCTTCCGGATTTCCGGCATCGCCAATCCGTGCGGTCCGGGTCCATCGTGGCCACCAACACACCCGATCCCGTCGCACCCATGAAGCAGCATCGACCGATCCCGGCCCCGTGGGCGGTGGCAATCCTCGTCCTCGCCGCGAGCTGGGTCCAGGCCGCGCCGGACCCGGCGAAAGCGCGCGAGCACTGGGCGTTCAAGGCCCCGGTCCGGCCGGCCTTGCCTGCCGTCAAGAACCGCGGATGGGTCCGGAACGATCTCGACCGATTCGTCCTGGCACGGCTCGAACGCGAGGGCCTCCGGCCGTCGACCGAAGCCGACCGCGCGACCTTGGTCCGTCGATTGAGCCTCGATCTGATCGGTCTCCCGCCGACGGTCGGGGAAGTGGACGCGTTTGTCGCGGACAAGGCGCCGGATGCCTACGCGAAGGTGGTGGAGCGCCTGTTGAAGTCCCCGCATTACGGCGAGCGCTGGGGACGCCTGTGGCTGGATGCGGCGCGGTACGCGGACTCGGACGGGTTCGAGAAGGACAAGCCGCGCTTCGTCTGGGCTTACCGGGACTGGGTGGTGAACGCGTTGAACCGCGACCTCGGCTACGACCGGTTCGTCGTCGAGCAGATCGCGGGCGACGAGATTCCCGGGGCGACCGACGACCAGCGCGTGGCGACGGGATTCCTGCGCAACGCGATGTTGAACGAGGAAGGCGGCGTGGATCCGGAACAGTTCCGCACCGACGGCCTGATCGACCGCATGGATTGTCTCGGGAAGGCGGTGCTGGGGCTGACGATCCAGTGCACCCAATGCCACAGCCACAAGTTCGACCCGATGTCGCAGGAGGAGTACTACCGGATGCTGGCGTTCCTGAACAACGACCACGAGTCGAGCCGGGTCCACTACGTGCCGTCGGAGCAGATGTTGGCCAACGACCTGGCGCGGCGCATCCGCGATCTGGAGGAAGGCCTGCGGCACACGACGCCCGAATGGGAGCGCCGGATGGCGGGTTGGGAAGACGCGGTGCGCGACAACCAACCGGCATGGGAGACCGTCCGGGTCCGGCACGAGGGCGACAACGGCGAGCGCTACTACGACCACTCGGACGGATCGATCCGGGCGGCCAGTTATGCTCCGACCCGGTGGACCGCCCATTTCCGCGGAACCAACACGTCGGCGTCGATCGGCGCGTTTCGCCTCGAGCAGTTGCCGGACCCGAACCTGCCGTGCCACGGGCCGGGACGTTCGATCCACGGGCTCGCGGCGCTGAGCGAGTTCAGGGTGACGGCGACGGACGCGGCGAACCCGACCAACAAGGTCGAGGTCAAGTTCGTGCGGGCCACCGCGGATTTCTCGAACGAGGAACGCGGGCTGGAGCCGGAGTTCCAGTCGGAGAGCCGGAAAAAGAAGGGCGGCGACCTGCGGCGATACGGCCCGGTGGCGATGGCCATCGACGGCAAGGACGACACCGCGTGGGGCATCGATGCGGGGCCGGGGCGGCGCAACGTGGCGCGGCAGGCGGTGTTCGTGCCCGAGCAACCGGTGCGGTTCGCGGCGGGCGCGGTGCTGGACTTCCGGCTGGTGCAGAACCACGGGGGCGACAACTCCGACGACAACCAGAACCACAATCTCGGCCGGTTCCGGCTGGGCGTGTGCGGCGACACGAACGCGGTCGCCGACACGGTGCCGGCGGCGGTGCGCGAGATCTTCCGGATCCCGCGCGGGCAGCGCAGTCCCGCGCAGGTGGCGGCGGTGTTTTCCCATTGGCGCACGCTGGTGCCGGAATTCGCGGACGCCAACGCGCGGATCGAGGCGCTCTGGAAACAATGGCCGGCGGGCTCGCCGACGCTGGTGCTGGAGGCACGGCGCGGCAACGGGCCCGGCGAGGAACCGCGGCCGACCCGGGTGTTCAAACGCGGCGATTGGCTCAAGCCACAGCAGGAAGTCCGTTTCGGCACGCCCGCGTTCCTGCATCCGTTGCCCGGGGACGCCGACGGCTCGCGCCTGACGCTCGCCACCTGGATGGTCGACCGGCGTTCGCCGACGACGGCCCGGGTCGCCGTGAATCGCATCTGGCAGTCGTATTTCGGGACCGGGATCGTCGAGACCCCCGAGGACTTCGGCATGCAGAGCCCCGCGCCGTCGCATCCGGAACTGCTCGATTGGCTGGCGGTGGAATTCATGGACCACGGCTGGAGCCTCAAGGGCCTGCACCGGCTCGTGGTGATGTCCGCGACGTACCGCCAGTCAAGCCGCGTGTCCGAGGCGGCGCTGGCGCGGGACCCGCTCAACCGGCTGTTGGCGCGCGGCCCGCGCCAGCGGGTCGACGCGGAGATCGTTCGCGACGTGGCGTTGGCCGCGAGCGGACTGCTCGAGCCCAGGCTCGGCGGGCGCAGCGTGTACCCGCCCGTGCCCGAGTTCCTGTTCCAACCGCCGGCAAGCTACGGCCCGAAAACATGGAACGAGGAGAAGGGGCCGGACCGCTACCGTCGCAGCCTGTACGTGTTCAAGTTCCGCAGCATCCCGTACCCGGTGCTCCAGAACTTCGACGCGCCGAACGGCGACTTTTCCTGCGTGCGACGGGCGCGCTCGAACACCTCGTTGCAGGCGCTCACCACGCTGAACGAGACCCTCTTCGTCGAATGCGCCCGCGCCTTGGCCCGCCGAACCCTCGAGGCCGGCGGGAAGACCGACGAGGCGCGCATCGTCTATGCGTTCCGCCGGGTCCTGGGCCGATCGCCCACGGCCGCCGAGCGCGCCGAGTTGGCGGCATTCCTCAAACGCCAGCGCGACCGGATCGCCGACGGCTGGGTGAATCCGGTCGAACTGGCGACCGGGCACGCCGAGGTGCCCGCGGACCTGCCGGCCGGCGCGACGCCCACGCAATGGGCTGCCTACACCGCGCTCGGGCGCGTGCTCCTGAACCTCGACGAAACCGTGACCCGGGAATGAACCGGACCGACCGTAACCCTCCATCGCCAACCCCATGAACCGAATCAACGTCCTGCAGGAGGCCACGGAAGCCCACCGGCAATTCATCGCGCGCCGTTGGTTTTTCCGGCAGTGCGGCGTCGGCCTCGGCGCGATCGCGCTGCGATCGTTGCTGGGTTCCGCCATGGCCGCGCCCGTGGCGGCGAATCCGCTGGCACCGAAACGGCCGCACCATGCGCCGCGCGCCAAGCGCGTGATCTACCTTTTCCAGGCGGGCGCCCCGAGCCACCTCGAGCTCTTCGACCACAAACCCGAGCTCGCCAAGTGGAACGGCAAATTGCCCCCCGCCGAATTGCTCGAGGGCTATCGCGCCGCGTTCATCAATCCCAACGCCACCTTGCTCGGACCCAAGTTCAAGTTCGCGCGACACGGCCGGTCCGGCGTCGAATTGTCCGAGATCCTGCCCCACCTCGCCGGCGTCGCCGACGACCTGTGCATCGTGAAGTCCATGCACACGGACGCTTTCAACCACGCGCCCGCGCAGATCTTCATGAACACCGGCTCCCAGCAGTTCGGCCGGCCCAGTCTCGGCGCCTGGACCACGTACGGCCTTGGGTCGGAATCGAGCGACCTGCCGGCCTACGTCGTCTTCAGCACCGGCAGCAAGGGCACCAGCGGCGGCGCGTCGAACTGGGGCGCCGGATTCCTCCCCACCGTCTATGGCGGCACGTTGTTCCGTACCGGCGGCGATCCCGTCCTCTACCTTTCCAACCCCAAGGGCATCGATCCCGGGATGCAGCGCGACGCCCTCGACACCATCAACCGGCTCAATGGCCAGCGCCTCGGGGTGATGGGCGACCCGGAGATCGCCGCGCGCATCAATTCGTTCGAGATGGCGTACCGGATGCAGACCAGCGCGCCCGAGTTGATGGACATTTCCCGGGAGTCCAAGGCGACCCTGGAGATGTACGGCGCCGAACCCGGGCGTCCCACCTACGCGAACGCCTGCCTGCTCGCGCGGCGTCTGGTCGAACGCGGGGTGCGTTTCGTCCAGATCTTCCACGAGGCCTGGGACCAACACGGCAACCTCGCCGCCGATCTCCGGAAAAACTGCGGGAACACCGATCGACCCACCGCCGCGTTGATCCGCGATCTCAAGCAGCGGGGCCTGCTCGAGGACACGCTGGTGGTCTGGGGCGGGGAGTTCGGCCGCACTCCCATGGTCCAGGGCGGCGACGACGGCCGCGACCATCACCCGAACTGTTTCTCGATGATGTTCGCCGGCGGCGGGACCAAGCCCGGGTTCTCGTTGGGCGAATCCGACGACTTCGGGTTCAACGCGACGCGGGACAAGGTCCACGTGCACGACCTGCACGCCACGATCCAGCACCTGCTGGGGTTCGACCACACGAAGTTGACCCATCGCTTCCAGGGCCGCGATTTCCGCCTGACCGACGTGCACGGCGAGGTGGTGAACAAGATGTTGGCGTGACCCGCGGCAAAGGATTCTGACGCCGGGACCGTCCCCCCAATGCGGAGCGCCAGCCTGCGTCGCCATGGGTGCGGGCCGGTGCGGTGCATCCGGGCCTCCGGCGGCGGTTTCACCGCGTCGTCCGGAAAAACAGCGGGGCATCGTCCGGCGAAACCGTCCGCACGAGGCGGGTTCCCGCCGTCGCGTCGGGCACCGCGGTCCAAGTCTTCAAATCCCGCGACATCTCCCAATGCACGGTTCCGGCGGTGTCCCCCGCATCGAGGGCAAGTTCCCGACTCCCGGGTTTCCATGTCCACCGCACGGGCGCGGCACCGGGACCGACTTGGTACCGCACGATGCGGCCGGCGGGTTCGGCCGGCGTCGAGAAATCGGTGATGCCGGCGTACAGGTTGTTCCCCTCGAGCGCGATGGCATAGCCGGGCTGTGGGATCCTCGGGAACGATGGGTCCACGGAGCCGTTGGCCAGCAGCCGAACGACCGAGACACTGGATTCTTCCCGGGGATCGATGGAAAAGGAACCCAAGGCAACGACACGATCCCCGGCGTCCACGCGGACGTCGACGAAGGCACCGCCCCCGCCCAGCAATGTGGGCGCGAACGCGGTGTCGATGGTTCCGTCCCCGAGCATGCGGACAAGACCAGCGACCTGGTTGGTGCCGACAGCCCCGAAGTAGCCGGCGGCGACGACCCGGCCCCGCGAATCGCGGGCGAGCGCCATGATCTGGCCATAGATGGCTTGGTTCGGGTACCACGAGGTGTCGCGGGTGTTGTCCGGCTTGAAGCGAACCAACCCGCTGTTGCCGCCGACCCCCAGAAAGCCGCCGTCGGGCTCCGGTAGAAGCGCCTGCACCGAGTAGATGTCGCCGAAGTATCCGAAGGCATTGGTGCGCCGGGTGCCGTCGGGTCCGAGGCGCGCGACCGCACAGGCAAAGGGTGGCACGGGGTTGGCATCAAAGGGCGTTGCTCCCGAAAAACTGCCACCCACCAGAATGTCCCCGTCGGGCAGGGGAAGGATGGCGCTCAACGAGCCGTCCAAAGTGGTGACCACGAAGGATGGATCCAGTTGGCCGTCCGCCCGGACCTTGATGAGCAACGGTCGTTCGAAGGAACTTCCAGATCCGAGAAGGAGAGAGCCATCGGCCAACGGCGCCAGCGTCGCGAAGTATCGATTCCCGGCCGCCAGCGTGAACGTCGTGTCCACCGAACCGTCGTGGAGGAGGCGGGCAAAGCGGAGGCGCGGCACCCCGTTGACAAAGTGGAACAGGCCCGAGAGGTACACCGTGCCGTCGGGCATTGGTTGGATGCGGGTGGCCAAGCCGGGACCGACGGCCAGCGATGGCAATCCGTCCGTCGGGGAACCGTCCGCGTGCAGAAGCGCGATCGGACCCGGGTACGGAACGTTCGGGCCGATGCCATCGCCCACGACTGCCAACCGGCCGTCGCCCACACCAGCCAGCGCGTCGACGTGCCCACTCCACGAGTCCGCCGCCGGAAGCATGGCGAAGGCGGGGTCGAGCGACCCGTCGGGAAAGAGCCGCACCATCATGCGGGGCACGGGGTCGCCGGAGATCTGGAAGAGCCCGCCCGCGACGACCGAACCGTCCGGCATGGGCAGCACGGCTCGCACCGAGGCCGACGCGATTCCCCGGGGGCGAAAATCCAGATTCAGGGAACCATCCTGATTCACGATCAGGATTCCGGGGCGCGGGTGCCAGTTGAACTCCGAGAATGAACCTCCCACGAGCAGGCGCCCGTCCGGCAGCAACGCGGACGCACTGACGACGGGATCGTATCCCCAACGGCCGGCGTCGAATCCCAGGAAGATGTCGAACGTGGGATCGGGAGTCCCGTCGGGACGCATCCGGACGAGCCGGGCAAGATTCGGGATACGGGCGGTACTGTACCACAGGGCATCGAAGGCCCCGGCGAGATAGAAGCGCCCGTCGGCCAATACGTGGGCAAGGGGTGGACGTGCATCGTCAACGAAGCGGATCTGGCACTCCGCCTGGAGAAGTGGATCCGGCTCGGCAGTGCCGTCGGGCTGCAGCCGGAGCATTTCGAGGGTGAACCCGGCATACGAGGCGAGATGGATGCGGCCCGATGGATCCAATACCACGCGACCCAACCTCGGGCTGACCGCGGGTGCCCCGGCGAACCGGAATGACCCATCCCGCCGTCCGCCCGGCAACAACCGCACGACCCCGCCCTGCTCCGAGCCGACGACACGCGGGAAAGAACCGGCGACCAGAATCCGCCCGTCCGCCTGTGTCGCGACCGAGGACACCGCCGCGTCGCCGTCCAGTTCGGCCGCGAAGCCGGGCACCGGACGGCCCTGGGCATCGAGCAGGGCGACGTGGTTGAGCCGCACGCCGCCGATGCGGTGGAAGTCGCCGCAGACGAGAAACGTGCCGTTGGTGTATGGAGCGACGTCGACGATGTGGCCGATGGACTCGAGCTCGGCGACGAAAGACGGATCCGGGCCCAATGCACCCGCGAGCGCCGCGTCGGCAAACGGCAGGACCGCCGCGATCGTTGCCGGCGCGAGCCGCGCCAGCCACCGCACCCATGTGCGACGGCTCGTGGGTTGGGGCTCCAACATGCAGGTAACTTCGCGCCGCCGTTGGAATCCTTCAATCGCGAGCCCAGCGACGGAATGGCCAATTGCCGCACGGAAGTTGGCCTCGCGGATCCCGAGGGTCCGCGGCGAGGGGTTGGGCCCACACAGCCGGGTGCATTTTCACCCCCCCGATGGCCGTGGCACTCGTCGGTGCCTCGGCGCGGATTCCGGACGGTATCAAGACGGGAGGGAAGAAGGGGATGATGGGGTCTCCGGGGTCGGGAGCGTGGGCACACCGGGCAAGCGCGATCACCACGGCAGCGAGACAAACCCGGATGCCGCGAAGCGTCCGGCCCGGGCATCCCATGCCGTCCTTGCCTTACAAAACTGTAATCCCTCGGAAAGCCTGCGGTCAGGACCGGTCGTCCATGTTGCGCCCGCAACTTTGAACAGCAAAAGGCAACTCATGAACAACTCGGTCGAATTCCAGTGGGGTCGTTGGCCCGTCTTGGCCGTGGCCACCGCAACCCTCTTCCTCGGTGCCCTCCCCGTGGTCCGCGCCAAGGCCGACGCCGACAAACCGGCGCCCGCGCAACTCGTCGTCGACAACAAGTCGATCGACCGCGAGGGCACTCTCCCCCGCAGTTTCTCTCCCGTCGTCCGACGGGTCAGCAAATCCGTGGTGCAGATCACCACGGCGACCCGGGCGAAGACGCAGGCGGGCCCCGGCCAGGTCGATCCCTTCGGCTGGTTCTTCGGCGATCCCCGCGGACCCCAGGGGCGCGGGGGCCAAATGCCCCGCATGCCCCGCCAGGAAGGCATCGGGTCCGGCGTCGTCGTCACCAAGGACGGCTACATTCTCACGAACAACCACGTCGTCGACGGTGC
>WBXI01000130.1 GCA_008933025.1 Verrucomicrobiota bacterium
ATAGGTCTCCATCTCGAAATGCTGGCAAAGGCGGGGATGGTTGCGGACCTCGTCGAGCATGCCGAGGACGTGTTCCGCGGTGGTGCCGAATTGGCCGCCGGGCTCGGCGTGCAACGGGATGTGGTAGTGCACGCGCCACTCGCGATCGAGTTGCGGTCCCTCGACGTTCGTGGCCAAGGCCTCGTCGAGGTCGGCATAACGGATGAGATCGCCGTCGGGGAGTCGCTCGACGACCTGGTGGAAATAGACGGGATCGACGAACGCCCGGAGGGCGGCGCGTGCCTCGGGCGTGGGACGAAGCCGGAGCGCGTTGCTGAGGTGGATCTTGCTGATCTTGATGCCCGCGCGCCGCAGGCGTCCGAGGGCATCGGCGGGGGTCTCGAACTCGACGGCGAAGTGGCAGCAGTCGTAGTTCACGCCGAGATGCTCGTCGATGCGCAGGTCCCCGGGGCGGTCCGCGCGCATCTGCTCGAAGAATCCGACCGTCTCGCCCGAGGTCTCGAGATAACAGAGGGGCTCGGGCTCGAGTCCCAGGTGGAACTTGCGCCCGGTGCGCCGGGTGAGTTGCTCGAGGAAGTCGACGCACTCCCAGAGGTGCCGGCGGGCGACCCGTGCCTGCCGGTCGTCGAGGCGGAATCCCTTGAACGAAACCGGCACGGTGCTGACGCTGCCCTCGACCGCGGGATCTTCGGGCAGCAAGTCCACGAGCAATTCGAACAGGCGCTTGGTGTAGGCGAGTCGTTCGGGCGAGGTCCAGTCGGGGGCGTAGACCTGTTCCTTCACGCGGCCGCCGTGGAAATTGCCGAACGGAAAGCCGTTGATCGTGAACACGTGCGCGTCGTGCGCCCGGAGCCACTCCCGGAACCGGCGCAACGCGGCGGGATCCGACAACTCGCGCGACGCGACGTCGCCGAGGCGCAACCCGATGGCGTAGGGCCGGTCCGGGGCCACCTGCCGGCGCACGGCCAGCGTGTGTTTCTCGAGCGACGCGAAGGTGTCGGCCCAATTCCCGCCGCGATGGATGTTCGTGCAATAGGCGAGGTGCAGCCCGTGCGTGAGGTTCATGGGCCGAGTGAACCGGGAACCAAGGGCCGGGTCGAGGTCCGGTTCAGGCCGGTTCTTGCTGCGAGATGCAGTGGAACGATCCCAACCCCCAGATCAGTTCGGTGCTGTCGATGCCCACGACCCGGCGGTCGGGAAACACCGATTGCAGGATCCCGACCGCACGCGCGTCGTTGGGGTGCCGGAACGTCGGCACCAGCACGGTGCCGTTCGCGATGTAGAAATTCGCGTAGCTGGCCGGCAGGCGCTGGCCGTCGTTCTCGATCCGGCCCGGGCACGGCAGTTCCACCACACGCAGCGGCGTCCCGTCCTGGTCGGTCATCGTCGCGAGCCGGCGGCTGTTCTCCGCCAACCGCCCGTGGTTCGGATCCAGCGGATCCTCCTCGACGATCGTCACCACGGTCGTGGGATCCACGAACCGCGTCAGGTCGTCCACGTGGCCGTCGGTGTCGTCCCCCTCGATGCCGTCGCCGAGCCACAGGATTTTCGTGACCCCGAGGTAATCGCACAGGCAACGCTCGATGCCGGCGCGGTCGAGGGACGGATTGCGGTTGGGATTGAGGAGGCAGGATTCGGTGGTGAGAAGGGTCCCGCGTCCGTTGACGTCGAGGGCGCCGCCTTCCATGACGATGCCCGGCCGGAACAAGGGCAGGCCGCGCAGTCCGGCCACGTGCCGCGGCACGGCGTCGTCGAGTTCGTACGGCGGGTACTTGCCGCCCCAGGCGTTGTAATCCCAGTCGACGACGGCGCGTTCGCGGGACGGGCCCTCGCCGCGGACCAGAAAGATCGGGCCATGGTCGCGGCACCAGGGCTCGTAGGCGGGGAAGTGGTGGAAACGGACCCGATCGAGCGGCACGCCGCGGTCGCGCAGGAGGCCGGCGACCCATGCTTCCTTGTCGCGGTTCCACACGTTGATGTGGACGTGCTCCACGGCGACCAAATGCCGGATGAACTCGGCATAGACGTCGGGCACGGGCTCGTACTTGCCGGGGAAGCTGATGCCCTCGGGCCGGGGCCAGGTGAGCCAAGTGCCGGCATGGGGTTCCCATTCGGCGGGCATGCGGTATCCCAACCGGGACGGAGTGGAGGCTTCGCTCATCGGGAGGCGGAGAATCGGGAGGCAATCGGCGGGAGGAAAGCCGGAAGTGGGGTACTTTGCCGTCCGGAGCCATGGGCGACCGGGGAAGGCGGCGCGACGCCGGACCCACGGCCAAAGACGCGGTCCTTTGCCGTCCGGCGTTCGTGTGCTCTGTTGTCCGCGCGAATGAACGAGGCCAACGACACCCACGAAAAGGCACTGCAGATCAATCTCGACGCCACGAAGTACGGCGTCTTTGCGGAGATCGGGGCGGCGCAGGAGGTGGCCCGCTGGTTCTTCCGGGCGGGTGGGGCGAGCGGCACGGTCGCCAAATCGATGTCGGCCTACGACATGACGGTGAGCGACGCGATCTACGGGCAGACGGAGCGCTACGTGAGCCGGCACCGGTTGCAGACCATGCTCGACCACGAGTACGGGCTGCTGGTCGCGCGGTTGGCGAGCCTGCGCGGGGCCTCGACCAAGTTCTTTGCCTTTGCCGACACCGTCGC
The DNA here is from genome assembly GCA_008933025.1 of Verrucomicrobiota bacterium. Taxonomy (GTDB): domain Bacteria; phylum Verrucomicrobiota; class Verrucomicrobiia; order Limisphaerales; family UBA9464; genus UBA6176. The sequence continues at coordinate 2,650 of WBXI01000130.1, forward strand.
GGCGCGGGGTTACCGGCGGCGCGACGAGACGCACGGGTGGATGGGGATCCGGTTCCAGCACCAACCCGGCGCGGAACCGAGCGACATCCTGTTGCACGTGATCATGTGGGACCGGGAGACCCTGCAGCAGCAGGAAGCGCTCGGCATCCTCGGGGTGAACCTCATCCACGGCGCTCTCTACCACCACGAGAACGCGGCGCGGGTGGTGGACGACCTGCTCGACGCCCTGTCGATCCAGCGGATCGAGGTGGACATGATCGAATTCCGCGGGCCGGCGTTCCCGAAGGTCGACAACCGCCTGCTGGCGTTGCAACTGGTGGAGAAGGAATTGACCAACGCGGCGTTGTTCCATCCCGAGGGCCATCTGGTCCAGGCCGGGGACATGCTCTACAAGAAATGCGTCCTGGTGGAACGCGGCTCGTTCCGGCCGGTGACCAAGGTCACCGTGGACATGGTGAGTTGCGCGAAGGCGCAGTTCGTCCAGGAACCCAACGTGGTGGCCGACGACCTCGTGGTGCTGATGGAGATGACGCTGAAAAACCTCAGCGCGGAGGGCAAGATCGACCACCGGGACTTCCTCGACCGCGTGGACCTGCTCTGCGCGCTGGGCCATCCGGTGTTGATCTCGAACTACGGCGAGTTCCATCGGTTGGCGGGCTATCTGTTCCGCTTCACCAAGCAACCGATCGGGCTGGTGATGGGCCTGCCGACACTGCGGGAACTTTTCGACGAGAAGTACTACGCGGACCTCGAGGGCGGCATCCTCGAAAGCTTCGGCCGGATGTTCAAAAACGATCTCAAGCTCTACGTGTACCCCTACCGCGAGGTCAAATCGGGCTCGATCATCACCGCGGAGAACCTCCGCGTCGCCCCGCATCTGTCGCATCTCTACGATTATCTCGTGCAAAACCGCTTCATCCAGGGGCTGCGCGACGTGAACCCGGGCCACATGGACATCCTGAGCCGGGACGTCCTGAAAATGCTCCAGAACGCGGAGCCCGGGTGGGAGGACAAGTTGCCGGCGCAGGTGGCGGAGTTGATCAAGCAGCGCCGACTGCTGGGTTTCGGGGGTCCGGACGTTCCGTGACGGCGGCGGGGAAACCCGCGTCGGGCTGCCGGCCCCGGGGGAATTGGCCCGGGGAACAATCCCCTGGAATATTCCGGGCCCGGGAAGCGTCCGTCATGGGCCGGCATGACGGGGCGGCCGTTTTCCCGCGATGCGACCATGAAAAGATGCGTCCCAACGCACGCTTTCGGCATTTCGGCCTTCCCGGGCACGGTCGGGTACCGGCATTCTGAGCACACTTTTCCATGAGCATCACAAAACGCCTCCTGGTGACGGCCGCGAGCCTCGCCGTAGCGTGGGGACTCCACGCCGCCCCAGCATCCTTCAACCTCCAGCCGGGCGACCACGTGGCGCTCGTCGGTGGCGCCGTCGCCGACCGGTTCCAACACACCGGGTATCTGGAGGCTCTCGTCCTCGCGCGGTTTCCGGACCACAATCTGGTCTTCCGCAACCTCGCCGTCGCCGGCGACGAGGTGGTCACCCGGCACCGCTCGGAAAACTTCGGCTCGCCGGAAGACTGGCTGCGCCGGACCAAGGCGGACGTGATTCTGGCGTTCTTTGGCGCGAACGAGGCGGCGCAAGGGCCCGTCGGGATCCGCAAGTTCAGGGACGACCTTGACCACTACGTGAAGGACGTCCGGTCGAAGGACTTCTCCGGTCGCGGGAACGCGCGGCTGGTGTTGTTCTCGCCGGCCGCCGAGGAACGGCACCCGGACCCGAACTTCCCCGACCCGACCCCGATGAACGCGAACCGCCGCCTGTACGCGGAAGCGATCGCGGAGGTGGCGAAGGCAAACGACGTCCCATTCGTGGACCTGTTCTCGCCGAGCGTCGACCTGTACGCGGCGGCCGTAGCCAAGGGCCAGGCCCTGACGATCAACGGCCATTTGCTCGGGGCGGAGGGTGACCGCCAGATCGCGAACGTCATCTACAAGGGCCTGTTCGGTGCGCCCGCGCCGGAGTTGAACCTCGAGAAGTTGCGCGCGGCCATCAACGAGAAGAACGCCATCTGGCACAGCCGCTACCGCACCGTCGACGGTTACAACGTCTACGGCGGTCGCTCGGCCCTCGCCTACCAACCCGAGAAGGGCGGTTTCATCAGCGACCGCAACGCCCCCGCCCCCTACGTCTCCAACTACAAGGTGATGCAGGAGGAAATGGCCGTCCGCGACACCATGACCGCGAACCGCGACGTCGTGGTCTGGGCCGCCGCCAAGGGCAGGGAAGTCGAGCCCAACGACAGCAATCTGCCGAAGGTCACGCCGGTTCTGACCAACAAACGCGGCCAGAACCCCGACGGTTCCCACGTGTTCCTCGGCGGCGAGGAAGCGATCGCCAAGATGACCGTCCACTCCGGGATGAAGGTGAATCTCTTCGCCAGCGAGGAACGCTTTCCCGAGTTGGTAAAGCCGCTGCAGATGGCCTGGGACGCCAAGGGCCGCCTGTGGGTGGCCGCGTGGCTCAACTACCCCGAGCGCACGCCCGACTCCAAGACCGGCGACAGCCTGCTGGTGTTCGAGGATACCGACGGCGACGGCAAGGCCGACAAATGCACGCACTTCGCGGACGACCTCAACGCGCCGACCGGATTCCAGTTCTACAAGGACGGCGTGTTGCTGGTGCAGGCCCCGGATCTCTGGTACCTGCGGGACACCGACGGCGACGGCAAGGCGGACACCAAGGAACGCGTGCTGATGGGCCTGGATTCCGCCGACTCCCACCACACTTCGAACGCGGTCGCGCTGGATCCGGGCGGCTCGATCTATCTCTCCGACGGCGTGTTCCACCGCACCCAGGTCGAATCCGCCGAGGGCCCCGTCCGCAACGACGACGGCGCGATCCTCCGCTTCGAGCCCCGCACGGGCAAATTCGAGGTCTACGCGGCCTATGGGTTCGCGAACCCCCACGGCAAGGTCTTCGACCGCTGGGGCAATGACTTCGTCACCGACGCCACCGGCAACAACACCTACTTCGCCCCGGCTTTCAGCGGCCACATCGATTACCCCGCGAAGCACTCCGGCATGCGCGAGTTCTGGCCGCGCCCGTCCCGCCCCTGCCCCGGTACCACGATGATCAGCAGTCGGCACTTCCCCGAGGAGTTCCAGGGCAATTTCATCAACCTGAACGTCATCGGCTTCCAGGGCATCTACCGCGTCAAAGTCTCCGAGGAGGGCTCCGGCCTGAAGGGCGAGACCCTCGAGAACATCGTGTCGTCCACCGACCCGAATTTCCGCCCCATCTGCGCCAGCATCGGGCCCGACGGCGCCCTCTACTTCTGCGATTGGTCCAACGCCATCATCGGCCACATGCAGCACCATTTGCGGGATCCGAACCGCGACCACCTGCACGGCCGGATCTACCGCATGACCTATCCCGGCCGCCCGTTGCTGAAGCAACCGCCGATCGCCGGCCAACCCATCCCCGCGTTGCTCGAGTTGCTCAAGGAACCCGAGAACGGCGTCCGCGAACTCGCCAAGGTCGAACTCGGCGCCCGTGACTCCGCCGCCGTCATCGACGCCACCAAGGTCTGGGCCGCCAACCTCTCCAAGTCCGATGCCGAATACGCCCACCACCTCACCGAGGCCCTCTGGGTCCACCAATGGCACAACGTGGTCGACGTCGGCCTCCTGAAATCCGTCCTCGCCCTCGACGACCACCGGGCCCGCGCCGCCGCCACCCGCGTGCTCTGCTACTGGCGCGACCGCGTGCCCAATGCCCTCGTGCTCCTGAAGGGACTCGCCCAGGACGAGCACCCCCGCGTCCGCCTCGAGGCCGTCCGCGCCGCCAGCTTCTTCCGCGATGCCTTGGCCGCCGACGTCGCCCTCGCCGCGCTCACCAAGCCCACCGATTACTACCTCGATTACACGATGCGCGAGACCCTGCGCCAGCTCGAGAAGTGGTGGCGCCCGGCCATCGCCGCCGGCGTTTCCGTCGCCGCCGGCAACCCCGCGGGCGTCGATTATCTCATCAAGGCGGTCAGCACGCCGGAACTGTTGAAGATGCCGCGCACCGCGGGCGTTTTGGGAGCGGTCCTCCGTCGTCCGGACGTCCTGGACGCCGACCGCGGCGCGGCCCTCATGGACCTCGCCAAGCTGCACGGTTCCACCCGGGCCGCCGAATTGCTCGGGCTGGCCGAATCCGCCGACGCCGCCGCCGCGCCGGCCCTGGGCCGCCTGCTCCCGCAGCAGTCGCCCAAGGAACTCGTCGGTGTCCGCGACCGCCTTGCGGCGTTGGCCACCGGTTCCCCCCGCACGGAATTGCGCGAGGGCGCATGGGCGGCGTTGGCCGTGGCCGACGACGGCTTCGATCGCGTCTGGAACGCGGCCAAGGCCAAACCCGGCATGCTCGCCGACCTCCTCAACGGGTTGCCCACGATCCTCGACACCGATCTCCGCGCCAAACCGTACGCCCGCCTGAAGCCGTTGCTCGCCGACCCGGCGACCGGCAACGCGAGCGGCGGCGGCGCGCGGTTCGTGCGCATCGAGCTCCCCCGTTCGGGAACCCTCACCCTCGCCGAAGTCCAGGTGGTCAGCGGCGACCGCAACGTCGCCCTCGCCGGGACCGCCACGCAGTCCAGCACCTCCAACGGCGGCGAAGCCAAGCACGCCATCGACGGCAACACCGACGGGTCCTTCGGCTCGAACTCCCAGACGCACACCGCCGAGAACGAGAATCATCCCTGGTGGGAGGTCGATCTCGGCCGCGAATACCCCGTCGAATCCGTCAAGGTCTTCAACCGGACCGAGAACAACGGGGCGTTCGAGAAACGTCTGGATGGCTTCACGCTCCTCGCGCTCGACGCCCAGCGCCGTCCGGTGTTCCAGAAGGCCGGCATCCCCGCGCCGCACGAACCCGCCGTGATCCCCGTCGGCGCCAATGCCGGCGCGGCTCTCAAGCGCGCCGCCATCCGGGCCCTCGTCAGCATGGGCCAGGATCCCGCGGCAACCTTCGCCTCGATGGCCACCCTCATCCACAGCCACGACCAGGTGAACGCCGCGGCCCGGGGTGTCCGCGCCATCCCCCGCGCCGCCTGGCCCAAGACCCAGGCCGGCGGCGTCGCCACCGACCTCATCGCCTGGGCACGCACCGTCCCCGCGACGGAACGGACCTCGACCGAATACGTCGAGACCATCCAACTCGCCGACGATCTGGCCGGCATCCTCGATGCCCCGGCGGCCTCGGCCCTGCGCGCCGACCTGAAGGGACTGCGCGTCGCCGTGTTCGTGGTGCGCACGGTCCGCGAACAGATGCGCTTCGACAACACCCGCCTCGTCGTCGAGGCCGGCAAACCCTTCGAGGTCGTCTTCGAGAACGGCGATTTCATGCCGCACAACTTCGCCTTCGTGAAGCCGGGCACCCGCGAGAAGGTCGGCGCCGCCGCCGCCCTCATGAAGCCCGACGAATTCGACAACCGCGGCCGCGCCTTCTTCCCGAAGACGGCCGACCTGTGGGCCGGCACCAAACTGCTCGAGGCCGGCCAACGCGAGGTCCTCAAGCTCAAGGCGCCCGACGAGGAAAGCGTGCACGAGTTCGTCTGCACCTTCCCCGGCCACGCCTTGTTGATGTGGGGCCAACTCGTCGTCACCCGCGACGTCGACGCCTACATCGCCGCGCACCCCGCGGCGCCCGAGATCAAGCCCGCGGCCGGCGACGGCAACTGAGCCCCGCCATTCCCAACGCCAACGGCCCGGCCGGCACACTTGCCGACCGGGCCGTTTCGGCGCATGGATAGGGCGTGAAGAAAACATTCGGCGCCCTCTTCGTCCTGCTTTGCCTCGGCATCGCCCTCGGCTGCCGCACGGTGCCCGTGCAGACCGATTTCTCGGCGGAACACGCCGATGTCCTGGCCGCCGTCGCCACCCGTCCGAACGTCGCCCCGGGTTCCGATGCCGAGCGCGCGGCCATTGCCCGCGTGAAACAGTTCCTCGGCGGGATGACCGCGGTCAGCGTCCGGGCCGAGACCACCAACGTCTACGCTCCGGACGCCTACCTGAACGACACGCTGAAGACCGTCCGCGGTCCCGAGGCCATCCAGAAATACTTCGAGGCCACGATGGAAGCCGCCGAGAGCGTCACGGCGACCTTCGAGGACGTGACCCGCGCGTCCGACGGCACTTACTACTTCCGCTGGGTGATGGATGTCCGCATGAAGAGCGTCGCCAAGGGGAAGACGATCCGGACGATCGGGATCTCGCAGATCCGCTTTGACGAGCAGGGCCGCATCTTGCTCCATCAGGACTACTGGGACAGCACGGCGGGCCTCTTCCAACAGGTGCCTGCCCTGGGTACCGGCATCCGCGCGATCAAAGCCCGACTATGAAAACCCCGATGGTCCGTCGGCCCGCCGCCGGATTCACCCTGATCGAGTTGCTCGTGGTGGTGGCGATCATCGCGATCCTCGCCGGGATGATCATGCCCGCGTTGGCCCGCGGACGAGACAAGGCGCGCGCGGCGGTCTGCCAGAGCAATCTGCGCCAACTGTCCATGGTGGCGTCGATGTACGACCAGGACCACGGCTCCTATCCGATCGGTTGGCCCCTGGCGGAATGGCTCGGCGGGCCCACGCGCCCGATCTGGTACAGCCAACTGCAACCGTACGTCGGCCGCTCGGCCAGCGAGGCCGGCAAGGGCATCTTCATCTGTCCCTCCAGCATCCAGCGCAAGGACCAGAAGGCGACGGCCACGCTGCAGACCGGTGGATTCTGGGGCTATCTCGCCTACGCGCAGAACGGCTTCATCAACAACGGCACCAAGGGCACCGGCTCGCGCAACGTGCAGGACCCGGTGGGCACCGTGATCTACGGCGACACCGACGGCTGGGACGCCTGCCTCTATCCGGACGGGAACGGCAATGTCTGCTACCGCCACAGCGGCGGCAACGAACGCAGCAGCGACACCGACCGCGGGGTGGCCGGTGCCGCCAAGAAGGGGAAGTTCCGCGCCAACCTCGCTTTCATCGACGGCCACGTGGAACTTCGCCGCACCGCGCCGCGCCCCCTGTTCACCCTGGAGCGCGACTGACGGCTGGGTCCGCGCGCGTGACGCACGCCGGCAATCCCAACCCCTCGCGCTTCCCGACCCACGGCGCCTCGCCCGAAACGTCCACCATGTCCGGCCCCGCCGCCCCCGCCGGCGCCAGGATCGCCAGGAATACCACCGGTTCCCGGAAGGGATTGTAGGTGCCGTGCGCCTCCCCCGCCGGGATCAACACCATCTCGCCCGGCTTCAACACCCGGTGCCTGTCCCCGCACCATTGCTCCGCCTGCCCCGACAACACGTAGATGATCTCCTCGCGCGTCGGATGACGGTGGAACGGATGGCAGAATCCCGGCTCCATCGTCGCCCGCACCATCAGCAACTCCCGGCACGGCACGATGTCCGGCCGCGACATCCAGGCGTTCAGCGTGAACGGCGAAAGTTCGGTGACCGCCTCGGCGGCGGCGACGAAACGGCGGTCGGCGATAGGATCCATAAGCTGCAACAACCGGTGTACGGCAAAATGTCCCGGGTCTTCGGCGGCCGGCGATCGGGGGGACTTCCGGGATCCGCGGCCGCCCGGCCGATCACTGCCTCAGCGCGTTCCAAGGCGCCTCCCCGCTCACGTCGACGAGGAACGGACCCTGCGTCGAGGCGGGCGACAGGATCGCGAGGATCACCGCGTCGCGGTCGGTCGGGTTGAAGGTGGCGTGGACGATGCCGCGCGGGATGTGCGCGACCTCGCCCGGCTGGAGCATCCGTTTCTCCGTCTCCACCCACTGTTCCACCGTGCCCTCGAGCACATAGATGATTTCCTCGAGCTCGGGATGCGTGTGGAAATCGTGTCCCTCCCCCGCGGGCAACACCGCCCGGCACAACTGGAGGTCCTTGGCGTCGGCAATCTCGGGCCGAGCGAGCCAATAATTCGTGCGGCCCTTGTAGTCTTCCTTCAGGGCCTCGGCGGTGGTGATGAAACGACGCGATGCGGTGCTCATGCGGTGGGGGCCCATGCCGTCAACGCGACTTGCGGGCCGGTTTTCTGGCCGCGGGTGCCTTCAGCTTCTTGAATTCCCGCGTCAGGTTGGTCAGCGATGCCTCGACGCCCATGCGTTCCAGCGAACTGGCGCCGACGAACCCCACCGCGTCCGTGCCCTGCAACACCCGGTGCGCGTCTTCCGGCGTGTTGATCGGGCCGCCGTGGCACAGGAAGAAGATGTCCTTCCGCACCCGGCTCGCGGCATCGATGATGGCCTGCGTCCGCTTCAAGGTGTCGTCCCAGCTGACCACCGCGTTCCGGACGCCGATCGATCCCCCGACCGTCGTGCCGACGTGGGCGATGATCGCGTCGGCACCGGACTTGGCCATCTCGACGGCCTCCTCGGGCGAACCGACGTAGACGATCGAAAACAGATCCATCCGCCGGGCGAGCGCCACCATTTCGTACTCCTTGCGGACGCTCATCCCGGTCTCCTCGAGGACGCCACGGAAATGGCCGTCGACGATGGTGTGGGTCGGGAAATTGTTCACCCCGCTGAAGCCCATTGCCTTCACCTGCAGGAGCCAGTGCCACATGCGGCGGCGCGGGTCGGTGGCATGCACGCCGCAGATCACCGGCACTTCCTCCACCACCGGCAGCACCTCGTACTCGCCGATCTCCATGGCGATCGCGTTGGCATCGCCGTACGCCATCATGCCGCAGGTGGACCCGTGGCCCATCATGCGGAAGCGGCCCGAGTTGTAGATGATGATGAGGTCGGCCCCGCCGCGCTCGATGAACTTCGCGCTGATGCCGGTGCCGGCGCCGGCGGCAATCAGGGCATCGCCCTTTTTCAGGGTGGCACGCAGACGTTCGATGACTTCCTTGCGGGTGTAGGGATTCCCCTTTCCGGTCCATGGATTCGGCATAAAGCGACGCTCTTTTCGGGACGCGTTGCCAGTCGGTGTAGCGGAGAAACGGGGTGTCCCGCAATGACGGAGAGTCCCCGCCGGCCGGTGATCGCGGCGGCCCCCTTGGTCCCGCCCTCCTTGCCACCGCCGCGGCCCGCCTCACTCCCTGACCGAACGCAGGAATTCCCGCGTCCGCTCGTGCCGGGGCTCGGCGAACAAACGGTCGGGCGGACCCGATTCCACGATCGTTCCCCCGTGGAAAAACAACACGGTGTCGGCGATGTCCCGCGCCAACCGCATGTCGTGGGTGACCGTCAGCATCGTGCATCCCGCGTCGGCGAGCCGACGCAGCACGTCGCGCACTTCCTCGCGCAATTCCGGGTCCAGCGCGCTCGTGGGCTCGTCCAACAACAACACCGCCGGCTCCATCGCCAGCGCGCGGGCGATAGCCACCCGTTGTTGTTGTCCCCC